>CAZPQV010000017.1:0-41169 GCA_964588705.1 uncultured Chryseobacterium sp.
CAAATCCTCCTTAAGAAATTAATGATATTTGTCCGAGTTTGTTTGAAGACATACATATCGTCTTCATTCTTACAATCAAGAACATAAAAATTACTTCCATTAAATTCAGTATTCATATTTAAATAATATGTTGAAGAGATTAAAAATAGCAAAGACTGCCCTAAATTTTTAGAGTTTTTCATAAATACTTAAGCCAAGTATTAACTCCCCACCACTTAATGTTTTATTAATTACATTGAAAACAAATATAAGGACAACTACAACATTTACTAAACGACAAAACAGTTATAACATCATTGGAAAGTTTAAGAATTCTTTTGAAATAAAAAACTCGGCTACGTGCCGAGTTTTTTACTCGGATTATCCGTTACTTTCTTTTTGTTGAGAGTTAATATTAAATTATTCATATCTTCGCTCACTTTCTTATCCAAAATTTTAGCATAGTGTTGTGTTGTTTTTATGCTCTTATGGCCAAGCATTTTGCTCACACTTTCAATAGAAACACCGTTAGATAAGGTTATTGTCGTAGCAAAAGTATGTCTGGCAATGTGATAAGTCAATTCTTTATTTATTCCACATAAATCAGCGATTTCTTTGAGATAAGCATTCATTTTCTGATTGGAAAGAACCGGAAGTAATCTTCCTGTATTCAGGCAAGTTTTATTCTCTTTATACTTATCAATAATATATTCTGCTTGAGGCAAAAGAGGGATATTGGAAGTAGTTTTTGTTTTCTGACGATTGGTAAAAATCCATTTGTTGCCGTCTAATCCAAGATTGATATTGTTATGAGTCAGTTTTTGTGTATCAATATAAGCAAGACCAGTATAACAACTGAAAAGAAAAATATCCCGCACTAATGATAGCCTTTCATTCTTAAAATCTTTGTTAGCAATTTTCTGAAGTTCTTTTTCATTGAGGAACACTCTGGTAACCTCATTAAATTTAGAATGATAGTTTAAGTAAGGATCTTTATCCAGCCAACCATTCGCCAGGCAAATTCTTATGATTTTTCCAAAGTTTTTCAAATACTTTACTGCAGAATTGTTATTACAGGATTTCTCTGTACGCAGATAGAATTCAAAATCATTAAGGAAAGCATAATCAATCTTTTTAATATCTATGTCTGAAGTGTTGAATTTCCATTTTAAAAATTCTTGAGTGTGGCTTAAACAGGTATTGTATCGGGTTAATGTACCTTTAGCATACTCTTTTCCCACCAACGCTTCCATACGGCTGTTATGGTCTTTAAAAATGGGAATAAACGTCCGTTTTTTGATTTCTTTACCCAGGAGTTCATTTTTTAAAAGTTCAGTTGTAATGAATGAATTATCTTTCATCAAGAGATGGTAAGCATCATAAACTTTCTGTTCGAATGTTTTGAGGTAGAAATTAAGCGATTTAATCGATTCTGTATTGCCGGTAACTTTCTGCCCTTGAGAATTCCATTGCGCTGGCTTAACACATCTTTTTGTGCTTATTTCGCTCACCTTTCCGTCAATAGTAATACGGAGATAGATTGGTGCTTCACCCTGAGAATTAATCTTTGCTTTCTTCACATAAAAAAGCAGGTTGAAGGATTGGTTCATAATGTGTCACTTTTAAGAGTTAAAACTAATCTAAACTGAACCTGATTACAAGATTTTCAATTTCTGAAAAGCCTGTTGAACAGGTGGTTTTCCAATCTTTCAGTGACCTATTTTCAACCTTGGTGACAGGTCACCGAATAGGTCACTAAAGATTTGTGTGTTTTTGATACTCTTTGGTAGCAGCACAAAACAAAAAATGCCGTAAAACCTACATTTTACAGCATTTTGTATTACTTTGTTGTAATAATTGCGATCCGGACGGGACTCGAACCCGCGACCTCCGCCGTGACAGGGCGGCATTCTAACCAACTGAACTACCGGATCAGTAGTTGTTGTCTAAATTTTGTAATTGCGATCCGGACGGGACTCGAACCCGCGACCACCTGCGTGACAGGCAGGTATTCTAACCAACTGAACTACCGGATCAAAAAATTAAAAGAACGTCTTTCTTTTTCGTGAGTGCAAAAATACAACTTTTATGAGATTTTGCAAACTATTTTCAAAAAAAATGTCTTCCACTGCGGAAGACATTCATTTTCAGTATATTTTTTTCTACAAATGAGCAGAAAGTTTCTCAGCAATTACTTCTTTTGGTGCTACACCTACGATTTTATCTACAACCTCACCGTTTTTGAAAATCAAAACTGTAGGAATGTTACGAATTCCGTAGTCGATAGAAACCTGCTGATTGTTATCAACATCTACTTTCCCTACGATTGCTTTTCCTTCAAAATCGGCTGCAACTTCCTCAATGATTGGTCCAAGCATACGGCAAGGTCCGCACCATACTGCCCAAAAATCTACCAATACCGGCTTATCTGAATCTAATACCGTTTCTTTAAACGTGTTGTCTGTAATTTCTAATGCCATTTTTTTCTAATTTATATATGCAAAGGTAACAAATTCGGTTCCAATTTCAACTAAAAACGCATCTATGTTATGCATTTGTTTTTTCTATCTGCATCGAGTGATAGATTTCCTCCAAAGCATCGGCAAAATAGTCAATATCTTCTTTTGATGTATGATGACTGAAAGAAATTCTAAGCGGAGTACAGTTTTCAAGTTCATCATCTTCAAGAACCATCATCATAACCATTGAAGGTTTTGCTGCGCCCGACGAGCATGCACTTCCCTGTGAAACTGCAATGCCTTTCATATCCAGCTGAAGTCCAATCAAAGGATTTTTAAAAGGAAGCAATGCGCTTAACACGGTATAAAGACTTGTTCCTTGTTCAGCAGAACGACCATTGAATTTAATTCCAGGAATTTTTTCCGTTAATTTCTGAGCTGTATAAGCTTTTACCTCCTGAATATGCGAAGAATATTTCTCCAGGTTTTCCATCGAAAGTTCAAGCGCCTTTCCTAAGCCTACGATTCCGGCAACGTTTTCAGTTCCGGCTCTCAATTCTCTTTCCTGGCTTCCACCTAAAAGTATAGGTTTTATTCTCGAAGATTTTCTGATGTAAGTAAATCCTGCTCCTTTTGGACCATGAAATTTATGTGCGCTGCATGATGCAAAATCGATATTAATTTTAGAGAAATCTACATCCAAATGACCTATGGTCTGCACTGTATCGGAGTGGAATAATGCATTATATTTTTTGCACAACTCTCCTACTTTCTCAATATCTAAAAGGTTTCCGATCTCATTATTGGCGTGCATTAGTGAAACCAAAGTTTTCTTATCCGAAGCTTTCAAAAGCTCTCCTAACTTCTCCAGACTGATATCCCCATTTTTTTCAGGACGAATATAAACGACTTCAGCTCCTTTTCTTGTTTTCGCATCACGAACTGCTTCTGCCACACATTTGTGCTCAATTGGTGAAGTGATGATTCTTTCCACCCCATGATGCGTAACCGCAGATTTTATAACCATATTGTTGGACTCCGTACCACAGGAAGTAAATACGATTTCTCCGGGCTGAACTTTCAGATAATCGGCAACTTTTCTTCTTACTCCTTCAATCATGGATTTTGCCTGCTGCCCCACACTGTGCGTAGATGAAGGGTTCCCAAAACCCGTTTTCATAGCCTCTACCATTGCTTCAATTACTTCGTTTTCTACGGGAGTTGTTGCGGCATTGTCCAGATAAATTCTCTTATTCATTACTACTTTTTACTTTTTTTACTTTCTTTTTACTTTTAGATTTTTTGACCAAAAAAAACCGATGTTTACGTCGGCTTCAGAAGTCTTATTTACGGCATTGCAAATTAATGAAAAAATTTAAAATGACTTTCATCTGCAAATTCAAGCATTGGTTTGTCGCCGGAAGTGTCCCCGAAAGCTATTATTTTATCGTATTTTTTTTCTTTTATTTCCTCTTTTATCCGAGATACTTTTTCTTCCCCGTTACAGTTTTTTGTGCTGAAATTTCCTGTAAAAACATCATCCACAAATTCAGCTTCGGTTGAAAGAAGTTTAATGCCAAGTTTCTCAGCAAAAGGTTTCACCCAGATATCCAACGATGCCGAAACAATCAGACTGTCTGTTTTTTCCTGATCTCTGTTTTCAATAAAATCGAGAGCATTTCGCCTGAAGATTTCCGGATAATTTTCATCAAAAAAACGTTGAGACTTTCTTTCAATCCGATCTTTTTTTTCTCCTTTTAAAATGGATGAAATAAAACTTTTTTTTACTTTTTCAGCGTCGAGAAGATTTAATTTTAAAAGAACGAACAACGGTGTGTGCTTTGCAAACTGAAAATAAAACCGCTTTGGATTATAAAATTTTAAATACAAAAACATCGTGTCTTTGTAGGTTAAGGTTCCGTCGAAATCAAAGCAATACAACTTCTTCATTTTGTAAGAGTTTCGAGATACGAGTCCCGAGGTTCGGGTTCGACTTTATAAGCGTTTTACAGTTTCAGTTTCTTAAAAATAAATTCAGGAATATGTTTTATTATTAGCATTATCAGCCACCAGATGGGAAGAACATAAGCCACATTCTTTCTGTTTTTATAAGCTTTATATATGCTGTTCGCCGCCTGTTTTGGAGTGGCCGTCAGTTTTGGATTCAATGGCAGACCTTCTGTCATTTTTGTCGCCATAAATCCGGGTTTTACGGTAAGCACATGAACTCTTTTGTCGAAAAGATAATTTCGCAATCCACTCAAATATGCCGTAAATCCTGCCTTTGCAGAACCGTAAATGAAATTACTCTGCCTTCCTCTGTCGCCGGCAACCGATGACAGTGCAATAATTGTTCCGCCTCTTCTTGCCTCCATCCTCTGTGCAAAATGATTGATTACCGGAATAAGTTTTGCGTAATTGATATCAATGATTTTCTCTGTATTCTTATTGTCGTAGAGCCCTTCTTCTGTCCCTTCACCAAGATATCCTGTCGCACAGAAAACCAGATTGGAATTTACATTTTCAAAAATACTGTTGCTGAAACCTTTAAGCAAATCAAGATGAATAACTTTGCTGTTCTGCAGATATTTTACCTCCAGATGTTTTGAAAATTTCTCAGTAGTTTCAACGTTTGATGTATAGAGAAAAACGGTTTCAAATTTTTCACCTTCGCTCAAAACTTTTTCTACAAATGCCTGAGCTACTTCCGAATTGCTGCCAAGTATGATCATAAGTTCTGAGTTAATTATTCTGAATGATACGTTTGTGCTGAAGTGAAACAAACTTCGGATTATCTACATTTTTCAGATAATTCGTGAGCGAAGATTTGCTCATACAATCTTTGGTAAGATAAATTCTTCCACCAAATTCTTCCACAATATTATCGAGTTTTTCAACTAAATTTTTAAGTTTTGAATTTACTTTAAAATCCAACGCGAGCGTGTATCCTTCAAATGGAAACGAGTTGTATGCCTGAGGATTATTTTTACCGAAAAGTTTTAGGACAGCGAGAAAAGAACCGTTGCCGCTGTGCGCGATGGTTTCCAGAATTTTCTTCATTCCTTCTTTTCCTTTTTCCTTCGGAATTACCATCTGATATTGGATAAAACCACCTTTTCCGTATATTTTATTCCAATCGTTCACAACATCCAACGGATAAAAAAACGATTCGTAATCCACGAAATTTTTAACTTCTTTTGCTCTTTGCTTACCAAAATACAGCCAGTTGAAAATTTTTACTGTAAGGTTATTCAACACAAATCCCGGAAAATAAAACGGAACTGTTGGCATTGGTTTTTTCTTCAGTCTTAAAGGTTCTTTCTGAAGGTTTACAGGCAATTCTGCTCGAAGCGCATGTTCACCTCTCATCAGAATAGAACGGCCGATATTTTTACCTTTCTGCAGGCAATCGATCCACGCCACATTATAAGTCCAGGATTCACTTTCATCAAAGAGTTTGAAAATTTCATCCAGATTTTCGGCTTTTATACTTTCCTGACGGATGTAAACCGATTCAATATTTTTAAGATTAAGCTTTGCTGAAAGAATAATTCCCGTAAGTCCCATTCCACCAACTGTTGCCCAAAATAAATCTGAATTTTCCTCACGGGAACATTTCAACACTTCTCCCTTTTCATTCATTAAAGAAAATTCAACCACGCTTTCCGAGAAACAGCCCTCTGCATGATGATTTTTTCCATGAACATCCGATGCAATGGCACCGCCAACGGTAATAAATTTTGTTCCAGGAGTTATTGAAAGAAAATATCCCTGCGGAACTGTTACCTCAAGAATTTCTGAAAGTAAAACTCCCGATTCGCATTCAATCACGCCATTTAAACGGTCGAAACTGATGAATTTATTGAGTCTTTTAGTCGAAAAAATGGTCTCGCCAAGAGCAGCATCGCCGTAGCATCTCCCATTCCCCCTGGCAATTATTTCGTTATTATTTTTTACAAACTCTCTGATTTTTTGAACTGAATCTTCCGACCGTATTTCCTTTTCAACAACAGGAAAATTTCCCCAGTTTGTAACCGATTGAGTAAAATTCTGCTTCATATCTACTTCATTAAATAGTTTTCATAAATGAGGAAAACAAAGCTTAACATCCATAAAATAATGGTAATCTGAATATAGCGATCTTTATACACTATTTTGGTTGGCGACTCGGTTTTATTATAAACTAAAGTCTGCTGCAAATACCGCAGGAACGCAAAGACAACAAATATGAATGTATAAAATATTTTTCTTCCAAATTTTTCCTGAACTTCCGGCTGCACGGTGTACATGAGATAGGAAATAATTCCGATAGTTACCGAAATCGAAAGTGCAATATCCGCAAACTGCACGTTGTATCCATCTAAAGCTCTTCTTGTTCTACCCGAAATCTGTGCATTAATCAATTCACCTCTTCTTTTACCCAAAGCTAAAACGAGTGCCAAAATGAAGGTAAGGATTATCGCCCACTGCGAAATCGGAATTCCAGTTGCGTAACCACCTGCCATTATTCTGAGGACGAATCCAATGGCAATGATGCATACATCGATTATCGCAACATGTTTTAAACGGAATGTGTAAAATAGATTCATCACAAAGTAAAGACCGATGATGACTGCAAATTTCCAAATGTTGATATTAAAATAATATTCTCCAAATACAAAAAGTAATCCCACTAAAAGCAGCAGCAAAATGAAAATAACAATGGCTGATGGTTTCGAAATCGCTCCACTTGCCAAAGGACGGTTTTTCTTTTCAGGATGCTTTCGGTCGGATTCAATATCCGAGTAATCGTTGATGATATAGATGGAACTCGATATAAACGAAAAAACGAAAAACGCATAAACACTCTGCAGAAACAGATTACCGTCGATAAATTTTCCCGAAAAAAATAGAGGCAGAAATACAAACAGGTTTTTCACCCATTGTTCAACTCTGAGAAGTTTAAGGTATTTCGTCATTAATGTGTTTAAATTCAGTAACAAAAATACATAATTATTTGCGAAAAATTTTCACATTATTTCGTGATCTCCAACAAACAGAAAACCGCCTTTTGAAGGCGGTTTCCATTTATTTATAGTTTAATTTGATTTAGTGCTGAATTTCCTGTTGAGCATCTTTAATCATCTCTTCATTTGCAGTAATTGCAAATTCCACACGTCTGTTCTGTGCTCTTCCTGCATCTGTTTCGTTAGAAGCAACAGGTTCTTTCTCACCCAATCCCATTGTAAACATTCTGCTTGAAGCTACTCCTTTAGAAATCAGATAGCTCTTTACAGAAGCTGCTCTTCTTTCAGAAAGTCCCTGGTTGTACTCGTCAGTTCCTCTGCTGTCCGTATGTCCGTAGATATTGATATTCGTATCAGGATTATTTTTTAGAACTTCAGAAAGTTTATCAAGGTTTGCTTTTGCTGTAGGTGTAAGATCAGACTTGTCGAATGCAAAGTTTACGATGCTTTCAGGTAAAGTAACTTTAATACCTTCTCCTACTCTTTCAACTTCTGCACCTGGCAAAGTTTCTTTAATTTCTTTAGCCTGCTTATCCATTTTGGCACCGATAACATTACCAACAACGCCACCAACAACACCACCAAGAACTGCTCCCTGAGGTGCGTTACCTCCTTTTCCTACATTATTACCCAAAACACCTCCAATTACTGCTCCTGCAGCGGCTCCAATTACGGTTCCCTTCTGTTGGTTGTTTGCGTTTTGCACTGCCTCACAGCTCGTTAATACCAAAGCTGATGAAAAAAGCAATGCTCCAATGTTTGTCTTATTAAAAAGTTTCATATTTAGATTTTTATTGAATTAAAAATTATTGTGCTGCTGTTCTTTGGAAATTGTAAACCACTCTCAGATTTCTTCCGTCAACAGGAATATTCTGCTCAAGGCTGAACTGGTCCGTTGTCTGATTAATCAGTCTAAGTGCATATCCCGAAACAACTGCTTTTGCTTTTACACCTTCCTGTAGTTTTTTGAATTTGAAAGTATCTCCATTCTCAACGTGAAAACTAATTGGTTGCGTTAAAGAAGGACACGCTCCGTCACCATCCAAAGTATAAGAGCCGGTGTTGTTGTTTGGAATAAGCTTCCAATGGCTTCCAACGAAACACTGTGCATCCGCACCTTCATCGAAAGGTTTTACAATATATCCTTTATCGTAATTCACTGAGGTCATTTCCCAGTCGCCTTTCAGTTTTAGAAATTCTGCTCTGTTTTGTTGTGCAGTTTTTGCTGTAGAACAGGAAACGGTAAGTGCGGCACCGATAATTCCTGCAAGTAAAACATTTTTCATAACGTTGTTTTTTGACTTATGATTTAATAATATTCAAAACCGTGCCATATTTATGAAGTTACAAAAAAAGTCCGATAAATTCGGACTTTCATTCTATTTTAAGTAAAATTTAAATTACTTTCTTCTTACCGGATATTTTTTTACAGTTGTAGATTTCTTCTTCACTGCGGTGGATTTTCTCAGCGGGGCTTTTGTTATAGCCGGAGCTTTATAAAAATTTGTAAATGCATACTCCGCAGCTTTTCTTAAATCCATTACACCACCTGCTCTCGAGATAAGATCGAAACGGTTGTTGGTATTGGTCGGCAACATCGCATTAATCGTAGATTTATTTGCTGTATTTACCAAGGACTCAATAATCTGTGCCGGAGTAAGATTTGGCATGTATGCTAAAAGCACTGCTGCTCCTCCTGCTACCACTGGCGATGCCATTGAAGTTCCCTGATTGTATTTGTATTTCGCATCAGGTACCGGTGCATAAATATCATGTCCCGGTGCAAAAATATCTACCATTTTTCCATTGAAGTTTGAGAAACTTGCTCTAAGGAATTCAGGATCTTTTGTGCTTGCACCAACCACAATCATGTTGTTGATGAACGGTTTTTCATCGGCAACATTTTTAAAATTGGATGGAAAATATTGGTGTTCAGCAATATCTTCATTTTCGTTTCCGGCTGCTTTTACCAATAACACACCTTTACTTTCCGCGTATTTAAAGGCATCCCAAACCACATTCTTTCCAGGAGAAACCGGCTTACCAAAACTCATATTCAGAATTTTAGCGCCGTTGTCAACTGCATAACGTATGGAGTTTGCTACGTCTTTATCTCTTTCGTCACCATCAGGAACGGTTCTTACCGTCATAATTTTTGCAACTTTATAAGCTACACCATACTGATTTTCAGTTCCTTGAGGGTATCCTGCGATAATACCGGCAACGTGCGTTCCGTGCTCAGCATCAGGACCTTCGTAATGGTTGTTACCATAGTGCTTTTCAGAATAGTTTTCGTAATCGTCGCCTACTAATTCTGCTCTAGGATCAAAATCAAGGTTGTATTGTTTTGTTGCTTGCGGACCATAATAATCCAAAGCTTCCTTCATTTGTTCTTTAAGGTTTTTCTCAACCTCAACCGCAGGTTTTCCGGCAAAACTAGGATCTGAAGAAATACTCATCAAAACCTGTGCTGCCATTGCTTCATCTTGATTTGTCGGTTTAATTCCTGCAAGATTTTCTTTGGTTAAAGTTCTGCCGTTAAGCATTTTCATCATCGTTGGAATCAAACTTTGGATTTTTGTGTAAAGCTGATTTCCCTGTTGTGCTTCGGTCAGTTTTTTTGTGAAAATCTCTTTAGATTTCATATACATTGCAAACTCTTCCGGCATTTTTGCCTGATTTGCTTTGTTTTCAACAGAGTTGGCACCTTCGAAAAGTGGTTTGTATTTTTTCACCACTCTTGTTACCTCCATATTGTCAACGTCGATATCGCCTTTCTTGCTACCCATAAAATTCCATCCATGGATATCGTCGATGTAACCGTTTCCGTCGTCATCTTTTCCGTTGCCCGGAACTTCATTTGGATTTCTCCACATATTTTTCAAAAGTCCGGGATGGTCCACTTCAACACCGCTGTCTAAAACACCTACGACAACCGTTTTAGGTTTCAATCCTTTCGATTCAAGATATTTGTACGCATTTTGAGTATTTACTCCATAAACGTTGGTCGCTGAGAAATCTTTGTGATACCACGTCATTAAATCTTTATCCTTCATTGGATCCAAGGCAACAGCTTCTGTCTGCGCAGAGAACCAACCAAATCCTACAAGAAACGCTGCAGAAATAAACAGTTTTTTCATATTTTGTTATAAATTGATATTAATATTTTTTATATAAGTTAAACTTTCAGGCCCTTTGTTACAAAGCAAATCGAGAATTGATAAATCCTTCATAAAACCATGTTTATCTGAAAATGTCTGATAATATTCTTCCATTTCAAACTCCGACTCCTGTTTTGCTGAGAATTTTTCTCTCATGTCTGTTTCTTCAGGCAATTTGATATATTCATTATTCAAAGAATATGCCTTTTCTGTTTTCAGGATTTCAAGAATAATTCTTAATGCTTCCAGATTAAATTTTAACAGTGATTTTTCCTCTGAATCATAGATCTTTTTCAGCCGGTCTTCATAAAATTCAAAGTAAGGCGAACTTTGATAAGCGGTTCTTATAGACTTCCAGTGAAGGTTTTGCCAGTCTTCTGCGTAAGAGATTTCAATTTCGTTCAATACTCTTTTTCCGGTATGTTTTATAGGAATAATAAGTGAAAGTTTTCCGTTAGCACCGTAAATATTGGTTCGGTTACGGTAAGTCTGTTTTGGGAAATGTTCAAACTGCTCAAATAAGATTTCAGTTTCATCATTCAAAAAAACCGAAAACCATGAAATGGGCGGAAGGTAAAATATGGGTAATAATACTTTCATTAATATTTAGACATTGTTTTAATTCAAAAAAACGGGCAAAACGCCCGTTCTATATTATAATAAATCAAAATTGCGTTATGATTATTCTTCTTTTTTCCTGAAAATTTTTACGAAATAATCCCATCCGAAAAACAAAACAAGGATTAAAACCGCCACCCACCAGTACGAAGTTTTGTGAAGTTCGCCAGTATTGGTTCCTTTGAACATCCTGTCCCAACGCACTTTAAACGGCGCCTGATAACTCGAACCTGTATCTGCAAACGCGCCCTGAAGACTCATCCAGGTGAACATCGGTTTTCCAACGATGTGTGTTTCCGGAACGAAGCCAAAATACCTTCCGTCCAAAGAAGCATCACGGTTATCACCAATCATCATATAATAATCGTATTTGATGGTGTACTGATTGGTTTCCTGTCCGTTGATGAAAAATTTTCCGGTTTTGTTTTCAAAAGTATTGCCTTCGTAAACGGAAATCAGTCTTTCATAAGTTGGTAAATTTTCCGGTGTAAGTGTAATCACATCTCCCTTTTTCGGAATCTGAAGTGGTCCGTACCAATCCGTATTCCAAGGTTTATTAATCGGGAAAATACTAGATGAAACATTTACTTTTTCTGAAGGAACGGCATATCCATACTGATCTCTAACCAGCTGTCCGTCTGCCGTTAATGGATATTTATTCAGTGCTGCTCTTCCCTGCTGATCAACAACCTCTTCCATTGAAATCACCTGTGGAAGTTCTTTAATTTCTTTGGCAGTTTTATCTGTAAGACCCTGGAAATTGTATAAAAATCCGTTTTGAGTCTGAAGTTCTTCCACAGGAAGGAATCCGTAAATTTCATAAAGAGCAGGAACGTCCAATTGCGAACCAGTTGCAACCGTATAAGCGTGCTGAACTTCAGCATCGCCCATTCTTACTTCCGGTTTTCCGTTGATAAACATTTTTCCGGCTTTGAACTCAATGACATCTCCGGGTTGCGCTGCCAGTCTTTTTACGTAAGGGTCTTTTCTGTCAATCGCAACGTGAACTGAATCATCTGGATAATTGAATACTACGATGTCATTTCTCTCCGGTTTTTCCCAACCCGGAAAACGGAAATATGGCAGTTTTACAGCTTCCACATACGATTTTGGATCGTCTTTCGGATTGCCTTTCATTCCGGTATCTTTTATCGTTCCCTGTAAAAAAGGAATTGCCAAAGGACGCATTGGCATTCTGAAACCGTAGTTCAGCTTATTTACAAAAAGGAAATCTCCCACAAGCATCGTTCTTTCCATTGAACCTGTCGGAATACCGAAAGGCTGTGTCATAAACACGTGAATAATCGTTGCAAAAACTACCGCAAACGTAATAGAGCCAAGGAAAGTTTCTTTCTTTTTTTCAGGTTCCTCGCCCGGTAATAAAAATTCAGGCTCAGCGATTTCTACATCTTTACCGTAGTTAACAGTTGCCATATAAATGAACGGCAGAAATATCGTCAGGAGTTTTTGAACCAATGTGTTCTTACCAAATTTATCCATCAGGAAAAGATGGAAAACCGTCATCATAATCGGTCCGACAATCGGCAGATAAGACAAAATTGTCCACCATTTCGAATGATTGGTTTCTTTTAGAACAATATAATAATTATAAAAAGGGACGAAAGCTAAAAGCGGATTGTATCCCATTTTTTTGAAAAGTTTCCAGGTGGAAATTCCCATCAATACAGAAAGGATGAGAACATAACCGGTATAAATAACGAAATAATTCATATTATTTTATTTCTGCCTTTCTTCACTCGGTTCAGAATGACAATTTCAATCAATTAGTTTATTTTAATAAAAGTTTGTTACAGTCCGAGAACATCCTTCATGGTGAAGTTTCCTTTTTTCCCCTGAATCCATTCTGCAGCAATTACAGCACCCAAAGCAAATCCGTTTCGGTTGAAAGCCGTGTGCTTTATTTCAATTTCATCTACTTCCGAACGGTAATAGACACTGTGCGTTCCGGGAACTTCGTCTTCACGGATGGCAAAAATTCCGATTTGGTCATTTTCAGTTTCGTGAAGTTTCCAGGCGTTATATTTTGGATTGTTTTTAATGATTCCTTCAGCAATCGAAATAGCGGTTCCACTCGGAGCATCTTTCTTGTGCGTGTGATGAATTTCTTCCAGCTGAATACCGTATTCATCAAAGTTCTTCATCAGATTAGCTAACTGTTCGTTCAATGCAAAAAACAGATTTACGCCCAAACTGAAGTTTGAACCATATAAAAATGCAGAACCTTTTTCCTCTGCGATTTTTTCAACTTCCGGTTTCTGATGAAGCCAGCCAGTTGTACCGCAAACCACCGGAATATTGTTTTCCAGACAGGTCTTTATATTGTTGAAAGCCACTTCCGGCTGCGAGAATTCAATCATCACATCCGGATTGTTTAAGTTTTCTGCGGAAGGCGTTTCATTGAGCCTCGCAACAACTTCGTGACCTCTTTTCGTCGCAATTTCATCAATGATTTTGCCCATTTTTCCGTAACCGACCAATGCTATTTTCATATCGTTTGATTCAGATTTTAACTGAATATTTTTAAAATTTATAATTGAAACTCAATCCTGCTTTTGCCATCTGTTTACCATATTCATCATAGATTACCGTTGGTTTTATGGCTAAATCAGGGTCGTTTCGCTGCTCGTAAAGATGCGCATCAACTACAGCATCCATAATGTTTAAAATATAAACCAAACCGGTAACCGCAATCGAATAATCGCGCTGACGCTTCACACGGTCCTGCGTTCTACCAAGTGCTTCTTTGGTAATTCCGGGAATATCGGAAAATTCGTGTGGCAATCCGTTTAACTCTGCAACGTAAGCATCTCGATAGCGTTTGTATTGCTTGTCGTTCCAAAGCGTGACGCCAACACCGGTTCCGATGCCTCCCCAAACAATTGGGATTTTCCAGTATTTTCTGTTGTAGTATTGTCCAAGACCGGGCAAAACTGCAGAATATAATCCTGCTTTTGTAGGGCTGTATTTTGGTTTTACCAACGGAGCATTATCCTCTTCAATTTCTGCAAGAACCTGCACTTCCGACTGTGGTTTTATAGAAATCGTATCCGTTGGATGATGTTCTACCTGAATGGTGTCTTTTTTCTCAATCTGCGAAAAAACCGAAGCCGAAACCACAAAAAGGAATATGGAAAATAATTTCTTCATATTTATTTGAAATGAGAAAGGATGCTTTCCAGTTCGTCCTGATTTTTAAAATCGAGAACGATTTTCCCTTTCTTGCCATTGGCGGCAGTTTTTATTTCAACTTTTACGTCCAGAATATCCGAAAGCTTTTTCTGTGCTTTTTTGTATTCGTTCGAAAGTTGTGCTTTGGTTCTTGTAGAAGCAGGTTTTGGATTTTTCAGAACGTTCGCAGTGAGCTCAGACTGTCTCACGTTCAGCTGCTTTTTGATGATTTCCTCGAAAAGTTTCTGCTGTAATTCTTCGGTATCCAAACTTAGAATCGCGCGTCCGTGTCCGGCAGAAATTTCACCACTTCTTATGGAATTCTGAACATCCGGAGACAGTCTCAGCAAACGGATAGAATTGGTAATCGTGCTTCTTTCCTTTCCTACTCTTTGGCTAAGGTTTTCCTGCGTCATCCCGATTTCATCTAATAATCTTTGATAAGTTAAAGCCACTTCAATCGCGTCAAGGTCTTCACGCTGAATGTTTTCAACCAAAGCCATTTCAAGCAGTTCCTGATCGTTCACCAATCGGATATACGCCGGAATTGATTTTAAGCCAGCAATTTTTGATGCGCGGAAACGTCTTTCACCGGAAATAATTTCGAAACGGCTGCCGTCTTTCCTTAAAGTAATCGGTTGAATTACTCCAAGATTTTTGATGGACTGCGCTAAGTCGTTCAGGGCTTTCTCGTCAAAATAAGTTCTTGGCTGAGTTGCGTTTGGATAAATGTCTTCTAGCGAAATCTCAACAATATTGCCAACTAATTTGTCTGCTCCAGCATCGGTTGCAGAATTTATGGAAACTTTGGATTCAGAACTCAGGATTGCTCCCAGCCCTCTTCCCATTGCTCTTTTCTTATCTTTCAACTTTCTCTTTTTTTCTGTTTTTCTTTTTTCCTTCGTTTTTCAGAAGAACCTCTTCTGCCAACTGAATATACTGTATCGCACCTTTACTTTCGGCGTCATACATCAGAATACTTTCACCAAAACTTGGTGCTTCACTCAATCTCACATTTCGGCTGATAATTGTTTCGAAAACCATTTCAGGAAAATGCGAATTTACTTCTTCCACCACCTGATTCGAAAGACGAAGTCTGCTGTCATACATCGTCAGCAAAAGTCCTTCTATATCGAGGTCTGCATTATGGATTTTCTGAACGTTTTTAATGGTGTTCAAAAGTTTGCCTAAACCTTCCAATGCAAAATATTCACACTGAATTGGGATAATTACGGAATCTGCGGCTGTAAGTGCATTTACGGTAATTAAACCTAAGCTTGGCGCACAGTCTATGATGATGTAATCGTATTTATCTTTGATGGGTTTCAGTGCTTTTCTCAGCATATATTCGCGCTTATTTCTGTCAACAAGCTCGATTTCAGCGGCAACAAGGTCGATATGAGAAGGCACAATATCAAGATTTGGCGATGTCGTTCTCTGTATGCATTTTTCAACATCAGCACTGTGCTCCAAAAGATTGTAGGTAGAAAACTGCACTTCCTCCACTCCCAAACCCGAAGTAGCATTTGCCTGCGGATCTGCATCAATAAGCAGAATTCTCTTTTCGAGAACGCCAAGTGCGGCAGCCAAATTTACTGCTGTTGTCGTTTTTCCTACACCTCCTTTCTGATTGGCAACTCCAATGATTTTAGCCATTATTTAGAATTTAATCTTCAAAAATACAATTTTTTTGATGTGATGATGAATGTTAATAAATATAGAAGCGTTAAAGTATTGTTAATTAATGGTTTATCCAAATAAAAAATTATCCACAATTTTAGGTTAATTGTGGATAATTACTGAATTATATTTTTCGGGAGAAACTATTCAAATCTCATCGAAATCGGAAAGTTGAAATAACTTCTCACCGCGTTTCCTTTAATTTTCCCCGGAGTCCATTTTCCTTTTACACCACGAATGGTTCTTTCAGCCTCACGGTTGAAAGCAGCATCAGGTCCGTTTGCTTTGATATTGGAAATCGTTCCGTCCCTTTCTACCACAAATGTCACTGTAGTCTTCATAAGGTCTCCGCTACCTTCAAAACCTGATGTATCGAAGTTGTTCACCACTCTGTTTCTGAACGCATCAATTCCACCTGCAAAAACGGCCTGCACATCAACAGAAGTTGCAATCGCTTTATCATCAACTACCGGAGCTGGAGCAGGTTTTGGAGCTTCAACCACAGGTCCCTGAACCGCAGGAGGAGTGTAAGATACGGTTGGTTTTACACCTTCAATATCCTCAGTTCCTGCAACGGCATCGTCATATTTTGTAACTGGAGCCGCGGGTTTTTCAACCGCAGGATTTTTGGCCGGAGTCGGAACCCTCGTATCAATTGTTTTTACCGGTTCAGGCCTTTGCGGAACAACTGCAGGAGGTTCCGGCTCGATCTGTTTCTCAATTTCCGGAGGTAAAATCCATTCCGGAGGCAAAGTTGGATCTGCGGGAACTACTTCTACCTTTTGCATTGAAGAAATAATCAGAGGTGTAAGTGCGGTAACTACAAAAAACGCAATACCAATAAACATTGATTTTGTGAGTACTTTATCGTATTCGTTTCTTAATACATAGGCACCGTAATCTTTATTTCGGTTTTCAAAAAGAATTTCGTTCAGCCGAAATTCATCCTTATGGGAGTTTAAGTGTTTCATCATTTATAATTTTCAAAATTAATACCTGGCTAAAATTTGCTAAACTAAATTTGTTATATTTATATCATTAAACATTTTTGTTTAAACAACATTCAATTATCCTGCCAATTTTTTAATTTATTTTTATAATATTATTTATTTCATAGTAAATGTGAAAATTTTAAACCATCAAACAAGAGAAAGGCGCTTGAAACCAATCAAGCGCCTTTAAATATTTAACTAAAAAAGTATTTTAGATTAAAATAATTCTTTTCGAATAATATTCTGACTTCTTTCCGGACCAACCGAAACCAAATAAACATTAATCCCTAAATATTCTTCGATAAATTCAATATATTTCTTGGCATTCACCGGAAGTTCATCATAACTTCTTGCGTGAGAAATGTCTTCGTCCCAACCTTCGAGCTCTTCATAAATTGGCTCATAATTAGAAAGTTTAGTAGTTGAAGAAGTGAAATAATCGATGATCTTTCCGTCTTCAGTTTTATAATGGGTAACGATTTTCAATGGTTTAATTCCACTTAAAACATCCAGTTTGGTGATCACCAAATTATTGATGCCGTTAATCATACAGGCATGTTTTAGTGAAACCAAATCCAACCAACCTGTTCTTCTTGGCCTTCCGGTCGTTGCACCGAATTCATTCCCTACTTTACGGATATGCTCGCCCAATTCATCATCTAATTCAGATGGGAAAGGTCCGTGACCAACTCTTGTGGTATATGCTTTTGAAACCCCGATTAAATTCTGAAGCGCCGTTGGCGGAACTCCTGCGCCCGCACAAACGCCACCGGTTGATGGTGAAGAAGATGTAACGAAAGGATACGTTCCGAAATCGATATCGAGCATCAGCGCCTGTGCCCCTTCAAAAAGAACATTTTTACCCGCTTTAATAGCCTCGTTCAGTTCCACTTCGGTATCTACAATTCTGTCCTGAAGTTTCTTTCCGATTTCAATAAATTCGTTGTATATTTCATCGATATCCATTGTTGGTTTGCCAAAATACTTTTCGAACATATTGTTTTTCATCCGAAGATTCTTCTCGATTTTTTCTCTCAGAACTTCCGGATTCAGAAGATCAACCATACGGATTCCAACTCTGGCAATCTTATCCTCGTAGCAAGGCCCGATTCCTTTTTTGGTGGTTCCAATCTGCGTTCCTCCAGTTTCCTCTTCGCGATAAGTGTCGAGCATAATGTGGTAAGGCATTATCACGTGTGCTCTCCTGCTGATGAAAACGTGGTCGGTTTTCATTCCTTTACTTTCAATCTGCTCAATTTCACGGATGAAAGATTTCGGATTTACCACCACTCCGTTGGCAATAATACATTTTCCTTTACACTGCAAAACTCCCGAAGGCAAAAGATGCAGCACGAATTTCTCGTCACCAACATATACCGTATGACCGGCATTATCACCCCCCTGAAAACGAACTACATAATCTGATTTTGCTGAAAGAACATCGGTAATTTTTCCTTTACCTTCATCTCCATACTGAAGACCAACAACCACATACGTTGCCATAAATTTTTACTGTTAATAGATTGGCACAAATTTACTCTTAATAAAAAAGACAGGCAAACAATATCTTAATTTATTTGGGCGTGTCCCTCAATCCATCTCTCCGGCTACGCCTCCGTTCAGTCATTCGGGTCGCGCTATACACTGCAATCTTTTTTTGCCAATGCATTTCCCCTCGCAAAAAAAAAGGATTTCCGCTGCTATCGCTCACGCAAAAACGAAGGTCGCTTTAGTGTTTGGAATGAAGATTTATTTCAAAAGATAATTTTATAAACGCATTCATGGCACAGGAATTCAAGCAGACAAATAAACCAATAATTTGCGCCTCTGGCGCTCTCTTTCGTAAATTAATAAATGTTCTACCAATATTTCGTCGCTCCGCAACTCGGAAACAATTTGTACAAATCTGTTGGAAAAAGAAGCGAAGCAAAAAAACATCTGCTAAATCTGCGAGGTCTAATTCCAAGTCAATTTAAATTCTCATCATATATATTTTTCTACCAACTTTCGGCATTCAACTTCTTTATCTTTTTCGTAAATTTGCTTTTTGTAATACTATATGAGTACAGTCAAAATTCACGACAAAGAATTCGTTCCTTATCTTAAACACGATGAAATTCAGGAAATCATCAAAGAACTTGCACTGCAGGTTTATGAAGATTACAAAGATGAAACTCCCGTTTTCATCGGCGTTCTGAATGGTGTGATAATGTTTTTCTCCGATTTTATAAAGTATTACCCAGGCAAATGCGAAATTGCATTTCTGCAGGTAAGTTCTTACTCCGGAACAACATCCACCGGAATTGTTTACAAAAAAATGGACCTTACCAAAGATGTTGAAGGCCGCCACATCATTCTGATGGAAGATATTGTGGACACCGGAAACACCATTGAAAGTCTTTTTGAATATTTTAAAAACACACAACGTCCGAAATCTCTGAAAGTAGCAACGCTTCTGCTGAAACCTGAGGTGTTCAAAAAAGATTTCACTATTGATTATGTGGCTAAGGAAATTCCAAACAAATTTGTCTTAGGATATGGTTTGGATTATGATGAACTGGGCAGAAACCTTCCGGATTTGTACCAGTTGGCAGAAGGCAGAATCAATCATTAGCAGCTGGACGCAGGATGATGGAAGCTGGAAGCTGGAAGTTTTAAATGAAAGAAAATAAAATAAGTCTAATAAATACAAAGGGCAAGAGCCGAAAGCACTCTGCTGATGGTCTAAAACCCAAAAGTAACTATGATTAACATCGTATTATTTGGCCCTCCAGGAAGTGGAAAAGGGACACAGGCACAGAATCTAATAGAGAAGTTTAATCTGAAACAGATTTCAACCGGGGATTTGTTCCGTTACAACATGAAAAACGATACGGAACTTGGGAAACTTGCAAAATCCTATATCGACAAAGGAGAGCTGGTGCCGGACGAAGTAACGACAGATATGCTGATTGACGAAGTGAAAAAACCGACGGAAACTGCCGGTTTCATCTTCGACGGTTATCCAAGAACGAGCAACCAAACCGAGGCTTTGGATAAAATCGTGAAAGAAGTGCTGAATGATGATATCGACATTTGTCTGTCACTGATTGTTGACGACGAAATTCTTGTGGAAAGACTTCTGAAAAGAGGTGAAACTTCCGGAAGAACCGATGACAGCAACGAAGAAATCATCCGACACAGAATCGTAGAATATTATACTAAGACTGCAGAAGTTGCCGAACTTTACAAGCAACAGGGAAAATATGTTGAAATAAACGGCGTTGGCGAAATCGATGAAATCGCAGAAAAACTTTATGCAGAAGTAGAGAAAATAAAGTAGAGATACGAGTTGCGGGATCCGAGTTTCTAAGTTCTTTCCCGCATACACTCGAAACACGAACCTCGAAACTAAAGAATGAGCAATTTTGTAGATTATGTAAAAATTCACTGTAAAAGTGGACACGGAGGTGCCGGCTCTGCTCACCTGCGCAGAGAAAAATACATTCCAAAGGGTGGTCCTGATGGTGGCGACGGTGGACGTGGCGGTCACATCATTATGAAAGGAAACTCCCACGAATGGACGCTCCTTCCACTTCGCTACACTCGGCACGTAAAAGCCGAACGTGGTGCAAACGGCGCCAAAAATCAGTTGACCGGTGCTGATGGTGGCGATGTCTACATTGAAGTTCCGATTGGAACCATTGCTAAAAATGAAGAAGGCGAAATCATTGGTGAAATCTTAGAACATGACCAGGAAATCATCCTGATGAAGGGTGGTAAAGGTGGTCTTGGAAACGAACATTTCAAATCGGCCACCAATCAAACGCCACGATATGCTCAACCCGGACTTCCTGGCGAGGAAGGTTATATCACTTTTGAACTAAAGATTCTTGCTGATGTTGGTTTGGTAGGATTCCCGAATGCCGGAAAATCGACTTTGCTTGCGACTGTTTCTGCGGCAAAGCCGAAAATTGCTGATTACGCTTTCACCACATTAACGCCCAATCTTGGAATTGTGGATTACCGTAATTACAAATCTTTTGTAATGGCGGATATTCCGGGAATTATTGAAGGTGCTGCAGAAGGAAAAGGTTTGGGACACCGTTTTTTAAGACACATCGAAAGAAACTCCATTTTGCTTTTTCTGATTCCTGCGGATTCTGAAGACCATTTTCAGGAATTCAAAATTTTGGAAAACGAACTGAAAGAATACAATCCCGAACTTTTAGATAAGGATTTCATCATTACCGTTTCCAAATCAGATTTGTTGGATGATGAACTCAAAAAAGAAATCGCAGCAGAATTTCCGGAAAACCGACAGCCGATTTTTTTCTCAGGCGTTACTCAAGAAGGAATTACTGAATTGAAAGATGTAATTTGGAAGAAACTTCACGGATAATTTTTACTTAAATATAAAACACTGCAGATTTGATATTTCAGATTTGCATTTTATTTTTAGGAACAATTCTTGAATTCAATGACTTAAAAATAAATTATGAAATATATTGTAAGTTTATTGATAAGTTTAATTCTATCAGGTTGCTCCATGCAAAAATCAAACATTCAAACTATAGAATATGAAGCCGGAGCCTGTTTTGGGTACTGTCCGATGTTCAAAATGGTTATAAATTCTGACAGGACTGCGGTAATAGAAGCAGAACGATTCACTTTCAGCAAACCTGAAAACAGAGACTGGAACACCGAAAATCCGGAAGGAACTTTTACCGCCACCATTAAAGAAGCGCAGTTCAACAGACTGACCAAACTGATTAATGATGCTAATCTAAAATCATTAAAGGATTTTTATGGCAACAAAAATGTCACCGATTTACCAACTTCTCATCTTACCGTTACCTATTCCGACGGAAGCAAAAAACATATTGAAGACTATGGAAAATACGGGACTGATGCTTTACACGAGATTTATACTGCACTTGAAGATTTAAGAGAAAACCAATCGTGGGTGCGGATAAAATAACTTTATTTTATTTAAACTAACTTTGCAAAATCATAATTCCTTCAAAAAATGAGGGAATTTTTACTTTAATAAAAAATATTTCATTTGAAATTTACCGACCTTAATTTAATAGATCCTATTGCGAAAGCACTTCAGGAAGAAGGATATACAGAGCCAACACCCATTCAACAAAAATCGATACCATCGGCATTACAAGGAAAAGATTTGCTTGGAACTGCGCAGACCGGAACCGGAAAAACAGCGGCGTTTGCCATTCCTATCCTTCAGAATTTATCTAAAAATAAACAGAGAAACAATCATATTAAATCATTAATTCTAACACCAACACGCGAACTTGCTATTCAGATTGAAGAAAGTTTTAATGCATACGGAAGGCATCTTAACCTAAGAAATCTTGTGATTTTCGGAGGCGTAAAGCAGGGAGCACAGGAAGCAGCACTTAAGAAAGGGGTTGATATTTTAGTAGCAACACCGGGGAGACTGCTTGATTTTATCGGACAGGGATTAATTTCACTGAAAAACCTAGAAATCTTTGTATTGGACGAAGCCGACCGAATGTTGGACATGGGATTTGTGCACGATGTAAAAAGAATCATCAAATATCTGCCACAGAAAAGACAGACTTTATTTTTCTCTGCAACTTTTCCAAGTGAAATTCAATCTTTAGCAAATTCCATTCTTACTAATCCTGTAAAAGTGGCTGTAGCACCGGTTTCGGCAACGGCTGATACAATTCAGCAAAAAGTATATTTCGTTGAAAGAGAAGACAAACTCGATTTGCTGACTCACATTTTGCAGAATAATATTTCTGAATCCGTTCTCGTATTTGCAAGGACTAAACACGGCGCCGATAAAATTGCCAGAAAACTGCAAAAAAGTAAGATTTCTGCGGAAGCAATCCACGGAAATAAGTCGCAGAACCAAAGGCAAAATGCGCTGAATAATTTCAAATCGGGGAAAACAAGAATTCTTGTTGCGACCGACATTGCCGCAAGAGGAATTGATATTGATGAACTGAATTACGTTATTAACTTCGAACTTTCGGATGTTTCGGAAACCTACGTTCACAGAATTGGAAGAACCGGACGTGCAGGTGCCGAAGGTAAATCGATCTCGTTTGTAGACGGACTTGATTTAATCAACCTGAAAAACACGGAAAAACTCATTGGTAAGAAAATTCCTGTAGAAAAAAATCACCCTTATCATACCGATGATTTGGTGGTTACCAAAAGGGATTCGAATAATAAACCGTTTATCCCAAAGCCGACTCCTCAGAAAAAGGAAGAAATTGGTTTTAAGAAAGTGAGAAATAAGAATTTTACGAGAAAGAAGTAAATTTTTGCCACGAATACACTAATATTTAGAAGTTGTAAGTCACCAAAGCTCTTCTTTATTTGATCTGCTAGCAACTCATTTGTGCATTAGTGGCGACTAAACACCAAATATCTTCTCAGCGTTTGCTGTGGTAATTCTATCGATTTCGGAGAAATCTTTTCCGTAAATATCAACCAGTTTTCCGGCAACCAATTCTACGTATGAACTTTCATTACGTTTTCCTCGGAAAGGAACGGGAGCGAGATAAGGAGAATCGGTTTCGAGAACGATTTTTTCCAAAGAAATTTCGTGTAAAAACTGATCGATTTTACCATTTTTGAAGGTCACTACTCCACCGATTCCTAAGATAAATCCTAAATCGATAGCGTGTTTTGCCTGTTCTAAAGTTCCACTAAAACAGTGAAAAATTCCTCGAAGTTTAGGGTGCTTTTTTCTTTCGATGACTTCAAAAACCTCATCAAAACTCTCACGGGTATGTATGACAATTGGAATGTCGTATTTGATTGCCCAATCAATTTGCTGCTCAAATGCTTTAACCTGAATATCCAAAGTCGTTTTGTCCCAGTATAAATCAATTCCAATTTCACCGATAGCGCAAAAAGGTCTTTGTTTAAGATAATTTTCAACAATCTCAAGTTCTTTTTCCCAGGTTTCTGGTTTAACATCGCAAGGATGAAGCCCCATCATTGCGAAAATCTGATTTGGATATTTTGCTTCCAGAGCCAGCATTTTTTCGTGATAAGATGAATCAATCGCGGGTAAGAAAAATTTTGTAACGCCTTTGTCTAAAGCACGCTGAATCATTTCTTTTCGGTCAGAGTCAAATTGGTCGGAATATAAATGGGTGTGGGTGTCAATCATGAGTTGAAATATGTAAACAATCCTTAATTATTATCAAAAATTCTATGCTTAACTTTAGTTTGCTGCAGTTCAATTCTGCCTTTCAGATTTTCTAAAAACTGTTGGTATTTCCGATGATTTTCATCTTCAGGCTTATGACTTAATGCTCTCGAAATCTTGAAATTTTCTTCTATGAAATCCATGGTTTCATTCGAAAAATAGGAATTTCCAAACTTTTCAAAAATGTAATTTACTGCCTGTGAACTCGGATGAATCATATCTTCTTTGTAGAATCGGTAATCCCTCAAATCGTCCATCATGAGTTCGTAAACCGGCAGATAATGGCAGTTTTCAAATTCAGAAATTACTTCGTGAAGATTATTGATTAGACGTGATTTGCTCCACTGATTTTCCATCATTCCGTCTTTCGTGTGACGGACTGGCGAAACCGTGAACAGAATATGCACATCTTCCGGACAAATGTCAATCAGATTGAGGAGGGTATCACGAATAGATTCTGAAATTTCCTGATTGGTTAACAATCTTTTTTCAAAGAACTTTCCGGGAATTTTATGACAATTGGCAACCAATTTATTTTTAGGCAAAAACTCATAGATGAACGAAGTTCCATAAGTAACAATCACCCATTTTGCGGATTGCAGAAATTGTTTTCCCTCCTCTATTTTTCCATTAATTTTTTCCAAGGTTTTGTGCGCAAATTCGGAATTGAAACCTGTGTGATGGTCTAAGGAAATGACTTCGTTATCATAAACAACCAGGTCTTCTTCTGTATAAAACTGCGAATCGTGAAGTTTTTTGACCGCAAGATTTATGGAATGCGGATTGAAAACCGTTCCAAACGGATTATTCAAAGTCTTAAGCTGCCCTGTTTTAAGAAGATCTGTCATTTCGGTCGCAAAGCACGATCCTATCGAAAATATCTTATCTTCAATCTCAATTTTTTTTTCAGAATTCTTTATGTCAACTTCTGTCCGAAATTTCATTGATTAATTTTAAGAGCTTCTTTTCAACAAGTAATTAGCCAACTCTCTGAACGGTTTTTTTCTTTCGTCAGGAACACTTATTTTATTCAGATATTCGTTGGCGATTTCACTGTGCTTTTCAACTAAACGAAGTGTTTTTTCATCGATTTTTGTTCTTCTGAAAATCTTTTCTACACCGTAAAGTTTATCGATATTATCCGTTTTCTTAGAATACCAATAATCCAATTCGGCTCTTTCTTCATCCGTCGCGTGCTCACGGGCCAAAAGATATAGAACGGTTTTTTTATTTTCGAAGATATCTCCGGCATGTTTCTTTCCAAACTGCTCCATATTTCCAAAAACATCGAGGTAATCATCCATAATTTGGAAGGCAATACCCACATGTTTACCAAACTGGAAAATATTGGTTGCATCAGAATAATTCGCGCCGCCAATCAATGCTCCGATTTCAAACGATGATGCTGCCAAAGCACCTGTTTTATAGGTAATCATTCGGATATACTCTTCGTAAGTCACATTATCCTGAGTCTCGAAATTGATATCGTATTGCTGTCCTTCACAAACCATCAATCCTGTATGGGTAAACACTCTGATGCAAGCCTTGAAAATTTCAGGCTCAAGGTCTTCAAAGAATTTGTAGGCTTTTAAAAGAAGTCCATCTCCAGAAAGAATTCCCGCATTTTCTCCATAAACAGTATGCACGGTTGGAACGTTTCTTCTCAACGGCGCTTCATCCATTATATCATCGTGGATCAGTGTGAAATTGTGAAAATATTCAATCGCTAAAGCAGGTTTTAAAGCTTTCTTAATATCACCTTCAAAAAGATCACAAGCCATTAAAACCATAATTGGGCGCAGGCGTTTTCCGGCATTATTGATGATATAGTTCATCGGTTCGTAAAGTTCCGTAGGCTTCGATTTGAACTGATATTTTTCAATGGCTTTGGAAACAATTTCCTGATACTGATCTAAAAATTCCATAAAATAAGTTTGTTTACAAAAATAAGATTAATTAGGCGGTTTCTAAAATTTTGGAAAACAAAAAACCACTTCCTAGGAAATGGTTTTTAAGTATAATTTTTCTTTTAATTTTAAGTAAAGAAAGTTACTGCGAGATACGTAATCCCGGCAATAAGTGCACTTACAGGAATCGTCAGAATCCAAGCCCAAAGAAGGCTCACCGTAATTCCCCAACGAACTGCTGAAACTCTTTTGGTAAGTCCAACCCCGATGATCGAACCGGTAATGGTGTGCGTTGTAGAAACCGGAATTCCCAAGTGATCCGTAAGGAAAAGTGTCAAAGCACCGGCAGTTTCCGCACTTACACCTTCAAGCGGTGTTACTTTTGTAATTCTGGTTCCCATTGTTTTCACGATTTTCCAACCACCGCTCATGGTTCCCAAACCAATTGCAAGGAAAGATACAAACGGAACCCAAATATAGTCGGTTGTAAAA
Organism: uncultured Chryseobacterium sp.; assembly: GCA_964588705.1. Taxonomy (GTDB): domain Bacteria; phylum Bacteroidota; class Bacteroidia; order Flavobacteriales; family Weeksellaceae; genus CAZPQV01. The sequence goes on from CAZPQV010000017.1 coordinate 26,679, forward strand.
TGCTTGAATCTGTCAGCACTGTCCATCACGGCGTAAACATCATTTCCGCCAATCATCTGAACGTGGTAGTAAATAACCGCAGCTCCGATGATACCCATTACTTTCTGAGCATCGTTCAAACCGTGCCCAAGACTGAACAGTGCTGATGAAAACAACTGCCATTTTTTGAACTGATTATCGGCTTTGTGCGGATTGCTGTTTTTAGCAGCGTTTACAATGATTAAAGTAATAATGATTGAAACAATCATCCCTACAAGCGGCGCCAGGAAGATAAAGAGGAAAATAGGAATCACTTTATCGAACCTCACCACACTCTGTGTAAAGAGCTGCTGAAAGGCCTGTTTCAATTTTTCAAAAATCGAAAAATCAGGGTTTGCCACTGCTACGTGATGATAATCAAGCATCAGTGCGTGCATTAGTGCAGCACCAAGGAAACCACCAATTAAGGTATGCGATGATGATGAGGGAATCCCAAACCACCAGGTTAATAAGTTCCAGAAAATTGCCGCAATAAGTCCGGCAAAAATCACTTCAAGAGTAATAAAATCTTCGTTTACGGTTTTCGCAATTGTGTTACCAATTTTAAATTCTCCGATGATATACATCGCTACGAAGAACGCAGCAAAGTTCCATAATGCAGCCCAAAGAACCGCTTGGAACGGCGATAAAACTTTAGTTGAAACAATGGTTGCAATGGAATTGGCAGCATCGTGAAAACCATTGATATAATCAAAAATCAGTGCAAGAGCAATGATAATGATGAGTAAAATAGGAAATTCCATCCTTTAGAAATATTTAAAGTTAAGCGTATTTAATAACGATGCTTTCCATTGTATTGGCCACATCTTCAGCCTTATCGGTTACAATTTCAAGATATTCTAATACGTCTTTTACTTTAATGATATTAATTGGATCTCCAGTTTCGAAAAGCTTTACCAAAGCCTGGCTCAGAACATCATCAGCAATATTTTCAAACGAGTTGATTTTGATGCAGGATTCTTTAACTTCAGCAGGATTTTTGAAACCGTTTAGATTTTTAATTGCAGACTGAATTTCTACACAAGACTTATGAATCAGCAATGAAAATTCAGAAAATTCCTTTACTTCCGGAGTTTTATAAAGGTAAATGTATTTTGAAGAAGCGTAAAGGTAATCAGCTATATCATCAAGCCCTGCAGCAAGGTGGCTGATGTCTTCTCTGTCGAAAGGTGTAATAAAGTTTTCCCCAAGCTGAACGAAAACTTCGTGAGTAAGATCGTCCATCTTGTGTTCGTAATCACTCATTTTCTTAAGAAGAGTATCGTCGTTCAAATCAAAATCAAGAAGTCCTTCATGGAACTCTTTTGACATTTCTACCAAGGTATCTCCTACCTTTTCGAACAATACAAAGAACACTTTGTCTTTTGGCTGAAAAGCCTTGAAAATATTACCAATTCCCATTGTTTTAAGTTTGTTTTTTTCAGAGTGCAAATATCCGTAATCTCAAAATATAGAGTGAAAATTTAATATTAATTTTTGTTAACATTGGGTAAAAATCATAAAAAAAGACGGATATTATCCGTCTTTTTTTAGTTGGCTACTTCAGCCCGCATTTCTTTTCCTTTAAACTTCATTGAAGTAATATTATTGAGAAGTTCATTCTTAAATTCTTTATCAACTTCAAAGAACGAAAATTTCTCGAGGATTTCGATGTCTCCAATATCTGGTCGCCTCTTTGCTTTCTTGGTAGCTTTATTGATGATGTCGAGCATATCAACTTTTTTCAGATTGTCTCTTTTTCCAAGGTTGAAGAAGAAGCGCGTCATATTTTCATTTCTGCGTCTTGGTTTTCCTCCACGGTCTCTGTCGCCGCGTCTTCCGTCTCTGTCCTCACGTCTTCTTTCTCTTCTGCTTGATGGAATATCCCGCTCATCCGACAGTTTTTCGTTTCGTAAATCTCTTTTATCTTTATAGAACATTGAGAGATCTCTCAACTGCAACTGCAACAACTGATGTACAAGCTCCTCTTTGGTAAATGCAGAAAGGTCAGGAATCAGGCTGTCATCAAACTGAAAATATTCTTCGTGTTCTGTAAAGAGTCTTTCAAAAACACCTTCTACTTGTGCTTTGATTATTTCATCACCGGTTGGAACCTGCTTTTCAGTAATATCAATCTTCGTAACCGATCTGATCTGCTTCAGTTTCCTGGTTTCTTCCGGCTTGATTAATGCCATTGAAATTCCGTCTTTCCCGGCTCTACCCGTTCTTCCGCTTCGGTGAACGAAAACTTCAGGATCATCAGGAAGCGAATAATGGATAACGTGTGTTAAAGAATTCACATCTAAACCTCTTGCTGCAACATCGGTTGCCACCAAAATATCAATATTTTTCAGCCTGAATTTCTTCATCACCGTATCACGCTGCGCCTGTGATAAATCTCCGTGAAGTGCATCTGCGGCGTAACCATTCTGCATCAAGAAATCAGCAATTTCCTGCGTTTCCATTCTGGTTCTGCAGAAAATAATGGAATATTGGTTGGGGTTGGCATCGATTAATCTTTTCAATGCCTCTTTTTTCTGTCTGTAACCCACTACATAAAATTCGTGAGAAATGTTTTTCTTCACTTCGTTGATAGAGCCAACGGCAATTCTATGAGGTTTGGTAAGATAGTTTTTCGAAATTCTTTCCACCTCCTTGTTCATCGTTGCTGAAAAAAGGAAAGTCTGTTTATGGTCCGGTGTTTCGCTTAAAATAGTTTCCAAATCATCTTTGAAACCCATCGAAAGCATTTCATCCGCTTCATCCAAAACCAACCAGTGAATTTCAGAAAAATCAAGTGCTTTTCTGTTAATCAGGTCAATCACACGTCCAGGAGTTCCCACGATAATCTGTGGTTTTTCTCTCAATGAACGGATTTGTTCCATAATACTGCTTCCACCATAAACCGCTGTGGTTTTGATGTTAGGAAGGTATTTCGAATAATTTTTAATGTCTTTGGTAATCTGCAGACACAGTTCTCGTGTAGGACACAGCACCAATAATTGGATTTTGCGACTCCCGTCGTCAATCATATCCAAAATCGGAAGCGAAAATGCTGCTGTTTTGCCTGTTCCTGTCTGCGCAAGTGCGATGAGATCGCGAATATCTGAAGAGATAAAAGGAATAGTCTGTTTTTGGATTTCTGTTGGACTTACAAAGCCCAAGTCGCCAACTGCCCGTAAGATTTCAGGACTTAAGTTGGTCTCCGTAAATAAATTCATGTAAAAGATCGTCTATAATTCGGCTGCAAAGATACGTTTTTAATTTTTAATAAATTTTTATTGGTTTTATTAAATTTTTGTTAAAGGCAATATTACAGTGAATTTTCTAATCGCATCAACACAATAAAAAAACCGGAAAAATTTCCGGTTTACTTTTTTGTTAGCCTCTGAACGGTTTCCAATAGCTCCGAATCTTCCGGTGAAATTGAGTAATAATCTGCAATTTTTCCCTGCTGATCTACCACCACAAATCTTGGAACCCAATTCAATTCGATATAATTATTGAATTTATTTTTCCAACCTTCATCAAACCAATAGTTTTTCTGATCGGCGATACCATATTTTTCAAGACCTCTTTTCCACTGTTCATGAGTTCTGTCTAATGAAAAATAAACGAACTCTACATCCGGATTATTGGCTTTAAGTTCTTCAGTTTTTGGCAATGCCAAAATACAGTCTTTACACCAAGAAGCCCAAAAATCAATGATGAGTACTTTACCTTCATAAGGTTTAAGAACTTCGGCAATGGTTTGTTTTTTACCGTCAAGAGAAATGATTTTCTGGCTTAGAACGTCTGACGTAAACTCTGTTTTAATATCGGTTACCGGTTGTTGCGAAAAGCCGAAAGTAAATACAGCCAACGCAAATACCGAAAGTAATTTTTTCATTTATTTTTTATATTATTTAATTATTTCAAAAAGTACAATACCAAAACCGGTATCAATTTTTGCTTTCCCATTGGAAACAACGGTTGTTTTTCCGCTGTAAGCATCGCGAAGTTTGGTACGGTCGGCGAAGATATTTGCAACTGTAATTTCTTTAGGTCCGTAGTTCAAATCCAAACCAACCAGAACTTTATCCGTTCCGTAAGTTCTTGTAAACCAGTAAGGCGAAGAAGAAATCATATTGTGAATTCCGGCGCCAACCGCAGGATGATTTGCACGGAATTTACCCAGTTTCTGATAATGTTCTAAAAGCTTTTTTGTTCCAGGATTGTTTTTAATATCATTCCAGTTCATATTACTGCGAAGCGTTGCATCGCCCACCGTTCCTTCAATCGTTAAATCTCTTGCGGATTCATCTCCATAATAAACCTGCGAAATTCCCGGCGTTAAAAGCAGTTTTGTTGCGGTTTCGTAAGTTCGTTTTCTCTCTTTGTCAAAAGGCGAACCGTCGTCGTGCGAAGTAGCGTAGTTCATCACGCTTAATCCTTTCAAATCAGAATTAAGCATCTGTGAATATTTGCTGAAAATCTCTTCGTATGTTCTGTTGGCATCACCTTTAAAATCGAAATTAATCAGCGAACCAAATCCGTTTTGAAAATAATTAACCTTTTTATCTCCAAAATCATAATTCTCCTTTTGAGAAATTCCGTAGCCATACACTTCTCCAACGGTAAAGAACTTACTGTGATCCAACACTTTTGAAGGGTTGTTTTTCTTATACTCGTCGAATGCATCCTGACAAACTTTCTGAAATTCTTTCCATACATCTTCATTTGTATGCTTCACTGTATCAACACGATAACCGTCAATTCCAAATTCGGTGATGTAATCTGCCAGCCAACTCATAATATAATATTTCGGCGAACGCGGAAAACCTGTTTTAGCAAAGAAAGCATCCAGTTTTTTCATTTCCTGTTCGTAGCGACCTTCGGCTTTCCATTTATCCGTCAATTCTTTTGGAAGATCAGCAGAATGACTGGTTTCTGTTAAGATATCAGGAAGATTCGCAACCAATGTGCACGCCGTGGTATTTACGTAATTATTGTACTGACATTGTGGCGATGTTCTCACCCAATTATTTGGAAAAACAGGATCTTTTTCCGTAACCGGACCTGTATGGTTAATCACCGCATCCAGCACAACTCTGATACCTTTTTTATGTGCTTTATCCACCAATTCTTTTAGATCTGCTTTGGTTCCGAAATTAGGATCAAGCGCCGTCCAATCTTTCGTCCAATAGCCATGAAAACCGTATGTATTACCGGTTCCTTCGTCCACTGATCCGTGAATTTGCTCCACAACCGGCGTCATCCAAATTGCATTAATTCCGAGATCTGTAAAGTATCCTTCATCAATTTTCTGAATGATTCCGCGTAAATCTCCACCTTCGAAACCACGTAAAACAGCAGTTTTCTCAGTTCTGCCAAAGTTGACGTCGTTATTTGGATTTCCATTGTTGAAACGGTCCGTTAAAAGAAAATATAAATTGGCCCCTTCCCAAACGAAAGGCTGCTTATTCTGATTGGTGTTTTGAACGGTTGAACACGATGTAACAATTGCTAAAGAAGCAATAAGTAAAGTCTTTTTCATTACCTAGTTTTAAAACTTTAAAAGTAAGCAATTACTCTGAAATTGAAATTATGAATTAAGAGAAAATGAATTTAGACGATTGGTTTTAACATTTTTTTAACAAATTTATTTATATTTGCCCATACGCATAATGAAAACCTATGTCATTATATAGCAGTATTGCTGAAAAATTGCAGTTTGTAGCGCCAAAATTCTACAAGGAAAGATTTTTTAAATCCATGAAAAATCTTGATGCAAATAATATTTTGGAAAGAAATATAGAGCCGGAACTGCTTTGGATAAAACAATATCTGCATAAAAGCGATATTTTTTTCGACATCGGTGTAAATGTGGGTGCTTATCTGTACCGGTTGGAAAACCATCTGAACCATCAGAATATTTTTGGATTTGAACCCAATAAAAACCTGTATTTCAGACTGAAAAGAATTTTTCCGGATATGAGGATATTTCCTCTTGCTTTATCCGACGAAAATACTTTGGCCGAATTTAAAGTTCCGGTAATCAATGGAAAAAAAGTTTCTTCGAGAGGTACGCTGATGACCGGTCTGAAAGAATCCGGGGAGATAAAATCGGAAATACAGAAAGTAAAAGTGATAAAATTGGATGATTGGGCAGAAATTGAAGAATTTACCCGAATCGATTTTATAAAAATAGATGTTGAAGGTAACGAATTGAAAACGCTTCGCGGAGCGAAAAAGACCATAAAAAAATTCAAACCGACACTGATGGTGGAAATTGAACAGAGACACCATACCGAACCGGTTTGGGACATCATCTCCGAAATTGAAGATTGGGGATTTGATGCTAATTATTTGGACAGAAATTCATTAACATTAAGGAAATTAGAACGCGAATTTCTTGAAGAGGAAAACAGCGAAAATGTGAAAAATTACAAGCAGTATATCAATAATATAATATTTGTTCCGAGGAAATGAGTGTAGTTGCGAGACAGGGCTTTAAATATTCGCTCATCGGTTATTTGGGATTTTTGTTGGGAACATTCTCAGCAATTGTCATATTTCCGATGGATATGGAGTTCTACGGAAAGCTGCGATACATCCTTCCTACCGCCGAAATGCTGCTCCCGATAGTAGTTTTTGGACTCTCTTTTTCCAATGTGAAATTCTTTCTTAAAACAAAGGAAGACGGTAAAAACCAGAATTTTCTTTCGCTTTCACTCTTAGGCATTCTCATTAACTTCATTATCGTTTTGGGAGCTTTCTTTGCGTTTTTTTATCTGTTCCCAAAGTATCAGGAGAGCAGATTATGGGAAATGAAACGGTTGATTCTGCCTTTGATTTTAGTCCTTGCATTATCTGCTGTTTTCAATAAATATATTACGAATTTCAAGAGAATTGTCGTGCCGAATATTTTCGAAAATCTTTTCCCAAAAATCGCAAACCTTGGAGCTTTCATCCTGTTCTTTTGGCTCGGATTTTCAGAAAAAGGTTCTTACGGATTCTTCTTCGGAATGTTTGTTCTGGCATTATTAGGATATGTAATCTATGCCAATTCTTTAGAAAAAATAAAGCCGGATTTCAGCACCGATTATATTAAAAAGGATAATCTTTGGAAGGAGGTTTTCACGTACAGTCTTTTCGGATTCTTGGGAAATATCGGTAATTATATCGCTTTCAGAGTTGATAATTTTATGATTGGAGAATTCCTTTCTTTTGAGGAAAACGGCGCTTACAGCATCATTCTTTCCATCCTTTCATTAATTATGATTCCGCAAATGGGACTGTTCAATATTTCTGCTCCTATCATCAATAAAAGTATTGCAGATAACGATTTTGACGAACTCGACCGTTTCCATAAGAAAACTTCGCTTACTTTATTTTTCCTTGGTTCCGTTTTGTTCTCGTGCATTTTGGTTGGCTTTCCATATCTCACCCATTTCATACCGAAAAACGGTGATCAGCTTCGTATCGCAGAGCCGGTTTTATGGATTTTGGGTTCGGCGATGATTTTTGATTTATCCACCGGATTTAATGGGCACATCATTTCTCTTTCAAAATATTACCGTTTCAATATTGTGGTGATGCTGTTTTTAGCAGTTACTACCATTGTGCTGAACTATTATTTCATTACAAATACCAATTGGGGAATTGTTGGGATTGCGCTGGCAACGGCGATTTCACTGACACTTTTTAACCTGATAAAAATTGCATTCAACTATTGGAAATTCAGGGTTTTTCCGATTACGATAGAAATGGTTTTCTCCACCATTGTTTGCACATTGGGAATTACTTTAGCGATCATTTTACCTGAAAGTAAAAATCAACTGGTAAACCTGTTTTACAAACCAGCAATTGTGCTTGCGGTAATTGCTGTTGGAAATTATTTTATGGAAATTTTTCCTGTGGCCGATTATATTAACAAGAAATTTGTAAAAAGTATTTTCAAATTTTAAAGCAAGGTTCTGAGCACAGAATGCAGTTCCTCCACAACTTTTTCTCTTGAAAATCTTTCTTTGAAATCGAACGTATAATTCTTTTGAAGTGTCATTAACTGAGCTTCAATATTCTCTTCCTGCGGAACTAAAAAACCATAATCCGTTGAATAATCTGTAGGAAAAACGGCCAGTTTTCCATACTTAATGGCATCGCCAATATTTCCGGTCATTTTCGTTTCGCCATAGATTTCTTTATGGCTGAAAAATTCCGTTTCTATTTGGATTGGGCACCAAAGTATATTGGCTTTATTCATCCATTGATCAAACTCGTTTTGTGGGACTTTTTCTGTGAAATATTTTATTTGAATGTGAGGGTTTTCTTTTTTAAAATTTTTAAGCCAGATTAATTCTTTTCCTTCTGCTTTTCCTAGAAATACAATCCGAAAATGTGAATTTGAACTAAAGCTTTTCAATTCTTTAAGAACCATCTTACAATCCCGTCTCTTTTGCGAAACAGCTCCCTGAATTACGATTGTAATAATCGATTTCCGAAGCAATTCAGAACATTCTGTAAAGAAAAGAGGCAGATATTTCTTTGATTGTTTCTTTGCAATAAAATGGTCTAAAACCAAATGATTTTTTACTAACCGGTAAATTTCCGGCGACTTTAACAAGCCTTCTTTCAACAATAATTTCAAGCGGTAAACAAAATCATCCTGAAAGATTTTTCCAAGCAACTGAAAACCGGAAAGCCTTGAAAAATTCAGATTATGAACAATAACCGCAGTGTTGAAATTATCGATAATCTTCCTGAAAACATTGAAATAGCGATGCACCGTTCCAATTAAAACCAGATCATAATTTTCTTTTTTTAAATCTGATAAAATACGCTCTGGAGAGGTTTTAAAAATATTGGATGATTCCTGAGGCTGAAGCTGTTTTAAAATTTTATCGGACAAGTAGTAATCAACTGAAAATTCCTTGGAACCGTTCATCAATTCCATAAAATTTCCCACAATTTCTGCGTGAGTATCGAGTTCTATGTATGCAATTTTCTTCAGATTATTTGGTAACTTTCAGTTTCTCTAAAAGCGGAACATATTCGTGAACCAATTCTCCACTTACATACGTCCTTAGTACTTTTGTGGAAAGAATCTTATCTTCAGAAACCGTCATCAGATCATTGGAAAGAATAATGAAATCCGCAAATTTTCCTACTTCAAGACTTCCTTTTTCTTTTTCTTCAAAACTTCCTTTGGCAGCCCAAATCGTCATTCCACGAATCGTTTGCTCTCTCGTTAAAGCATTCTCTTTCTGAAAACCGTTCTCTGGCCATCCTTTAGAATCTTTTCTCGCAACCGCAGCATAAAACGTTTTCATCGGACTGATTTCTTCCACCGGAAAATCTGTTCCTAAAGGAAGCCAACCATTCTGATGCAATAAAGTTTTGTAAGCGTAGGCATTTTTCAGACGGTCTTTCCCAAGCCGATCTCCTGCCCAATACATATCTGAAGTAGCGTGCGTTGGCTGAACCGAAGGAACTATAGAATAATCTTTAAAGAAATGAAAATCGTTTTCATTCACAACCTGAGAATGTTCTATTCTCCAACGACGGTCGTTTTTACCTTTCAAAACTTCTGCATAAATGTTCAGCAAAGCACGGTTCGCAGAATCACCAATGGCGTGCGTATTCATCTGAAAACCATTGTCGTGCATAATTTTTGCCATTTTCTTAAAATGTGGTATATCCGAAAGCAAAAACCCTCTGTGATGCGGTTTATCGCTGTAATCCTCCAAAAGACAGGCACCACGGGAACCTAACGCTCCGTCACCATAGAATTTAAAACCATTCACGTGAAGTCTGTCTGTTTTTATGATTCCTCTTTTCACCAACCAATCCACATTTTTCATGTTATCAGAAAGCATCACGTGGAGTCTCATTTTCAGCTTTCCTGCTTTCTGAAGTCCTTCAATTTCTTCCACCAAATCATAATCTAATCCGGCATCAACAATCGTTGTAAGACCTTCTGCGAAACTGTATTTCTGGGCATCATCAAAAATCTGAGCAATTAGTTTTTTACTTGGTGAAGGGATGTAAGTCGCCAGTTTATCTTTGGCATTATCGATTAAAACTCCGGTGAGTTTTCCATCTCTTTTAATGAAATCTCCACCTTCCATTTTCGAATTCACAGTGAAACCTGCGATGTCCAAAGCTTTTTGATTAGCAATTGCAGCGTGGCCGTCGATTCTTGTCAGATAAACCGGTCTGTCGGGAAACAACTCATCCAGTTTTTCCTTCGTTGGAAACTCTTTTTCAGACCAAAGATTCTGGTCCCAACCTCTTCCCAAAAGCCAACCTTCAGGATGAGATTGCGCAAACTCTTTTAAAACATTCAGGATTTCGTCCCAGGATTTTTTATTTCGAAGGTCAGCATTCTGCAGGGCATTTCCATAACCATAGAAATGAGCGTGAGCATCAATTAAACCGGGAAAAACAGCCTTATCGTAAGCGTTATAAATGTTTTCTGAAGAATATTTTTTCAGTATATCCTCATCACTTCCAATGGCTAAAATTCGGCCATCTTTAATAGCCATTGCTTCGGCAATATCAAACTTTTCGTTTACGGTGTAAATCTTGGCATTATGCACAATCTGATCTGCTTCCTCCTTTTTGTTGGCTGCACAACTTAGCAAAATTGCCGCGCTGAAAGTAATGAGAATTGATTTCATATTATTTTCTGATTTTATTAAACATCTGATTCCATCGGAGTTTACGAATGAATTTAACTTCATCATCTGAAAGTTCTCTTTTAGAATTCTGTTTTAAAAAGGTTTTAATAGTGGTAAAAAACTCTGTAACAGATTTATTTTTAATGGATGATTTTCCGGAAGAAATAATCGCTAAAGGTAAACTCAAACCAATATTGTAAAAATATTCACCGAGTTTTTCTGCTTTCTGTTTCTTGTATTTATAAGCCGTTGGGCGAAGATGTTTTACCCAAATATTTTTAATGGTTGCCACTTCCCAACCGTTCATTTCAGCAAGCATCACATCAATATTATCCCAACCTAAAACCGGTCTCAAACCGTTCATCGCCACAAAGCATTCTTTTCTGTAAGACTTAATCGGTCCGCGAACGTGGTTTTTTGATGATAAATTTTCAAATGTCCACTGTTGTTTTTCATCCTTAAAATCAAAGGCAAGGTTCTTTTCAAAAACCGATTTTTTAATCTTCACAATTCCCGAAACCATTCCTGCTTTTGGATTGCTTTCGTAAACCTTGTGAACTTCCATCAGATAATTTTCAGGTAAAATAATATCGGCATCAAACTTACATATGATATCAAAATCATTTAAATCAACCGAATTTAATCCTTTATTGAAAGTCCGCACCACTTTTGCACCGGGCTCATGCTCAGAGGTTTCCAGATTCAAAAGTTCAAAATTAGGATGTCTTTCTGAAAATTCGCGAACGATTTCCGCAGTTTTATCGGTAGAACCATCATTCACGACAATAATCTTAAAATCTTTGAAAGACTGCGCTTCCAAAGATTTTAAAGTGAAGAAAATATTTTTTTCCTCGTTGTGTGCCGGAATGACAATTAAAAATCTCAACGAATAATTCTAATTATGTGGTTTCAGCATATTTTTAGGATCAAGAATTTCATCCAGCTTTTCCTGTGAAAGAATTCCTTTTTCCAGAACTAAATTGTAGACGCTTTTTCCGGTTTCCAGAGCTTCTTTAGCAATTTCTGTCGAATTTTTATATCCGATATGCGGATTCAGAGCGGTAACGATTCCGATACTGTGTTTCACCATATTCAGACAAACTTCTTTGTTGGCAGTAATTCCAACCACACATTTTTCACGAAGGGTGTCTAATGCATTCCCAAGAAAATGAAGGTTTTCCATAATAGAGTGTGAAAGAACAGGCTCCATTACATTCAACTGCAACTGCCCTGCTTCTGCTGCAAAAGTCACTGTCAAATCGTTACCAATGACCTTATAACACACCTGATTGACCACTTCCGGAATTACAGGATTTACCTTCCCAGGCATAATTGAAGATCCGGGCTGCATCGGCGGAAGATTGATTTCGAACAATCCTGCGCGAGGCCCTGAAGACAACAGACGCAAGTCGTTACAAATTTTCGAAAGTTTCAACGCCAAACGCTTCATTGCAGAAGAATAAATAACGTATGAACCGGTATCTGGTGTTGCTTCAACCAAGTCCGGAGCAGAAACAATCGGATAACCGGAAATTTGAGCCAAATTTTTCGCACAAAGTGTAGCGTATCCAACAGGTGCGTTCAATCCGGTACCGATCGCTGTTGCACCCATATTGACTTCAACAAAAAGTTTTGCGTTATTATTAAGCTTTGAAATCTCTTCGTCAAGCGTTGCCGCAAAAGCTTCAAATTCCTGACCTAAAGTCATTGGAACCGCATCCTGAAGTTGGGTTCTACCCATTTTAATGACATCAGAAAACTCCTCTCCTTTTTTTCTGAATGCGGCAATCGTTTTAGACAGTTTTGCAACCAGAACTTCGTTTTCCTGAAGCAAAGCCAGTTTCAGCGACGTTGGATAAGCGTCATTGGTAGATTGAGAAAGGTTGATATGGTCGTTCGGAGAACAATGTTGGTAATCGCCTTTTTCCTTGCCTAATTTTTCAAGAACGATATTGGCAATTACTTCGTTTGCATTCATATTTACAGAAGTCCCCGCACCTCCTTGAATCATATCTACAGGAAATTGTTCGTTGAATTTACCGGCTGCTACTTCATCACAGGCTTCCGCAATGGTAAAGTATAATTTTTCGTCTAAAAGTCCGAGTTCGTAATTGGTTTTTGCCGCTGCTTTTTTCACCAGGCCCAATGCTCTGATAAAGTATGGATATGAGGCCAGCGTTTGCCCGGAAATTTTAAAATTATCAATTGCCCTCTGAGTTTGCACACCGTAATATGCATTCGAAGGCACATTCAGTTCACCTAATAAATCCGATTCTTTTCTGAAAGTTTCCATTAAATAAATATTTTCTGAAAGTTAAGTATTTTTACCAATATTAAACAAAAAACGCATCTCACTGGATGCGTTTTAATTAAGAATTTTGTTGATTATTTAGCCGGATATTTTTCAAGTAAAGCCTGCAGAATTGCCCAGGTTTCCACATCCATAACACCATCATATCTCTCCGGACGGAAACGATACTGGAATGCTTCAATGGTTAGCTTCGTGGTGTTATCTACAGTTCCAGTAGGCATTATGCCATAACCAAACTGATTTAAGAATGTTTGATATTTGAAAATAAATGTCGAATTGTTGGATTGAATATAAAATTCTTCAGGATTAATCTCGTTAAGATATTTCATCTTAGTGGCATCATCGTACCACATTCCAAGCCCATATTCTGTATAAAGTCTTTTCCAAGGGAATAGAGGTCCCGGATCCTGTTTTCTGGTAGGTGCAACGTCCGAATGTCCTAAAATATTTTCCGGCAAAATCTGATAACGGTTTGCAATGTCTTTCACTAAAGCTGCCACTTTCTTGAATTGCCATTCCGGATAAGGATAAAAGGTCTTTCCTCCACTCGAATTACTGATATAACCCGGATTCACGATTTCAATTCCGATAGAAGTATCGTTAAGGTTTTCAATTTTTCTCCAATAGCTTATTCCCGAGTGATATGCACGTTTGTTTTCATCCACCAACTGGTAAATCTCTTTATCATTTGAATCGTTTACCAGATAATGAGAACTCACACTTTGTTCGGTAAGAACACGAACCGACCTGTCCTCGTCCAAAGCGGTATAGTGAAGGATAATATATCTCTGACGAAAGTTTTGCCCCACCGATGGAAAAAATGTCTTGGTAATTCTAAAATGATCCGGGTCCGCAGAAACGATTGATCCATGGCTGATGGTGTTGTCATTCTTTGATGCATCCCCAATATTTATCTTGAAAAAATCGTGTTGCCCCTGATGCTGAACTTGCGGTTTTTGAGTGACCACAGGTTTTGTTTCGGCTGGTTTTGCCGGTGTTGTAGCAACCGGTTTAGGAGCGGTTGTAACTTTTTTCACGGGCTTTTGCGGAGCACAGGAAAAAACAACTATTCCTAATCCGATGATTAATAACGAATTACGCATAATAAGTGATTTTAAGTGATTATTGAAGCCAAAAATACAAAAAAAATTAAGTTATTTTTTTTGGTTAATATCTAAAACGTTCTTATATTTGCACTCGCAATTAGAGAAAAGCAGTTCTTAAAAAAATTGCAAGGAGGGTTGCCGGAGTGGTTAACGGAGCAGTTTGCTAAACTGTCGACGCGCAAGTGTCGCGTGGGTTCGAATCCCACACCCTCCGCAACCGGTTAACTCGGGGCGTAGCGTAGTCCGGTCATCGCGCCTGGTTTGGGACCAGGAGGTCGCAGGTTCGAATCCTGCCGCCCCGACAAAATTAACCGTCCTCAAAAGGCGGTTTTTTTGACAACATATTTTTAGGGTGCGTAGCTCAGCTGGATAGAGCATCTGCCTTCTAAGCAGAC
>CAZPQV010000018.1:0-305 GCA_964588705.1 uncultured Chryseobacterium sp.
AAAAAAATCTCACATCACTGTGAGATTTTCTTTTAATAAGTGGGTCCTAAGGGATTCGAACCCCTGACCCTCTGGGTGTAAACCAGATGCTCTGAACCAACTGAGCTAAGAACCCTTATTTTTGGTTCGGCAAATATACAACGAATTTTTATTCCTGCAAATTTTTTTCTAAAAAATCGCCCACTACAAAGTTGCTGCCGCCAATGAAGATCATTTCATTATTTTTAACGCTCTGTAAGGCAGAGAGATATCCGGACTGAACATTATCAAAAATTTTATACTCAATACCAGAATTTTTCAACAAA
>CAZPQV010000018.1:315-8195 GCA_964588705.1 uncultured Chryseobacterium sp.
CTTCCATGCGCTTAATGTTTTTCTTGAATTTTTTCAACAAATCTTCGTAATCTCTCGGATGTCTTCCACGGTTTATGCTGGGTTTTACAAAATAGAAGGTTGAATTTTTGGGAAGAAGACTTAAAACTTCATCGATTTTCTTGTCATTTACAAATCCTAGGACAATATGTTTGAATTTATCAATGGAGTTCAGTTGTGCAAAAACCAGCTCCAGTCCCGCTTGGTTGTGCCCCGTGTCGCAAATCGTAAGTGGATGACCGGAAAACTTATACCAACGGCCAATGAAATTGGTATTTTTCTGAACATTCATTAATCCTGTTTCTAAGTTTTCATCGGAAATGTGAAGTCCTTTTTTTCTTAAAATTTCAACCAAAGCAATAACTACTTTGATATTTTTATGCTGATAATTTCCCTGTAAATCGGATTGTAGATTGGTCTTTATTTCTGTAGCATCAACAAAATCTGAATTGGTTTCTTCCGCTTTTAATCGGATAATACCTTTTACCGACTCATTTTCATCGCCATTGATGACAGGTGTGTTTTCTTTAATAATTCCGGCCTTTTCCACAGCAATTTTTTCTACCGTATCTCCGAGGATATTCATATGATCCAAAGCAACGTTGGTAATAGCGGAAACCAAAGGTTTTATAATGTTTGTAGAATCTAATCTTCCTCCAAGTCCGACCTCAATAATAGCAAAATCAACCTTTTTTTGGTAAAAATATTCAAAGGCCATAATGGTCGTAAACTCAAAGAATGACGGAAGAATATCGTTCGGAAGATTTTTCAGTTTCTGAATAAAATCATAAACAAATTCCTTGTCTGCATTGATGCCATTTATCTTTATTCTCTCGGTAAAATCTACTAAATGTGGCGAATTATAAAGCCCAACTTTATAACCTGCATCCTGAAGAACCGATGCAAGCATATTGCTTGTAGAGCCTTTTCCGTTGGTGCCGCCAATATGTATAGTTTTGATTTTATCCTGAGGATTTCCGAAAAATTCACAAAGTTTAGTGATGTTCTGCAGTCCCGGTTTGTAGGCTTTCTGTCCGTCGATCTGATAGTTTGGAGCCTGTAGAAAAAGCCATTCAACAGCTTCTTTGTATTTTGATTCAAATTCCGGATTTTCGGAATGAGATGTTTTATGATTCATTTAGAACGTAATTCGGTAGGTTCCGGTAGATGAGGTGTTGGCTTTTTCTGCTTTCACATATTGCTTTACCCAAGCCACGGTGGTAGAAGATACGCAGGCATCAGAAATTCCACCGCTTCGTCTTGCCGATGTCACATTTCCTGCTTTATCAACGGTGTACGCGATCGTAATTGTTCCTGAAGCTGTACAGTTATGTGCCGGTTGCGAGCCACCTCTTCCCATCGTTCCGGGGATGAAGGCAATTAGTTTTCGGTCAACGCCAATTCTGCTATCTCCGTTTCCGTCACCACCTAAAGGGTCTCCGGCATTTCCGGTTGTCCCGGCTGTTCCCTGAGAACCTGAAGCTGTTCCTCGGCCTCTGATAAGATTTCCGACAGCCGCCGTTCCCTTAGCATCACCCTGAGCTTTTGGTTTTGTGGTTGTTGTAGTGGTTTTCGCAGGAGTTTTCGAGGTTTTTGTTGATGTTTTTACGGGAGTTGTTACTTTCTTCGGTTCAACTTTTTCTACTTTTGGAGCAGAAACTTTAGTATTGCTTCCTGAAATTACTTTTTCCTGAATCACCGGTTGTGGAGCAGGCTGAGGCTCAACAACGGCAACTTCTTCAGATGAAGCAACAGAACCTTCCTGATTTGCAGGCTCCTCCAAACCATCACCGTTTTGATTGTCACCAAAATTAATAAGCATCGTCGTTACAATTTCATTTTTAGTAACCAATCTCGTAAAAGTGTAAAAATAAAGTGCCAGCAATACCAAAAGAGAAATCAGAAAAGTGATGATACCGCTTTTCAGTTTGTCTCTGTCCTGATTTCTTTTTTGTTCTACCGTGAAACTCATTAATCTTTTTGTGTGGTCGCAATTGCAAGGTTAAACTTGTGTTTTTCAGCAATTTCCATTGCGAAGACAACGTCTTTATGTTTTGTGTTTTCGTCTGCTCTAATGGTGAACGTTGGATTTTGCTGACCTTTAAGTGTATTCACCAAATGTTGTTCCAACAGTTCTTTCTGTATTTGGTTGTCGCCAATATAGAAGGTTCCGTCTTCTTTTATTGTAACGGCTGTCGGATCCTGTGCATTCGGATTTGTTGCAGATGCCTGTGGCAATTTTACCTCAATTGCACTTTGGCTGATGGCGGAACTTGTAATCATGAAGAATATCAACAACAGGAAAATAATATCCGTCATCGATGCCATGCTGAATTCCGCACTTACGCGGTTTTTTCGTTTCAGTTCCATTAAATAGGTTTATTTAAAGTATCAAGAAATTCGTTCACATGTGTTTGAATTTTCAATACCAGTCTGTCCACTTTAGTTACCAAAATATTGTAAAAGAAATACGCCGGAATCCCTACAAACAGACCTGCTGCCGTTGTTGCCATTGCCGTATAAATCCCTGATGCCAGAAGTTTTGGGCTCACAGCACCCGTAACATTCGAAATTTCGAAGAACGCCATAATCATACCGATTACGGTTCCTAGGAAACCGAGCATTGGCGCCGCACCCGAGGCAGATGCCAAGATATTTAGGTTCTTCTCAAGTTTAGAAACCTCAAGTTGCCCTTGGTTTTGCATTGCATTCGAAATATCAGAAATGGGCCTTCCAATTCTTGCCAACCCTTTTTCAATCATTCTTGCTTCCGGAGAATCGATGGTTTTACAATAGTCAACGGCAGTCTGCACTTTTCCTTCTTCTACAAAATCTCTGATGTTTTCAAGGAAATTAGGTGTTTCTTTTCCAGCTCTTTTCAGGAAGAAATATCTTTCAAGAAATATATATAGAGCCAAAATTCCCAGTAAAAAAATCAAAATCATAATCACATTTCCGATAACGCCGCCACTTGTAAGGATTTCCCAAAGCGAAAAAACATGTTTTTCCGGTTGCAGTTGAATGGTGTTTTCGGTCGTTGCTACGGCCTGAGTGCTGTCCTGCATATATCAAATTTTATTTTAGTTTAAACGCAAAAAGCCCATTAATATTATGGTTTCTGCGTTTTTTTTAGTTTAATTCAAAAAGGATTGGAATATTTATTCGTCATCCACATCAATATCATCCTGTCTGAAATGGCATTTCAGTTTAAAAGGGATTGGCTCATCAGAACCGGTATAGAAATCATCAATATTTCCCTGCCATATCAACTGAAGGTCTCCACTTTCATTTTTATCGAAAGTCAGTTCGTTGTTGTAAAGATAGGCATCTTCGTCGTCGAAAAGATCAACTTCGGTGAAGGTTTCCTCATCAGAATCTTCGATATTGAAGGTGTTTCCCAACAGCTCTCCCGAATCAATCGGGAAATCGAAAACATTTAAAGAAAGTTGCGGAAAATTATATTGAAGCGAATCGTCGTCTACATGATCCAGACTGTCGTCTGTAATGATTTCAACTTCCAGGAAGTGCTGCTTATTACTGTAAACTGCTTTGCAGTAAGTACTTTTTATGTTATATTTTAAAGTCTCTTCCGGATGATAGATTTTTAAAATCCCTTTCATTTCTTAAGGATAAAAAAGTTTTTTATTGTTTTTTTTAAGTTATGAAGCAAAGATAAAAAATTGATTTAAAGACAGAAACATTTTAAAATTTATTTTATTTAAAGCAAATATGGCACATTAAAACATTGATGCCAAAATATTAGTAATTTTATCCTTTCAAAAATTTAGATATGAAAATCTCCGTTTTTAAGATATTTTTTGCTTTTGCAGTCCTAATGTTTGTCGCCAACTGCAAAAAACATGATTCGCCGATTACGAAAGCAACACCTGTTGAAATAGATTCTATCGCAGCAAATTACTATGAACAGTATCTGAAAATGTATCCTTTAGAAGCAACAATGCAGGGAGACACACGATACAATGATTTGCTGCCCATTGATATCGATCGCGATTTTATCACCACTGAAATTGCCTTCTACAACGATGTTCAGAACGAAATGCAGAGCATCGATTATGAATCGCTTCCGGATGATAAAAAAGTAATCTACGACGTATTGGATTCTACTTTAAAAGATAAAATTCAGCGCTACGCATACAAACCGGAATATATTCCTTTTACACAGTTTGGCGGTTTGCCATTGGATTTTCCTTTGCTTGGAAGCGGGCAGGGAGCACAACCTTTCAAGAATGAAAAAGATTATGAAGATTGGCTCAGCAGAATGAATCAGTTTCCGAAGTGGATGGAAGCGGCGACGGAAAACTTCCGCGAAGGAATGAAAACAGGAATGGTGTTGCCAAAAGCTCTGATTGTAAAAATGATCCCACAGATGCGCGCGGAAGAAATTACTTCTGAAGACGCTGAGAAAAATATTTTCTTTGGACCGATTAACAATTTCCCGAAAGGAATGTCTGAAAGTGCCAAAGCGAAATTTACCAAAGAATATAAGGAGACGATTACCAAAAAAATTATTCCTGCATATTCCAAAATGGGAGATTTTCTTGAAAATGAGTATTTACCGAAAGGTCGCGATACACACGGATATAATGCCCTGCCAAAAGGAAATGAAATCTATGCTTACTACGTAAAAAGCTGGACAACAACAGGAAAAACTCCGGAAGAAATCAATAAAACCGGATTGGAAGAAGTTGCCAGAATTCGTAGTGAAATGGAAAAAGTAAAACAGCAGGTTGGTTTCAGCGGAACGCTTGAACAGTTTCTTACACACGTAAAATCGGATCCGAAAGCAATGCCTTATAAAACATCTAAGGAAGTTTTGGATGCTTTCAACGCCATTCTTACGAAGATTACTCCGAAACTGAAAACAATGTTCAACCATACACCGAAAACGAAATTTGAAATTCGCCAAACCGAAAAGTTTCGTGAAGCATCAGCAAGTGCTGAATATAAACAGGGAACGCCGGACGGTTCGAGACCGGGAATTTTCTATATGCCACTGCCGGATCCCGCAAAATTCAATGTAACTTCAGGAATGGAATCTTTGTTTTTACATGAGGCAATTCCGGGGCACCATTATCAGGTTTCGCTTCAGCAGGAGAATGAAAATCTTCCAAAATTCATGCGTTTCGGCTGGATTGGCGCTTACGGTGAAGGTTGGGCTTTATACACAGAATCTCTCGGTCCTGAGTTTGGCCTTTACACCGATCCTTATCAGAAAATGGGTTCTTTAAGCGATGAAATGCTGCGCGCAGTAAGACTGGTAATCGATACCGGGCTACATACCGGAAAAATGAGCAGAGAAGAGGCTATCACATATTTCCTTAGTAATGTTGCTTATGATGAAGCCGGTGCAACAGCAGAAATAGAACGTTATATGGCAATGCCGGGACAGGCGTTGAGCTATAAAACCGGCTCAATGAAGATTCGTGAACTGAGAGATAAATACGAAAAAAATCTTGGCAAGAAATTCAGTCTGGCGTCGTTCCACGATGAAATTCTTAGCCAGGGATGTCTGCCTTTGGATGTTCTTGAAAGAAAGATGGAACTTTGGGCTGCAAAACAATAGTTTTGTAGCACGAAGTTGTTGGAGTTTTTCACGGAGTTCCGCAGAGTTTTATTAAGGAAACTCCTTTTACTCAATGTTTCCTTCGTGCGACTCTGTGAAACTAAAATCTATTTTTCAAAAAGCATTCTTGTAATAAAATCGTTCTCCCGATTGCCGCGGGCAGGAGAATATTCCCTTCCGTAGAAAATAATCTGCAGATGCAATTTGTTCCAAGTGTCTTTTGGAAAGATGTTTTTGGCGTCTTTTTCCGTTTCTACTACATTTTTTCCGTTGGTCAGTTTCCATTGTTTCATTAAACGATGAATGTGCGTGTCCACGGGAAATGCCGGATGCCCAAATGCCTGACTCATCACCACAGAAGCCGTTTTGTGTCCGACACCGGGAAGTTTTTCTAATTCGGCAAAAGTTTGCGGAACGGTAGAGTTGAAATCTTCAATCAGCATTTCGGCCATACCTTTCAGATTTTTTGCTTTTGTATTGTCAAGCCCGATTTCTTTAGTCAGTTACGTAATTTGTGCAACTTCCAATTTTGCCATTTTCTCGGGAGTATCGGCAACTTCAAAAAGTTTTGGGGTGATTTGGTTTACTTTTTTATCGGTTGTCTGTGCAGAAAGCGCCACCGCAACCATCAGTGTGTAAGGATCTTTATGGTCTAAAGGAATGGGAACTTCGGGATAAAGTTTTTCCAGTTCTCGCATTACGGTTTCGGCTCTTTGCTTTTTTGTCATTTTAAGGCTAAATTTGAACAAAATTAAGCATTATGTTGAAATTAGGAGACAGATTACCGGAATTTGAAAGTGTAAACCAAGATGGGGAAACAGTAAAATCATCCGATTTCTCAGGGAAGAAACTTGTGATTTTTTTCTATCCAAAAGCGAGTACTCCCGGATGCACTGCAGAAGCATGCGACCTTTCTGACAATTTCTCAAAGCTTAAGAAGGCCGGATATTCACTATTGGGCGTAAGTGCTGATTCTGTGAAAAGACAAAAGAATTTTCATACAAAATATGGTTTCAAATATGATTTAATTGCTGATGAAAGCTTAGATATCTGCAATAAATTTGGCGTTTGGCAACTGAAGAAATTTATGGGAAGAGAGTTTATGGGAATTGTTCGCACCACCTTTATTTTTGATGAAAATGGAGTCTGCACCCGAGTGATTGACAAAGTAAAAACCAAAGAAGCTGCAGCTCAAATTCTTGAAGGTTAGTTCGCTTTCTCCCAATCTTCTTTACTGATTTCATAATAAAGTAAATCTTCAGGATCATTCGGTATTCTGACGATTTTTCGAAATTTTAAGCCCAGTTTTTCAATCAGTTTTTGGGAAGCGATATTTTCTTTTACGGTAATAGCACTTACTTTCGTTAACCCGTATTCTTCGAAACCTGCACGTAGAATTCTGCTTGCAGCCTCATAGCCATAACCTTGTCCATAATATTCAGGAATAAAGGAAAAACCTATATCAACAACATCCAAACCTTCACGATGAAAAAGACCGCAACCACCGATTTTCTCACCGCTATCTCTTTTAATTAAAGTGAAATTTCCGTAGCCTAATTTTTCTGTTTGTGGCAAGACTCTTTGTTTTAAATATTCAACAGACTCTTCGAGCGTATTGACATTTCTGTCGCCAACAAATTCTTTAAACTCTTTGGTATTAACCATTTTCAGGTTAAGATCAGCATCCTCTAAAGTCATTGGCCGGATGTGTAGTCTTTCGGTTTCGAAAAATGTTTTCATAATTAAATTCCTTTTTTACCTGCCAAAATCATTTCAATCATCTTTACTTTTCGGTTCTCGCGGGTTTCCGGTTTTTTAGCTTCAATAATCCAGCGAATATATTCTTTTCTGTGCGTGTAACTCATCGCATCAAAAAGTTCTTTTGCTTTTTCATTTTTATTAAAAACTTCGGCAACGTCATCGGGTATTTCTACCACACGCTCTTCTTTATCTTCCCAAAGTTCTACGGAAAGGGTATCGCCAAATGTTTTTTTCAAATCTTTTCTTACCGCTTGAGTTAATCCAAGAACGTGGCAACCCTGTCCCATATTGGCGAGACTTCCACGGTATTCTGTCTTACCATCAATAGTAGCTTTTATTTTCACCTGACCTTTCTTGCCAAAAAGCTCCTCGGTAGAAAAAGGAAACTCAACATAAGCAGCATTCATGTTTTTATGCTGAATGATAGGCGCTTCAAATTTTATCTTTTCCATATCATATTTAATTCAATTAAAAGTAATAAAAAAACCACTGAAAATTTTCAGTGGTTTAAAGTATT
>CAZPQV010000018.1:8205-17237 GCA_964588705.1 uncultured Chryseobacterium sp.
CTAGTTTCTCTGCCAGAAGCTTAGAGATTTTTAATTTAAGAGGTTCGATGTCAATGTTTTGCATAGCATCATTTGCGAAGGCGTACAGTAAAAGTGCCTGTGCTTCTTTCTCGGAGATTCCTCTTGCGCGAAGGTAGAACATGGCATCTTTATCCAACTGTCCAACGGTACAACCGTGCGAACATTTTACATCGTCAGCAAAGATTTCAAGCTGAGGTTTCGTATCGATGGTTGCGCCCTGATCCAACAAAATATTGTTGTTTTGCTGATAAGCGTTGGTTTTCTGGGCAATCTTGTCCACGAATACTTTTCCGTTGAAAACACCGTGTGATTTATCCTTATAAATCCCTTTGTAGTTTTGATAGCTTTCACAATTTGGTTCGTTGTGATGAACGGCGGTATGATGATCCACCAACTGTTCTTTTCCAATGATGGTAATTCCATTCATAAACGAATTGATATTCTCACCGTTTTGAATGAAATCCAGGTTATTTCTTACCAATTTTCCACCAAAAGAGAACGTGTTAACCGTCGTTAAACTGTCTTTTTCCTGTTTTGCAAAAGTGTGGTCGATAAGGTACGAAGTATCGTTATCGTTCTGAAGTTTGTGCCAGTCTGCTTTTGCATTTGGATAAGCAAAAATTTCTGTAACGGAATTGGTCAATACAAAAGTTTCATCGAAATTATGATGACTTTCAATCACCTCAACGTTGGCTCCTTCTTCCGCAATCAAAAGGTTTCTTGTATTGTAAAAAGTATTTTCTTCCTGATTCTGAGAGATATAGAAAACGTGAATCGGTTTTTCAATCACAACATTTTTTGGAACTTTCAGAAAGAATCCGTTTTTGAAGTAAGCCAAGTTCAGATTGGTAAAAGCCAGATCTTGATTGGCAATGGTATTGAAATATTTCGAGAACACTTCTTTGTATTTATCATCATTCAAAGCATTTTTGAATGACATGAATTCAGCATTCTCAATAGAAACTTTGGACAGTTCGGTATGAAGTTTTCCGTTGATGAACGTTACCCAGTCAAAATTTTCTTCGCCAAAATGAAGTTCATCCAGCTGCTCTTTCGTGATATTATGCTGCTCATTTGGGAAGAAATTATAATCCTTTTCGGTAATTTCCCGAACGTTTGTGTATTTGTATTCCTCATCTTTTTTGGTAGGAAAACCCAATTGAAAAAATTTCTTCAGGGCTGCATTCCTTTGGCCATCTAAAAACCGGTGTTTTAGAGTTTCCAAAAAAGTGGAGTGATTATTTTGAACATTCTCCAGTAATGCCATAATTTATATTTTTGATTTCGCCACTTTGTGGCTATGTTTATTAACCTGAAATATTAAACTTGAAACTCGGAATTAGTTCAAAAGCCAGTCGTAGCCTTTTTCTTCCAGTTCCAGAGCCAGGTTTTTATCTCCGGTTTTGATGATTTTTCCGTCTGCAAGAACGTGAACGAAATCCGGTTCGATGTAATCTAAAAGTCTTTGGTAGTGCGTAATTAAAAGCACTGCGTTACCTTCGTTTTTAAACGAATTCACACCGTCGGCAACAATTCTTAATGCATCGATATCCAACCCTGAATCGGTTTCGTCTAGGATGGCCAATTTTGGATTCAGCATCAGCATTTGGAAAATTTCGTTTCTTTTCTTTTCACCACCGGAGAATCCATCGTTTAGCGAACGTCCTAGGAAATCTTTTCTAATACTCAGCTTTTCAGAGTTTTCTCTTACCAAAGCCAGCAATTCTTTTGCAGGCATATCTTCAAGACCTTTTGCTTTTCTGGTTTCGTTGATGGCTGCTTTAATGAAGTTAGTTACCGTAACCCCAGGAATTTCCACAGGATACTGGAACGACATGAAAACGCCTTTGTGTGCTCTTTCTTCCGGAGCATCTTCTACGATATCTTCGCCTTCGAAAAGGATTTCACCTTCCGTCACTTCGTAGTCTTCTCTTCCGGCAATCACAGAAGAAAGTGTAGATTTTCCGGCGCCGTTCGGTCCCATAATGGCGTGAACTTCACCCGGATTTATTTCAAGATTAATTCCTTTCAAAATCTCAATTCCGTCTTCGATTTGAGCGTGTAGATTATTTATTTTTAACATTTTTAGTATGTTTCAGATTTCAAGTTTCAGGTTTAGATTCCTTCCACTTGTAAATTATAGTTTATTTATTTTTTGATTTAAATATTTTAACCAACAGATCCTTCCAGTGAAATCTCCAGCAGTTTCTGGGCTTCAATGGCAAATTCCATTGGTAATTTATTTAATACTTCTTTTCCGAATCCGTTTACAATCAGCGCGATTGCTTTTTCGGTGTCAATTCCTCTTTGGTTGCAATAGAAAATCTGGTCTTCACCAATTTTTGAAGTGGTGGCTTCGTGTTCCAGTTGCGCGCTTGGATCTTTTATTTCAATATAAGGGAAAGTGTGTGCACCACATTCGTTACCCATTAATAAGGAGTCGCACTGTGAGAAGTTTCTCGCACCTTTTGCAGTTGGCATTACTTTCACCAAACCTCGGTAAGAATTATTTGATTTTCCTGCTGAAATCCCTTTTGAAATAATGGTCGATTTTGTATTTTTTCCAATATGAATCATCTTCGTTCCGGTATCGGCGTACTGATGATTGTTGGTAACCGCGATGGAGTAGAACTCGCCGATGGAATTGTCGCCTTTCAAAATACAACTTGGATATTTCCAGGTTACTGCAGATCCGGTTTCAACCTGTGTCCATGAGATTTTTGCGTTTCTTTCGCACATTCCTCTTTTGGTAACGAAGTTGTAAACACCGCCTTTTCCTTCCTCATCTCCAGGGAACCAGTTCTGAACAGTGGAATATTTAATTTCAGCGCCCTCCATTGCAATCAACTCTACTACAGCGGCGTGCAGTTGGTTTTCGTCCCTCGCAGGAGCGGTACAGCCTTCAAGATAAGAAACGTAGCTTCCTTCATCTGCAACAACCAGTGTTCTTTCGAACTGTCCTGTTCCTGCCTGATTGATTCTGAAATACGTAGAAAGCTCCATCGGACATCTCACACCTTTTGGAATATAGCAGAAAGATCCATCGGAAAATACCGCCGAATTTAAAGCTGCATAGAAATTATCGCCTCTCGGAACAACGGTACCGATATATTTTCTCACCAAATCAGGATGTGTCTTGATGGCTTCTGACATCGACATGAAGATGATACCTTTCTCCTTCAAGGTTTCCTGGAAAGTGGTTTTCACTGAAACTGAGTCCATTACAATATCTACCGCAACTCCTGCCAGACGTTTTTGTTCCTCGATGTTGATTCCGAGTTTTTCAAATGTCTTCAAAAGTTCCGGATCTACTTCATCCAGACTTGCCAGTTCAGGTTTCTTTTTGGGTGCGGCATAATAACGGATTGCTTGGAAATCAGGCTTTTCGTAAGTAACGTTTGCCCAATCCGGTTCTACCATTTTTTGCCATACTCTGAAGGATTCCAGTCTCCATTCCGTCATCCATTCCGGTTCTTCCTTCTTTTCGGAAATCATTCGGATGATATCTTCATTCAGACCTGTCGGAAATTCCTCGTACTCGATGTCGGTGTAAAAACCGGCTTCGTATTCTTTGGTTTTCAGATCTTCGCGCAGATCATCTTCTGTATATTTTGCCATAATTATAAACTAAACGATTCTCCACAACCGCAGGTTCTGTTTGCGTTGGGGTTATTAAATACAAACCCTTTCCCATTTAAACCTCCTGAATATTCCAAAACAGTTCCTGCAAGGTAAAGGATCGATTTCTTGTCAATCAGAATTTTGATGCCATTGTCTTCAAAAACCTGATCAGTATCTTCTTTTTTATTATCAAACTTCAAAACGTATTCAAGCCCTGAGCATCCACCGCTTTTCACACCCACACGAATGAAGTCGGTTTCTGCATTGAAGCCGTCTTCAGTCATTAGCTGAATTGCCTTTTGTTTTGCCTGATCACTTACTTTAATCATCTTATTCTTATTTAGAATGATTTTAGATTGCAAATCTACGAACTATTAAATTGAATATCAAATTTGTGTTTTCTTTTTAACTATAATTGTTATTGATAAAGAGAAATATCGGTTTTTGTATCTCAAATTTTCATAATTTTAACTTCAGTAAAACTAAACTATCTAACTTACAGTTAATAAACAGTTATGAAGAAAATTTTGACGCTTTTAGTTCTTGGGTTTTCATTAATGTCCTTTTCACAAACAAGATTCATCTATCAGGTTACCATGAAACCAAACTCTGCGGATAAATCAGATGTGAAAACTGAAAATGCCTATCTTGATATCTCACAGAATAAATCCGTTTTTGTAGCGGAAAACCGTGTGAAAAGAGACTCGTTATTTACGAGAATGCGAACTACTCAATCGTTCGACCGTACGCAGATGCAAAATTTAAGGTCAAATATTCAGTATACTGTTGAGAAAGATGCTGCAGAACAGACTGTTACTTTTAAAGAAAGAATAGGGAGAGATTTATATACGTATGTGGAAGACCGCCCAATGAACTGGAAAATTATTAACGAAACCACTAAAATTGGGGATTACAAAGCGCAGAAAGCAGAAACAGATTTCGGTGGCCGAAAATGGATTGCGTGGTTTACAACCGATCTGCCATTTCAGGATGGGCCATATAAATTTTCTGGACTTCCGGGATTAATCGTCAAAGTTGAAGATGCTGATGGAGATTACAGCTTCGATTTAAAAGAAAATAAAAAACTCGCTGAGATGACGACCTTGGATGAAAGAGGCAACACCATAAAAGTGAAAAGACCGGCTTTTGAAAAGCAAATGGAAAAATTCAGAAAAGATCCAATGTCGTTTTTCAATATGAATATCGGTGCACCGCCGCCACCTCCGGGTTCAGGTTCAGGAAGAGGGATGGGAATGAGGTTTCAGCAGGATCCACAGAGAATGAAAGAAATGGAAGCCCGAATAAAGGAGGAGATTAAGAATAATGATAACACCATAGAACTGATTAAATAAAAAAAACCTGTCGAAAGACAGGTTTTTATGTTTAGAAAAACTAATTGCTTATTCAGCAGATTCAGCTGCAGGAGCGTCTCCTTCTGCTGCCGGTGCTTCACCTTCTGCAGTTTCTTCTTCATCTTCATCAGCGCCTCCGCCTTTCATTGCAGTTCTAGACATCTTCACAGCAGCAACTACTGCGTTGTCCGGATGCATGAATGAGAATCCGTCAGCTTTGATATCTCCAACATAGAATTTGTTTCCAATTCTTAATGGAGTTACATCTACTACGATTTCGTCAGGAAGGTTTGAAGGGATTGCTTTGATTTTCAGTTTTCTGAAAGACTGTCTCAAAACACCACCTGCAACAACACCTCTTGCACGACCTGTAATTCTTACAGGAACTTCCATGATAACCGGTTTGTCATCAGAAAGTTGATAGAAGTCAACATGAAGGATTTTGTCAGTAATCGGGTGGAACTGGATGTCCTGAAGAACCGCTGGAATAGTTTGTCCGTCAACTACAAGTTCTACTGTGTGTGCTTCCGGAGTGTAAACCAGGTTCTTGAACGATTTCTCTTCAGTAGAGAAGTTCACAGGCTCGTTTCCACCGTAAACAACACAAGGAACTAGCTCAGCATCACGTAAAGCTTTTGTAGACTTTTTGCCCACGCTTTCTCTTTTTGTACCTTGAATTGTGATAGATTTCATTATAAAATATTTATTTTTTGAGGGTGCAAATATATGAATATTTTTAAAAAATAAAAAATCCTTCTGAAAAAGAAGGACTTAAATATTTTATGCGAATTTATTTTAAATAATAAACTTGTCGCTGATGGATTTATGTTCGTGAACCATCTTCATAACATCAGCAAAAAGCTCTGCACAGGAAAGTACTTTTATTTTGGATGAAAGTTCAGTTTTCACCGGTATGGTATCTGTTACAATCACTTCCAGAAGCTGAGAGTTTTCGATATTCTCATAGGCTTTACCTGAAAGAACAGGGTGTGTTGCCATTGCTCTTACCGATTTTGCTCCGTTTTTAATAAGGATGTCTGCAGCTTTGCAAAGCGTTCCTGCGGTATCAATCATATCGTCGATAAGGATTACGTTTTTGTCTTTTACGTCACCAATAAGGAACATTTCTTCAACAACATTAGCTTTTTTTCTTTCCTTGTAAGCAATTACCACTTCAGCACCTAAATGACTGGCGTAGTTTTTTGCTCTTTTTGCACCTCCCATATCCGGAGAAGCAATGGTAAGATTATCAAGCTTTAAAGATTGGATATAATCAATAAAAATTGTGGAGGCATAAAGGTGGTCTACCGGAATTTCGAAGAATCCCTGAATCTGATCTGCATGCAAATCCATTGTCATAATTCTGGTTGCACCCGCTGCTGTAAGAAGATTAGCTACTAATTTTGCACCGATTGGAGCTCTTGGCTTATCTTTTCTGTCCTGTCTCGCTAAACCGTAATATGGGATTACAACGGTGATGCTTTTTGCAGAAGCTCTTTTTGCAGCATCCATCATCAGAAGAAGTTCAAGAAGGTTGTCTGCCGGTGGAAATGTAGAACCGATTAAGAAAACTCTTCCTCCTCTTACAGACTGGTCTAAAACCGGCTCGAATTCACCGTCGCTGAAATCCTGAAAATTGATTTTTCCCATTTCATGACCGTAGTGTTTTGCGATTTTTTCTGCTAAGACTTTACTGGTTCTTGTAGAGAATAAATAACTTGCTTGCTCCGCCATTTTTACTTAAGATTTATTTCATGCAAATTTAATAAAAATAAAACCACTTGAAAGCTCAAGTGGTTTATATAATTAGATTTTTTTAAATCCTTATTAAGGGAAAGTAATACCCGAATATGAGTTTACATTCACCTGAGGAAGATTAGATCTGTACTTAGCATTAATTGCTTTGATGAATTCATTTGCGATTACTGCATAGCCTCTACCTGTAAGATGTACACCATCAAGCGAGAAAGATCCTCCCGTAACGAAAGTAGTCGTATACTTCACACCATCGAACTGAATTCCCGAAGTTTTTGAAAGCTCTACCATTTTAGCATTGGCATCTACCATTGCAAGACCTCTTGCAGAAGCAAGTTTGCTGATTGCTGCGTTGTATGCGGCAGTTGCCGTAAGTACTTCTTCTTTCTCGGTATTTGTAAGTACGTGGTTGTCTTCAAGCGGGAAAGTAACACCATATTTATCAAACGGAGCTACAGCCATTGGAGAAGCAGGTTTAGTACCAATTACCGTTCTTGTGGTTAAAGGAATAAGGTCCGCTGAAGTCGCGTGTCTTGCCTGTCCGAAAACCATTCCCATTAATCCTGCCTGTTGTGCCGGAACTCCTGCGGCAACTAAAGCACCTGTAATCTGAGCTGACATATTTGTAAGCGTTTCATCTTTCAAAAGAAGCGGGTTGTTAGTTAAACCAACCAACTGAAGTCTGCTTCCCTGTCCGTAAGCGGTAAGAATTTGCTTAAGAGGCCCGAAAACTTGCTGATTTAATGCAGTAGCAGAAGCTTGATCAAGCGGAACCGGATTGTGCGGAACCGTTGTGAAGAAAGGAATAGAAGTAACATTAGGAATGTTAGCAATTACACCTTTTGATGCGCCTGCTGCTTTTAAACCATCAAGAATTCCATTAATAACGCTTGCGTAAACGTTTGGATCTGTAATATCGTTTCCGCCATAAGTTGTCGGATCCAAATTCCCTGTCTGATCTTTACCTGCACCACCTGAAGTAGCGTAAGAAAGTACATCATTATTTCCAATCCAAAGTGAGAAGAATGTTGGCTTTTGTGCCATAGCATCTTTAAGAACGCTTGTTGTAGGAGAAGAAGCAAATCTCACGAAATATGGATTGGCTTTTCCTACAGCAACACCCTGCACGTTTCCGTAACCGTCAGCTACCAAGTGGAAAGATTTTGCACCCGGAACACCCATATTTTGGTAAGGCCCCTGCGCATAAATATTTGCCAAAGTGGTTGTTCCTGTTCCCGAAGCCGGCACCGGTGATAAACCTGACTGAGTCATAGCCAAAATCAGTTTGTTGCCCACTCCAATGGAAGGAATTCCTCCAAGGTTATCCATCATTAAAGGCTGCTTGAACTCTCCTCCGCCCGCAAGTTTCATTTGCGTAGCAATCATATTAGGATAAGATTCAACCTGTCCGTCGATATATAAAGCATTATCTCTGTAACCTGCTGTAAGCGAGTTTCCTAAAGCAACATATTTGCTGAAGTCTGCATCTCCGCTGGTTACGGCAATACCTGTAACATCAGTGTCAAAATCAGTGTCGCAGCTGTATGTAAATAACAACATTGAAGCTGCAAAAGCCGATATTAATATTTTTTTCATAATTCTTTTCTATTTTGTTAAGTTATAGTTAAGACCTAAACCAAAATAATATGTTTTAGCTTTAGCCTGCCCTGCGAAGTTGTAATACTCGTTATTGAACGTTCTTGCTTTAGGGAAAGAAGATGCCGCAGCAAGATCAACTCCAAATCCACCTAGTTTAAATCCTAAACCTGCAGTAATAACGTGTGCATCGAATGAAGGTGTTTCAGGAATAAAGTTTTCATCCTCGTAAGGTGCTTCATCCCAATACCAACCAATTCTACCTGCAATTTTATCAGTAAGCATGTACTCTGTTCCAACTCTGAATGTTCTTGTTGCATGGAAATTCTTAGGAGTTACCAATACGGTTCTGTCTGCTTGGTTTCCAATAGGAGCATTTTCGAAATCTAATGTCAGCTGGTTATACTCATCCCAACCTGTGTAGTTGAAATCTGCAGCAAGTTTCCATTTCGGAGTTACTTTATAAGCTACGCCTACAGTCCATTCTTCTACCAAAGGAAGGGTTGCTTTAAAGTTGTCCTGTCCGTTTGCATCAACGCCAATCAGTGGGAATAGGTTTGGAGAAACGTTGAAAGTTACCTTTCCTGCTTCAGCTTTCATGTCCACTTTTGAACGGTAAGCGACACTTACATCCCATTGATCATCCGGTTGGAAGTAGAAGCCAAGTCCGAAACCATGTCCTTTTGC
>CAZPQV010000018.1:17247-20692 GCA_964588705.1 uncultured Chryseobacterium sp.
GATAATAGAAAAAACTAAAATAACAAATAATCATTATATAATAAACTAAATCTTTCTCTTTATTTTCAAAAATATTTTTCAAAAGCCATGGTATAAGTATTAGGTTATACATTGAAAAATATATCTAGAAAATCCTTTTGCTTTTTCATCTTTAATGTTCATTGTACCTCCGTAAGCCGTAAGCGCTTTATCCCAGTCTACAGCTCCTTTAGCATAAATATAGCTTGCTCCTAAAGATGCCCAAGGCGCAAGTTTCACAGAAACCATAGGTTGGAAATACAGTCCTTTAAGAGACATCATCTGCACCATTTCTTTTCCTGCCCAATCTGTGCCCCAATCGATGGTGCTTCCGTATGGCGTAGCAAAACTGAAACCTAAAGATACATTGTCTAATACTTTATATGCAACGGCTGCATAAATAGGCGTTCCAACAGGATTATCGGTTTCATAAGACTCATAAGTCTTCAGGTTTTGATATGTAACCGACGACAGTGCGCCAAATCCACCGGCGGCAACACTTAGTTTTGCCGGGATAAACGAAATACCTGCCGGGTTAAAGAATGCTACACTGGCATCCTCTGCGTGCGCACTTGTGTGTGCCATCGCAAGTTGTTTTACACCTTGGAGTGAAACTCTGAACCCCCCTGCATAAACCATCATTCCTGCAAGTAATGAAGCGGTAATTAATAATTTTCTCATATTTTAGATTATTATGGTTTCAAATATAAAATTATTTTAATAATCAATGTTAACTTTTCTTAACATTTTTAAACAAATTGTTATTTTTAGCATTGGTTTAACGAAATTGTTGATGATAATAATTCGTAAGTTTTTGAAAATTAAAAAGATTATTACTAATATAAGATTATTTGAATAAAGTGTTTAAAATTAAACAACCGCTTAATTTGTTGGTTTTTCTCCCTAACCACCAATCAGAAAATATAAAATGAAGCGATGAGAAAAAATATTTTAAATTTGCAGGAATTAAAATGTTAATTAAATATAATATATATGAGTTGTGGATGTAAAACATCCGGCGATTCCGGTCATTCATGCGGAACAAAATCCGCCAATGGATGCGAAAATGTAGATACGTGCGGCAACAGCTATAAATTGAGTGTTTTTGACTGGCTTTCAGACGTAAGCAGTCCGAGTACAAAAAATGAAGAAAAGTATGTTGAGGTAAGATTTAAGAACGATAGAAAGAGTTTTTATAAAAACCATAATAATCTGCCGCTTCACGTAGGAAGCATTGTAACAGTGGAATCGAGCCCCGGGCACGATGTGGGAATTGTAAGCCTTACCGGAGAACTGGTAAAAATACAAATGAAAAAGAAGCGATTTTCAACAGAAAACGCTCAGAAAATATACAGAGTTTCTAACCAGAAGGATGTAGAAGTTTGGCAGGAGTCGCGCAAGAAAGAAGATGGCGTAAAAATCCAGGCCAGAAAAATTGCATACGGACTCGGTTTGGAAATGAAAATTACCGATGTCGAATATCAGGGTGACGGTGGAAAAGCTACCTTTTATTATACTGCGGACGGCCGTGTAGATTTCCGTCAGCTGATTAAAGAATATGCTGCCAATTTCCGTACGAAGATTGACATGAAGCAAATCGGGTACCGTCAGGAATCTGCAAAGATTGGCGGAATTGGTTCTTGCGGTCGCGAACTTTGCTGCTCGTCTTGGCTTACAGATTTCCGTTCTGTAAATACCAATGCAGCGAGATATCAGCAATTGAGTATTAATCCTCAGAAGCTTGCGGGACAATGTGG
This sequence comes from uncultured Chryseobacterium sp., assembly GCA_964588705.1. Classification (GTDB taxonomy): domain Bacteria; phylum Bacteroidota; class Bacteroidia; order Flavobacteriales; family Weeksellaceae; genus CAZPQV01. The sequence goes on from CAZPQV010000018.1 coordinate 19,023, forward strand.
TAAACTGAAATGCTGTCTGAATTACGAACTGGACAGCTACCTCGATGCGCTTTCGGATTTTCCGTCATCAAATACAAGTTTAGATACCGAAAAAGGAAGAGCATTCTGCATAAAAATTGATGTTTTCAAAAAGAAAATGTGGTTTGCGTATGCCGATAATCCTGTGGCTTGGTTTGACCTAGAAACCGGAGTTGTAAAAAAACAGATCAGCAACAATAAGAAAGGCATCAAAGCACCGGCACTGGAGGATTTGGTGATCCGTGAATTTGTTTCAGCAAAAACTGTTGATTTAATCGCTGAAGATAATGTTGACCGTTTCGAAAAGAAAAGACAGGACAACAGAAAACGTCCTCAGAATCAGAAAAGAAATAATTCTGACAATAGAAAGAACCGTCAGCAAAATCAAAACAAACCGCCGCAAAACCGCAACACTTCTAATGAAGCAAAGCAAAATCAGGGAGGTGGTCAAAAAGACGGGCAAAGAGAAAATCAGCCAAGGAACAAAAACAAAAATTTTAAGAACAGAGGGCCAAAGCCAAACAAGCAATAATGAGAAAACTTTTTGCGTTTATAGTACCGGTTCTTTTTTTGGTGGGCTGTAATATTTCGGGGGAAGAAGTGTACATGAGTCCGGTGAACAGCACCTGGAATAAAAAAGGAACCTTGAAGTTTGATTTTGAAATAAACGACTCGCAAACCCCTAAAAATATTATATTTGTCGTAAGGAATAACAATGAATATCCTTACAGTAATCTTCGGGTTTTCAGCACGTTGAAAAAATCAGAAGCTAAATCTGCAAAAGTAGACACGCTGAATTATATTCTTGCAAAACCAAACGGAGAATGGATCGGAAGCGGTTTTGGAGATACGAAGGAAATATTGTTTCAGTATAAATTAGATTATAAATTTCCCGAAAACGGAAAGTACACCATCGAAGTACAGCACGCAATGCGCCGCGATCCACTAAAAGGGATTGAAGATTTTGGGATAAAAATAGAACAAGCCAAGCCATAATATGGAAAAAAAGAAAACAACCAATACAAAAAGCACCTTTCCTTTGCCACCTAAAAAACAGAAGAGCAAAGGCCCAAAAAAGTGGATAAAACTCATTTGGATGGGACTGATTTTTACAGTGCTTGGGATTGCAACTTTATTTTTCGCAGTTTCGCAGGGTTTCCTTGGCGAAATGCCTGAAGTAAAGGAACTTGAGAATCCTGATATCTATGTAGCATCCGAAATTATTTCTTCTGATGGAGTGCGCTTGGGAAAATTTGAGAAAGAAAAAACCCAACCGGTAACTTACAAAGACCTTCCTCCACATTTGGTTTACGCGCTTCACGCAAAAGAGGATGAGCGTTTTAAAGAACACTCGGGGATTGATTTAAAATCCGTTGGTAGAGCAATTTGGTTCCGGGGTGAGAGAGGTGGTGGTTCTACCATTACACAGCAGTTGGCAAAGCTTCTATTTACAGGAACAGCATCTCAAAACAAAGCACAGAGAGCTTTCCAGAAACTGAAAGAATGGGTGGTTGCTGTAAGTTTGGAGAAAAGGTACACGAAAGAGGAAATCATCACGCTGTATTTCAATAAGTTTGACTTTCTTTATAATGCCAACGGAATTGAAATGGCATCGAAGATCTACTTCAATAAATCAACGAAGGAACTGACGC
>CAZPQV010000018.1:20702-30987 GCA_964588705.1 uncultured Chryseobacterium sp.
TTGTGGCCATGCTTGAGAATCCGGTGAAAAACAATCCGATGAGAAATCCGGAGCGTGCGAAAAGCAGAAGAGATATGGTACTTCAGCAAATGTTGGATACAAAATATATCGATCAGCCAACATACCAGCGTGCCATTGATACGCCAATTAAACTTGATTATCATCCAATTAAAACCATTGATGACGGATATTCAGCATATTATAAGTTCTATCTGAGAAAAGAAATTGATGGCTATCTGAAGGAATACGCAAAGAAAACAGGAAAAGAACTGAACGTTTTCAAAGATGGTTTAAAAATTTATGTGACGCTCGATTCAAAAATGCAGAAATATGCGGAAGAAGCCATCAAAGAACATTTAACGGATCTTCAGAGAAGTTTCGATGCGGAGCAGAGAGGAAGAAAACAGCGCCCGTTTTATAATCTTAAAGATAAACAGATTGACGACATCATGCTTCAGGCAATGAAGAGAACCGGACGCTATAAAACTCTGAAAGCTGCCGGAGTTTCTGAGGATTCCATCATGATCGACTTCAAAACACCAATCAAAACATCAAGATTTACCTGGAAAGGTGAAGAAGAAGTTGAAATGTCACCTTACGATTCCATCAGATATCACAAGCAGATTGCTCAGGCAGGTTTAATGGCGATGGTTCCCGGAACCGGAGAAATTAAAGCTTGGGTTGGCGGTATCGACTGGAAGCACTTCCAGTATGACCATATTAAGCAGGGAAGACGCCAGGTTGGTTCAACATTCAAACCGTTTGTATATGCCACCGCAATTATGAATCTTGGGATGACGCCTTGTTCTACCGTTTCAAACGCGACTTTCGATGAAAGAGGTTATCGTGTAGTAGGAACAGGTGGAACACCAACTTTAAGAGATGCCTTGGCTCATTCCCGAAACCCTGTTGCTGTCCGTTTGATGGATATGGTAGGGACGGATAAAGTAATTCAATTGGCGAGAGATTTGGGAGTGACTCAGGAAATTCCTCGCGGTCAATTAGCCGTTGCATTGGGTTCTTCAGATATTACCATTTACGAAATGCTTGGTGCTTACAGTACGTTCGCCAACTACGGAAATTATGTAAAACCTGAAATGATTTGGCGTATTGAAGATGCCAACAACCGCGTAATTAAGGAACTGAAAACCGAGCCGAAAGAAGTAATGAACGAAATGTACGCCTACACTATGATTGATTTGATGAAAGGTGTAGCAGAATTTGGAACCGGAGCAGGAGAGCTTGGCAGAAGAGGCGTTCCAAAAGAAGTCGAAATCGCTGCCAAAACAGGTACGACGCAGAATAACTCCGATGGTTGGTTCATTGGTATGACTCCTAATCTTGCAACCGGAGTTTGGGTAGGTTGGGAAGACCGTGCAACCCACTTCCGAAGTACCGGTGAAGGGCAGGGAGCAAAAATGGCACTTCCGATTTGGGCTATTTTCATGAAGAAAGTTTGGGCAGATAAAGAACTTGGAATTTCGCAGGAAGACAAATTTGTGAAACCTTCCAACTGGACCGGAGATTGTGGCGATCTTATGGGACTTGGCGGAGGATACGGAGACCAGGGAGGATTGCAGACTTTGGAGGAACTCAGAAATCCTCAACCGAAAGAAGAAGCAACGACCAATAAACCTGCGGCAACCAGGCCTAAAGAAGAAAACCTAAACGAAAATCTGAACAAGGATACCGAAATAGATTTTAATCAATAAAAGCAAAACCTTCCAAACGGAAGGTTTTTTTGTAATTGCGTAACTTGCAGTAATGAATTTAGACAAAATAACACAACAGTATTTAGAACTTTTTCCGGGTGATCTGTCGAAGAATCCAATGCAGCGACAAACGCCGGGAGTACTGTACGCTTTGGTAAATCCTGTTGGTTTTGATAACCCTGAACTGATTTTATTTAATGAAAAACTTTCAAATGAAATCGGTTTGGGAAATATAGAAAATGATAAAGACCGGTCTTTTTTAAATGCAAACGATCTGCCTGATAACCTAAAACCGTACGCCACAGCATACGCAGGGCATCAGTTCGGAAATTGGGCAGGGCAATTGGGCGACGGAAGAGCAATATTTATTGGTGAAATAGAGAATTCTGAAGGAAAAAAGACCGAACTTCAGTGGAAAGGAGCCGGAGCAACGCCTTATTCAAGGCATGCTGATGGACGAGCTGTTCTTCGTTCCACCGTTCGTGAATATTTGATGAGTGAAGCGATTCATCATTTAAAAATTCCGACAAGCAGAGCGCTAAGCATGAGCTTTAGCGGTGAGAATGTGGTACGGGATATTATGTACAACGGAAATCCAAAAGCCGAAAAAGGTGCGGTAATGATGCGTACTGCAGAATCGTTTCTAAGATTTGGGCATTTCGAACTGGTTTCCGCACAAAAGAATTTTACACTTCTGAAACAACTGGCCGATTTTACAATTGAAAACTATTTTCCAAAAATTAAATCCGAAGGTAAACAGAAATATGCCTATTGGTTTCGCTTGGTTTCTGAGAAAACTGCGGATATGATTGTGGAATGGTTCAGAGTAGGTTTTGTTCACGGTGTGATGAATACCGATAATATGTCTATCTTGGGCCTGACCATTGACTACGGTCCTTTTTCAATGATGGATGAATATGATTTAAATTTTACTTCAAACACTACTGATTTGCCCGGAAGAAGATATGCTTTCGGAGAACAGGGGAAAATCGCGCAGTGGAATATCTGGCAATTGGCAAACGCTTTATATCCGTTATTTGAAGAAGATGCTGCGCCACTTCAGCAGGTTTTGGATGATTTCGGAGATTATTTTTGGAAAAAGCACGATGAAATGCTTTGCCATAAATTCGGTTTTGACTCATTGAAACCGGAAGATGAAAAGTTTTTCACCGATTGGCAAATGCTCATGCAGGACATGAAAATAGATTATACCTTGTTTTTCAGTAAATTGGAGAATTGGAAATCCGGGTTTAATTTAAAAGAACATTTTGGCGATATTTTTTACAAAACAAATTCTGAAGAAAACTATCAAAAACTGAATGATTGGCTTTCCAATTATACACAAAGACTTTCATTAAATTCAATTTCTGAAAAGGAGTCGAAACAGTTGATGCAGGAAAACAATCCAAAATTCATCCTGAGAAATTATCTTCTTTTTGAATGTATTGAAGAGCTGAACAACGGGAAAACCACGCTTTTAAATAAACTGATTCATGCTTTGGAGAACCCTTACACCGAAATTTATCCTGAATTTTCAGTGAAAAGGCCTGCAAAATACGATGAGGTTCCCGGATGTTCGATGCTTTCCTGCAGTTCTTAATTCACAACGATTCATAATTGAAAGAACTTTTGTTTTATTTTTGCACCTTAATTTTCACCATTGAAATTCAGGAATAAAATAATCGATTTCTTCAAAACTGTTTTTCCTTCTACAATGCAGGAACTGGTTTTGTTCTTTTTGTTCATCGCACTATACGGTACTTTAGCGATTAATATTGCTTACAACTACACCATCGTGTTCGACAACAGAATTCCTTGGGACGCATATTTCAGTTTCGATAACCGGGCAATTGTAATGACGGGCGGTGGATTTGAACGGCATCCGCTTGCCAATTATTTTTTCGGTTGGATGCGGGAGATTGCTTTTTGGTTTTCGGATGGTAAAAGAGATGTGAATTTCAGACTGGTGTTGGCAATTTTCAGTGCCTTGGCAATCAGTTTGACGATGCTGCAGATATTCAAATATTTGAAAAATATTATTCGTCTTCCGAATTGGTTAAGTTGGGCGATAGTGCTTTTTTTCTCGCTGTTTTCTACAAATATTCTTTTGTCTTTTACTCCCGAAACTTACACTTACACACTGCTTTTTTTAACGATGTTTAATTACTATGCAGCGCTGAAGCTTCGTAAAGACGAGAAGATTTCAGTGACTGCTCTTACATTGGCAACTGTTGCTGTTGGCGGACTAACCACAACGAATGCTGCAAAAGTTTTCATTCCCGTTTTGTTTGAAAAAGGCCTGTTTAGAAGTTTTAAAAAATTTGGAAATGCTGTTTTAAGGGGAATTGTTGCGGTAACTGTTTTTGTTCTGCTTTATTTGCACCGTTTGAATTTCGATTACCAAAGGATTTTAGACAAGATGAACGAGCAGTATGATAAATTTTCAGATTTTGAAAAAGTTCCGGTTTGGGATATGATTTCGTCGTGGTTTTTGGGCGGGAGTGTTCTGTTTTCAAGTTTTCACATGCTCGATTATCACAATCCGAAAGGATATCCGTACAAAGCGCTGTTCATGGATGTTTACCAATCATGGATTCCATATGCATTTGTTGCAGTTCTTTTAGGATTGGTATTTTGGTCTTATTTCAGGAACTTAAAGAATAAGCTCGTTCAGGTTTTGATATTTTCGTTTCTTTTCGATGTCTTCATCCACTGTGTACTGAAATTTGGTTTGAAGGCGTCGTACATCTACGGCGGACATTTCGTTTTCGTGTATCCACTGCTTATCGGTTGGCTCTTTTACAGTTATAGAGATTCAAAAGGAATGGTGACGTTTTTACTTTCCCTTTTCTTGTTACTGTTTGCTTACTTAGGCATAAACAATTTCATTAGAATGCAGGAGTTCTACGATTTTCTGAATGCTTTTTACAAATAAAAAAATCCGGAGAAATCCGGATTTTGATGTTTATGTTTTCTTGAAGTTACTTTCCTTCTACACAGAATATATTGTACGGAACCGTAATCGCATTTTTAAAATACTGTCGGATATTTCTAAGATCAGCCGCTGCACTTTCTTTCGTGAAATAACTTCCCACCAAAACTTTGTAATTCGGTCTTAGCGAAGCATCGGTCTCTGCTTTTATTCTTGGGAATCTTCTTCTGAAATAAGCTTTTACTTCATTTGCTTCAGCATTGGATTTCACAACTACCAACTGAATTTTGAATCCTTGAATTCTTGGATTTTGTCTGCAGATTTCCTGCGTTGTCAAAGGACGGTTCGGAGTGGTTGTTCTTGTTGTAGGTCTTGTGGCCGGTTGCGATGCGCGCTCTGCTGCTCTTGCGTTTTCAAGCGCACAGTTTTCTTCCATATTGCTTAGAAGCGCATCAATATTTTTATCCATCGAGATAGTAAGAGGAGTTCCCGAAATGGTGTCGTTTTTCACAACCTGCTGTGCACCAACTTGGTAATTCAACATAAAAAGCAGTAAAAGTGAAATTCTAAAAAATAAAGTCATCAGATGATTTTTTGCAAATTTAGTATAAATAAAAATTATACCAAACTGTGCTATTTAGAACAATTATAAATTATCAAATTTGGCCAAAACGTCCTTTATTAGCTTGTTAAATTTCTGTTAAAAGCCTTACTTTTGCAGAATTGAATGTATACTCAATACTTATTACTAACCCAAGATTATATAAATGATTAGTTGGAGAAAGCATTACAAAACGGGTCTGGTAGCAATAGCGCTATTGCTGTCTGGCTCTGCTTCAGTTCATGCTCAGGACGGTGATCCGGTAAAAGGGCAGGAACTCTTTAAAACTCAGTGTGCCGCGTGCCATGATTTGGAAAAACAACTCGTAGGTCCTGCATTAGGAGGGGTTGTTGAAAGGCTGAAAACGGAGCAAAATCTGGATACAGACTGGCTTCATAAGTGGATTAAAGACAACGAAGCACTTCGTGCCTCTGGAGACAAGTACGCTATCGAGGTTTACGAAAAGTTCAACAAAACGGCAATGACGCCGTTCCCAAATCTTTCCGATCAGGACATTAACGACATCCTGGCATTTACCACAAATCCTCCGGCACCGGAACCGGCAGTAGCTGAAGGTGCTACAGAAGCAGATTCTCTTGCTGCTCTGGAAAAGGAACAACAGGAAAGTACAAACTCTAAAATTCTTCTAATTTCTTTGTTTGCAATCGGTGGATTGCTATTGTGGCTTCTGCTTAGACTTAAGCAGTTGGTGAAGCTTCAGCAGACCAGCGAATTGGCAGAGCTTAACGAAACGAGAGCGTATTCGTTAGGTGATTTATACAAAAAATACAATTTTGTAGGGAAAGCCCTTCTGGGTGTACTGTCGTTGCTGGCATTCTATGGAATTTGGAACGCATTGATGGGAATTGGTGTTTATAAAGGATATAAGCCGGATCAGCCGATTTATTTCTCACACAAAATTCACGCGGGCGACAATCAGATCGACTGTCAGACGTGTCACTCTTCCGCTAAGTACGGTAAAGTATCAGAAATTCCTTCAATGAACGTTTGTATGAACTGCCACAGAAATATTTCTGAGTACAAAGGGGCTTACATGGAACCTGGAAAAGACAAAGCGTTCTACGATGGAGAAATCCAGAAGATTTATGCCGCAACAGGATGGGATCCGGGAAGCCAGTCTTACAAAAACAAACCACAACCTGTGGAATGGGTGAGAATTCACAATATGCCTGATTTTGTTTACTTCAACCACGCACAGCACGTTGTAGCAGGTGAGCAGGCGATCATTAATTCACACAACAAGAAAAACCCTAACGCTCAGATTGACGTAGTTTGTAAAGCATGTCACGGAGCGGTTGACACTATGAACGTTGTATCTATGGCGAACGACTTTACAATGGGATGGTGTATTGAGTGTCACAGAACAACGGAAGTTGATATGAGCAACGGATACAATCAGGAGTACTTCAAAAATCTTCATGATAAGCTGAAAAAACAGCATCCGAAATCTGAAGGTAAGATTACCGTTGATGCAATCGGTGGACTTGAGTGTGCTAAATGTCATTATTAATAATCAAAAATTAGAAGTATAAATGGCTTCAAATAAAATAAAATTCAGAAGTATACACGAGTTGAAAGATCGTGGGCTGAACCTAAAGTTGGCTCAGAAGGAGTTCGAAGACGAGCTTCCGGTAGACGAGATTAGAAATGAAGATGCAAAAACTGAAGAAGCAGGAACTTCGAGAAGAGACTTCCTGAAATTGCTGGGATTTTCTACTGCTGCCGTAACTTTAGCCGCTTGTGAGGCTCCTGTAATTAAAACGATTCCTTATGTTGTGAAGCCTCACGACATTATCCCGGGAGTGCCTAATTACTACGCAACATCTTATTTTGACGGTTTCGATTTTGCGAGCGTTTTAGTAAAAACTCGTGAAGGAAGACCAATTAAAATTGATCCGAATCCTGCAGCAAAGGGATTGGGAACAACCAGCGCAAGAGCACAGGCGAGTTTGCTTTCTCTTTATGATAATGATAAAGTAAAGCAGCCAAAGCTTAACGGAAAAGACGAGACTTTTGATAAAGTTGATGATTTCGTTATCAAATCGCTTACAGATGCACAGAACGGAGGTAAGAGAATTGTTCTTCTTTCTCACTCTTATGCATCGCCAACTTTCAAGAAACTTTTTGAAGAATTCAAAGCTAAATATCCAACTGCAGAACTTGTAACTTTCGATGCTTACCCTTACTCTGCTGCTCTTGATGCTGCACAGGAAGTATTCGGACAGAGAGCTTTACCGGTTTACGACCTTACTCAGGCAGAATTGGTAGTGTCGTTCCAGGCAGATTTCTTAGGAGATTACAACGGAGGAGGTCTTTCTACTTCTTACGCTGCTGCTAAAAAACCTGGTGCAACGATGTTGAGACACGTTCAGATTGAATCGAATATGTCTTTAACAGGAGCAAACTCAGACACAAGAATTCCGCTTAAACCAAGTGCTGTAAACAAAGTTCTTGTTGAAGTATATAATGCGCTTAACGGCGGAAGCACTTCAGATAAAGTTGCTCAAGCAGTTGTAAAAGAACTTCAGGAGAAAGGAAGCAAAGCAGTAGTTTTTGCCGACGGATCGAAAGGAGCACAGGTTCTTGCACATTTAATTAACCAAAAATTAGGTTCTGCAGCATTCACAGGAAAAGCAAACCTTCTTAAAGAATACGACGGTGCAAGATATCAGGAATTCCTGTCCTGGATGAATTCAGGCCAGGTTGGAACTCTTATCGTAAATAACGTAGATCCTGTATATGCTTCAAACAAAGGAGAAGATTTCAAAAAATTATTAGCAAAAGTGCCAAATGTGGTTGCGGTTGTTGATAAGAAAAATGAAATTTATAAAGCTGCTAAAGCAGTAATTCCTGTTCAGAACTGGCTGGAATCTTGGGGAGATTTAACACCTCAAACCGGAGTTTATGCTTTGATGCAGCCAACGATTTCTAAAGTTTACAAACCAAGACAGATTGAAGAATCTCTTCTTGTTTGGATTAACGGAAAAGGAAACGAAGCAAATAACTTCTACAATTATTTAAAAGCAAACGCAACAACTTTATTGGGAGGAACTTCCTTCAATAAAGCACTTTATAACGGTATAAACGTAACTGAAGGTGCCGGTACATTGGCTTATGCTGGTGGAAACGGAGCTCAGGCAGCGACGGAATTGGGAGCTTTCAAAGGATCCAATTACGAGCTTTCTCTTTATACCGCTACTGCAATTGGAGACGGAACACAGGCCAACAACCCTTGGTTGCAGGAAATGCCGGATCCTATTACAAGACTTTCTTGGGATAACTACCTTACCATTTCACCGAAAGATGCAGAAGCATTAGGTTTAGAAAACGATCTTAATGCAAGAATGCAGTTAAACGGATCCAGAGTAAATTTAACTGTAAACGGAGTTACTCTTAAAGATGTACCTGTTGTAATTCAGCCGGGTCAAGCACAGGGATCAGTTGGTTTGGCACTTGGATACGGTAAGAAAGATTCAGGAAAAGTTGCTGAAACCGGCGTAAACGCTTATCCGTTATTTGATGGGTCAAACAGCGTACTTTCAAATGTTCAGATTGAGAAAGTAGGCGGTACTCACGAATTTGCAGGAGTTCAGTTGCAAAATACATTAATGGGACGTTACGAAATTGCAAGAGAAGTTGATCTTGACACTTTCCTGAACGTTAAATTTGACGATAAAACTATCGTGGACGGACATCCAAAAGGATGGAACATTCCACTGGAATATCATACCATCAGCGGTGCGCTTCCTGCAGGGAAAATTACTCTTTGGGATGAGTTTGACGATACTGATGGACCACACTTCAATCTTTCTGTAGACCTTAACTCCTGTACAGGTTGTGGAGCATGTATCATTGCTTGTCAGGCAGAAAACAACATCCCTGTTGTTGGTAAAGAAGAAGTAAGAATGTCCAGAGATATGTACTGGTTGAGAATTGACCGTTACTACTCTGCAAAAGAAAAAATCACTGCGCGTCAGCAAGTTGAAAGAGGACTTGATGTACCTGGCGTTTATGATATTCTTATCGAGCCTGCAGAAAACCCTGATGTAATCTTCCAACCGGTAATGTGTCAGCACTGTAATCATGCACCTTGTGAAACGGTTTGTCCGGTAGCGGCAACTTCACATGGTAAGCAGGGACAGAACCAAATGGCATAGAACAGATGTATCGGTACAAGATATTGTGCAAACAACTGTCCATACAAAGTAAGAAGATTCAACTGGTTTACTTACAACCTAAACGATAAGTTCGATTACAACCAAAACAACGATTTAGGACGTATGGTTCTTAATCCGGATGTTGTTACAAGAACTAGAGGGGTAATGGAGAAATGTTCTATGTGTATCCAAATGACTCAGGCAACTATTCTTGCTGCTAAGAAAGAAGGCAGAAAGATTCAGGATGGTGAGTTCCATACAGCTTGTACAGATGCCTGCGCAACAGGAGCGCTTCAGTTTGGAGATATGAACGACAAGGCTTCTGAAGTAAGAAAATTGTACAGCAGTAACAGAAGATACACCCTTCTTGAAGAGATTGGTACGAAGCCAAACGTCTTCTATCATTACAAAGTAAGAAACAGAAAAGAAAATAAAGTTTAAATAATAATAAGGTAAAAGATGTCACATTACGAAGCCCCGATTAGGGAACCTTTAATTATTGGTCACAAAACTTATCACGATATCACCGAAGATATCGCCCGACCTATTGAGGAAAGAGCAGGTAAACTGTGGTGGATTTCATTCTACGCAGCTTTGGTTCTTTTCATCTACGGATTCGGCTGCATCGCTTACACTATCGGAACCGGTATTGGAGCATGGGGACTAAATAAAACCATCAACTGGGGTTGGGATATTACCAACTTTGTATGGTGGGTAGGTATTGGTCACGCCGGAACCCTGATTTCAGCAGTACTATTATTATTTAGACAAAGATGGAGAATGTCTGTAAACCGTTCGGCAGAAGCGATGACGATCTTCGCCGTTGTACAGGCAGCGATCTTCCCGGTAATTCACATGGGTA
>CAZPQV010000018.1:30997-36932 GCA_964588705.1 uncultured Chryseobacterium sp.
CTATTCCAAACCAGTACGGATCACTTTGGGTGAACTTCAACTCACCACTGTTCTGGGACGTATTTGCGATCTCCACGTATTTCTCGGTATCTACAGTATTCTGGTTCATGGGACTTATCCCAGACTTTGCAATGATCAGAGACCGTGCAAAAACACCTTGGACTAAAAAAATCTACACATTCCTTGCATTCGGATGGGGAGGTAAAGCAAAACACTGGCAAAGATTCGAGGAGCTATCTCTTGTACTTGCAGGTTTGGCAACACCGCTTGTATTCTCAGTACACACCACGGTATCCTTCGACTTCTCCACTTCGGTAATTAAAGGATGGCACTCTACCATTTATCCACCGTACTTCGTTGCGGGAGCAATTTTCTCAGGATTCGCGATGGTACAGACGCTACTTTTAGTTGCAAGAAAAGTTTGTAACCTAGAGGATTATATCACTAAATACCATATCGAAATCATGAACATCGTTATCATCCTTACAGGTGGTATGGTAACTGTAGCTTATGCCTGCGAATATTTCATCGCTTGGTATTCAGGTTCAAGATACGAAGACTTCGTGTATTTCTCTCCGGGAGCAGCAACAGGACCTTACTGGTGGGCATTCTGGGCACTGATATTCTGTAATATCATTTTCCCTGCAACACTTTGGTTCAAGAAACTTAGAACGAATATTATCTGGACTTTCATTATTGCCCTTATCATCAACATCGGTATGTGGTTCGAAAGATTCGATATTATCGTAGTAAACCTTTCAAGAGACTACTTACCAAGTTCATGGACGATGTTTAAACCAACAATTATTGATGTTGGGGTATTCTTAGGAACAATCGGATTCTTCTCAGTACTGTTCCTGTTATATGCAAGAACCTTCCCGGTAATTGCACAGGCTGAATTGAAATCTATTCTGAAAATTTCAGGTGAAACTTATAAAGCAAAAGAAGGAGATGAGCACCACTAAAATTATATACGGGCTTTATGCCGATGACGACGATTTGATGGATGGCGTAAAAGCCTTCAGAGATAAAGGAATCGATATTAAAGAGGTTTATACACCATTCCCGGTTCACGGTCTTGATAAAGCACTTGGACTGAGAAAAACAAGAATCTCGGATGCAGCTTTCATTTATGCTGTGTACGGACTTGTGGTTGCTTCGCTGATCTCTTGGTATACAATGAACCACGACTGGCCTCAGAATATTGGTGGTAAGCCATCATTATGGTGGGCACACAATATGCCGGCTTTCGTTGTACCAATGTTCGAATTAATGGTTTTCTGTGCAGCGCACATGATGTCGCTTACATTCCTTATCAGAAATAAGATGTATCCTTTGGCAGCACCACAGAATCCTGATCCAAGAACAACAGACGACAAATTCCTGATGGAGTTTGAAAGTGATGATGTTGAAAAAATCAAACAACTTCTGATTGAAACAGGGGCTGAAGAAATAACTGTAAAAGATGCTTAAGATGAAGAGAAATATTTTAAAAGTAACAGCAGTCTTAGGTTTAGTAGGAATTATACTTAGTTCCTGCAGCAAATCGAATCCACCGTTGGTTTACTTCCCGGATATGTATTTTCCGGTAGCGTACGATCCGCTTCAGAAAGCTGAAGACGCTTACTCTAAGCACGACAACGAGATTCCGGCTTTCGTAAGACAAAACGGAGCAACAGGTTTATCGCCTGTTGCAGGTACTATACCACAAAATAAAGACGGAGTTTTTGCAGAAGGGTTACTTCCTGCAAACGTAGATGAGTATAATGCAGGATATGATGCATCTAAAGTCGTTACTGCTTCACCACTGGACCCTGCTAATGCAGCTAAAGACATTGAAAGAGGTAAAGTTTTATTTGACAGAACTTGTGCGGTATGTCACGGTACAGGTGGTGACGGACAAGGGCCAATCGTAAAGAGTGGAGCATACCTTGGAGTTCCAAACTTTGTAGACAGACAGATTACAGTAGGTTCTACACATTACGTTATTGTAAATGGTAGAAATGCGATGGGATCTTATGCAGGTCAGCTTAATGCAGGCGACAGATGGAGAGTGGCAATGTATGTAATGAATGCTTTTAAAGGAGGTATGGCAGCAGCTCCGGCTGATGCAGCGGCAGCAACAGATGCAGCGGCTCCGGCAGTAGATTCAACAGCAACAAATTAATTAAAAGAAAGAAAAAAATGTATAGTTTTTCACCTAAGTTAAAATTAGTTTCTATTATCCTACTTGTTGCGGGACTGGTTCTTTTCGCAGGAGGATATTTCTTAAATAGCAGTTACGATCAGCCTGCTGTAGAGCAGATGATGGAGCAGGTAGCAGCAAAAGGTATTGATGCTCCGTCTCACTCAAGTGAAGTAGCTCTTGAGAATAAAGACCATGCGGCACATGTGGAGCATGCCATGCATCAGGTACATAATCAGCCTTTGGCATCAATGCATCTTGTAGCAGCATTTTTCTTTGGATTAGCTTGTTGTGTACTGTTTTTCTACGCTATTCAGCACGTTGCTCATGCAGGATGGTCTATCATCGTAACAAGAGTAATGGAAGGGATTGCTTATTTCATTCCTTTCGCCGGTGTAGTACTTATCATCATTATGTTGCTGAATGTGATGCATTACGGTCACCTTTTCCATTGGATGGATCCAACTTTGGTAGATCCTGATCATGCTAACTTTGATGTAATTATTTACGAAAAATCAAAATATCTGAATACTCCGTTTTATGCAGTAAGAACATTTCTATTTGTAGGATTGGCAACATTCTTCGCATGGAAACTTAGAACGCTGTCTAAGAAGATGGACGAAACAAAATCAAGAGAAGTTTACAAATCTATGTACACATGGAACGTACTTTATATCGTATTCTTCGGTTTTGCTTCTGCAGCTTGGGCTTGGGACTGGTTGATGTCTATTGACTCTCACTGGTATTCTACAATGTATATCTGGTATTCAATGGTAAGTACGCTTACTTCGGGTATTGCTGCAATTATCCTGATTTCAGTATATCTTAAAAAGAAAGGTGCACTTCCTGAATTTAACGATAATCACCTTCACGACCTTGCAAAATATCTATTTGCGACAAGTATGTTGTGGACGTATACATGGTTTGCGCAGTACATGCTTTACTGGTATGCCAACGTTCCGGAAGAGGCCAATTATTTCTTCGGCAGATTTGAACACTATGAGGCGTCTTATCTGCCAATGCTTATTCCTAACTTCCTTATTCCATTAGCAGTAATGGTAAGTTCAAGCATTAAGAGAAATTACAAAGTTGTAGTAATTATGGCAATTATTGTAATTCTTGGACATATCTGGGATTTCTTCAATATGGTAATGCCTGGTACAGTTGGTCCGTATTGGCAAACTGCATCTAACCTGTTATTAGTTTTAGGTTCTGTTTTATTCTTCGTAGGACTTTTCATCTACGTTGTAATGAACAAGATGTCGAAGCTAAAACTTATTCCGGAAGGAAACCCATTCGTTCACGAATCGAAGATTTTCGAATATCCTTTCTAAAACAAATAAAAACAATATCAAAATCCCGGTTCATTTGCCGGGATTTTCTATTTTTGTATAAAATCAATTGCAATGAAACGTGGATTACTTTTGTTAGCGGCAATACTTTTTACACTGGTTTCGTGCAAGAAAGATGCCGTGGATGCTACCAGCACCAAAACCTTTCAGTCAAGTATTAACGATATGGCTTCGCAACTTACCACTCTCGAACAGGTAAAGTTTAATGAAGCGCTTTATATCCTTAAGACTTTTGGTGTTGAAGGCGATAATGACGTGCAGGAACTTGCCAATTTAGGTAAACTGATCAACGGCATGAAAGTCCCACAAATTATGGCAATGGCAGACCGCGTTGCAGCCGAAAACGGAATTGAATGGACGAGCACCGGACCGCCGTCACTTGGTGAAATGAACATTTTTGGAAATGAAGAGGCTTCGGAATATGATGCCAACGATGTAAAGGCAAGTTCACTGGGACTCACAACTATCGAGATCATGAAAGATTCAATTCTTGGTCCTAAAGGAATTCAGGTTATTCCAAGACTTTTGGATGGCAGCGGAAAACCAATCGAATTCAGCGGAGCAGCACTCGAGACTATTCTTGAAGTAAGCAGCGGCGGAAACAGAGTTTTAACCTCTAAAAACCTGATGCAGGATAACGATTTTAAAGGATTCACCATAAGAATGGCTTCGTTGGCTAAAGACAAGATTGTTGATGATAAGATTGATGTAACGGTTTCTGTAAAAACGACATCAAAAACGCATAAAATGTCGAAAATTGGAATTCCAATTAATCCAAATGCTTTACTAATGCCTCAAGGAAAAGCGGAACCTGCAGATGATGGGATAATTCCGGTTGATACCAGTTTAGATCCTGCAATAAGCGATGGACAGGATAATACTGCAGCTCCGGCGACCGGTGATCCAAAAACGACAGTAACAAGATTTTTGAATAATCTGAGTTCGCAGAACTTCCGTGGTGCTTACGATACTTCTGCCAATCCGAATTGGGGTTCTTATGAGACATTCTCTAACCCGACTTCCGGTTTTGGAAGCGTAAAAAATATTAGTGTTAAGAATATTTCTACAAATTCTTCAAGCGGTAATTCAGCCAGTGTGAACGCTACTTATGATGTTACTGATAAAAACGGGAATACCACATCATTATTGGTAACTTTCGGGCTGAAAAATGTAAACGGAGAGTGGAAAATTTCAAGCTATCAAATCAATTAAAATATGGTTTCAGCAGAACTTGTAAAACGACTTGAGGAAACAATTGAGAATATTCCGGATTTCCCAATTGAAGGAATTCAGTTTAAAGATATAACCCCAATTTTTCTTAATCCAAAACTCTACGAAGATGTGATTGAGGAACTGGCTGCATTCAGCAGAGGAAAAGTAGATGCCGTTTGCGGAATTGAAAGCCGTGGCTATCTTTTCGGGATTGCCATTGCAGTGGCTTTGGAAGTGCCATTTATTTTAATCAGAAAAGCAGGAAAACTGCCACCGCCACTCGTTTCTCAAAAGTATGATTTGGAATACGGTTCCGCAGAAATAGAAATGCGTGAAGGTCAATTGAAACCGGGCCAAAGAGTTTTGATTCACGATGATTTGCTCGCTACCGGAGGAACCACCGAAGCTGCAGCCAAACTGATTGAAAAACAGGGAGGAACAGTTTCGCAATTCAGCTTTTTGATTGTTTTAAAAGATTTAAAAGGAGAAGAAAAACTGTTGAAAACCGGCGCAGAAGTTCATAAGATTTTGGAATATTAACAAAAAAAGCCTCGAAAAGAGGCTTTTTAGATTTTAACAGGATTCACTAAGGTAGCATCGGGATAATTTATCATTTTCAAATTCTAGAACAATTTGAAAATCGCTATTGGTTGGGAAAATTAAAGCATGGTCTTCCTTTTGAAACTTTATTTTCGTTCCCAATTCTTTTATTAATTCTTCTTGCGTATTTTCTTTATTTAGATTTTTATCCCCTATATTGAACTTAATATTTCCCGTGATGATTTTAAAATTTATTTCATCCAAAAAATAGTTGCTTTCTTCATTTCCTATAAATTGAAAACCGTTATACTGTAATAGTTCAAATTTTTGATTTTGGACTTCATTTGAAAACGAGCCACATTCATAGTCGGATTTGGAGATTTTTAGTGGATTTCCGAAGTCTTTCAATATGTTGTTTTTATGAACTCCAAAAACAGGCATACTGTTTATGGTAATATCTTTATATAAATTTATGTTATGAATATCTTCAGTATCAGTATCATTTATTTGAGACATTTCATTAACTTTTTTCTCCGTACACGAAAAAAGAATAACAAGAGAGATAAAAAGCAATATTTTTTTCATTGTTTTAATTACTATTTAAAATTAATTATTTAATAAGTTTAAACCGTATAGTTTTAGGATA
>CAZPQV010000019.1:0-8271 GCA_964588705.1 uncultured Chryseobacterium sp.
TTTGAAATGGGCTGCCAGAACGTATGTAGTAGCAGCGTTGGGTTCATTAGCCCAGTTGATTTATTTCGCTTCGATGCTTACAGGACGCAGCAACGATTAATCTGAAAATTTATACGAAATAATCTGCATCTCGGACAACTGTTCCGAGATGTTTTCTTTTTGTGACAATTTTACCGATGCTGAAATTCGGCAGTTTTCTTCTGCATCAAATTCCAAAACTTTTGCATCAAATTTATTGAGCAGGGTAAAAATGGTATTCTGCTGATTGAAATGGAACAGAATTTCAAGCTCCGTGTGAAGTTCTTTGGTGATGATATGGGCTTCTTCTAAAGTTAATTTTGCAGATTCTTTATAGGTTTTTACCAACCCCGAAACGCCGAGTTTTGTTCCGCCATAATATCTTACAACAACCAAAAGTATATTGGTAATTTCATTGGCCAACAACTGGTTGTAAATCGGAAGTCCGGCGCTCCCTGAAGGCTCGCCATCATCATTGGCTCGATAGTTTTCACCGTTCAGTCCCAATCTGAATGCATAGCAATGATGCGTTGCTTTTGGATGAACAGATTTCAGCTGGTCTAAAGTTTCTTTCAGTTCCTTTTCATTATTCACCGGATATGCAAAACCAATGAACTTACTTCCTTTTTCTTTCAAAAGGATGTCTTCGACGGGTTTTTCGATGGTTTTGTAGAAGAAAGTCATGGCAACAAAAATACCCATTTTTAGTGCAAGAAAAAAGACCACCAAATTTTGGCAGCCTTTCTTTCATCAATTGTGTATTTGGTTATTAGTTTTGACCCTTTTATAATAATCTAAAACGTTGTTGAAAATAGTGCTTGTTTTCTGATTTCAAATTTATGTTCTCAATTAAGAAATTACAAAAATTTGGGGTGGACAAAGGGGTGGACAATTTATAAACAGCAATAAATCAGCATAATATGAATGGGTTTTTTATCAATGAAACTATTTTTTCTTTGAAATTTTCCCATTTGCTCGGTTTTCCTTCTTTTAATAAAAGGCCTTCGCTAATCATATCTGTAACAAAATTATTTTCATTGTCAAACCTTAGGATGGTCTTGTCCTCAAAATATTGACGGTATGAATAGGCTTCCATAAACTCTTTATTAGTTTCAAAATACAATTTGTCGTTATTGCGCATCCATCGTATAAATTCCTTATTATTAGGAAAGTATACAGTTTTGTCATCATTTGTGAATGTGTATTTCATTGTGTTTTTAATTAAGAATTAGAGTTAATTAATTTTCTAAAGTAAAGACAATAGATAATGCTGTCAAACTTTTGGGGTGGACAAAGGGGTGGACAAATTTATTTAGGTTAAGTTTGAGGCTGAGGTTAAGAGGTAACGAGTAATTGAGGTTTGTTTTGTGAAGCGGTGTTAAATTTTGGATACTGAATTTTGAATTCGAAATCTACTCGAAGTGATGAGCCGGAATCTAGGATCTTGAATTTTGAATCCGAAATATTAGAGTAGCTTCTCGATGCGATTTTTTAGAAATCTACCCAAAGTGCCGATCCGGAATCCAGAATCTTGAAACTCGGATCTCGTAACTCTACAAGAAAATACGAAATAATAATTTCCAAACATTTATAATTTTCCCTATTTTAGGCACTTGAAATTTCTAATGTAGATGGTAAAAAATTACTGCTTAGTTTTCGCTTTCTTTTTCACCGGAATTTTTGGACAGTTTCAGAAAATTGAGATTGCTGAGAATGCTAAGCCTTCTTCTGAGATCTACGGAGAAATCCTAAGAACTTATCCAAATTTCGCATGCGATACCAATTCCCTTGAAGTTTATCTGCAACCGCTTAAAACTAATAAAGAGCCTGCTTCCAAAGTCATTTACAATATTCTAAAAGCTGAAGGAATTGCAAATTGCCAGGATCGAATTACCGGAGACAGCAATAATATTTTCGAAAAAGCCATAAAACAGGCCGAAGCTATCAGTCCTGAACTGGAAACAGTTGCCAATCTGTATTATGCAAAATATCTCTATCGTTTCCGGAATATGGAAAAAGCACTTCCTTATTTTATGAAAGCCAGCCATCTGCTGGAAAAATATCCTTCAAAAAATCATATCCGTGCGCAGGATTCATATAAATGGCTTGGATATTACTTTGGCACGATCGGAGATACCGGTGCATCTGTTCAGTTTTTGGAAAAAGCAAAAGCGATTTCTAAGAACCGAAAAGCAGAGTACGCCAGCATTCTCGATGCTTTGGGACTTCATTATCTGAATGAAGGCGATGTAAAAAAAGCGGAAGAGTATTTTTTGCAGGTTGAAAGTATTTCTAAAGCCGTAAATGATGAGTTGCGTTATGCAAAAGCACTCGGAAATCTCTCATTAATTCATATGCAGAGAGGTGAAACTGAAACAGCAAAGGAGTTGCTTTTGAAAGATATCGCCATTTCAGAAAATCTCTCCGAAGACCAGAATACCATGTTTGCTTATACATTGCTTGGTGAAGTTTTAATTCGGGAAGAAAAATATTCTGAGGCAGAACAGGAATTAAAGAAGGCTTTAATGATCGCTGAATCAAAGCCCTATTTTCAAGTTAATGAAATTAAAATCCGTCAACTTCTGACATCGGTTTATCGAAATTTCAATAATAAGGAGGCGGAACTTCAGAGTTTTAAGCGCATTAATGACCTTGAGGATAATGTGAGAAAAACAGATGGAGATCAGGCACTAATCAACGCCAATCTTCTGATGCAAAAATCGAAACTGGAGCAGGCCAATAACGAAGCGCATTATCAAAAAGAAAGATCTGCGCTCATGAGGAATGTTTACCTTTTAATCACACTTTTGGCGCTTGTGCTTGCTGGATTTATTTATGCCAATGCAAGAAAAAAAATGCGAAACAGAGAGCTGGTTTATAAGCAGAAAGTTCTCGGCTTGGAAATGGATAAAATGAAATTTGAGCAAAAGCTTTCCGAAACTCAGGAGAACTTAGAAGCTCAGGTAGAATTTCTTAAGAATAAAAACATTCAGATAAACAGACTTAAATCTGAAATTGAAAAAATTAAAAACTCAAAATCATATTATCTCGAAGAAGAGCAGGGGCATCTTTCTACACTCTTACAATCGCATTTGATGACTGATGAAAACTGGGAAAACTTCAAAAGAGAGTTCAAAAAAACATATCCGGCATTTTACCAGAAATTACAGACCGAGTACACCGATCTTACCGATTCTAATTACAGAATTATCTTGTTGAAAAAACTCGATTTCAATAATACGGAAATCTCTGAGTTGTTGGGTATTACGCTTGATGCTGTTAAAAAATCCAATCAAAGAATGAAGAAAAAATTGGGCGACAGATATGATGAGCTTACCGAAATTATTAGCAAACCTTAAAGGTTTCTGTAAATCGAAATTAAATTATCTCTGAAATTGTATATCTCTGAAGCAGTCCCTGTAAACGCTGGTGCTTTTGTACCGTTTTGCAAAAAGAGATTTTCACTGGTAATGATTAGCGTTTCATCCCATAAATCTGCATTCAGAAAGTGTTGAAGTGTATAGCTTCCGCCCTCTACGATCACCGACTGAATCTGTTCTTCGTATAATTTCTGCATCAAATTTTCAAGGAAGTTTTCTTTTTCTGTTTTGATGAATTTTATATTTCCGGATTCTTTATTTTTCATAGAATTAAAAACCAAAGTTTTTGCCTCTTCATTATATATTTTGAAATCAGAAGGAACTTTTAGATCAAAATCAATTAGAATTCTTACAGGATTTTCGCCGGAAACATTGCGCACCGTTAGCGAAGGGTTATCATTTAAAGCGGTTTGGGTTCCAACCAGAATTGCATGTTCGTCCGCTCTCATCTGATGTACAAACTGATTTGCAACCGCACTGGAAATCGCTGTTGGTTTGAAATCCTTATCTAAAAATCCATCTGCCGATTGTGCCCATTTTAGAATAATGTACGGCCGCTTTTTTTCGTGGAACGTAAAAAATCTTTTATTTAAATCTCTGCATTCTTCATCCAGAATTCCGGAAATGACTTCAATTCCGGCTTCTTCGAGAATCTGCTTTCCTTTTCCGTTTACTTTTTCATGGCTGTCAAGCGTTCCAATGACTACTTTCTTAAAACCAATTTCTTTAAGTTTTAGAGAACATGGAGGTGTTTTTCCGAAATGAGAACACGGTTCCAGCGAAACATAAATCGTGGACTCTGGTAAAAGTTCAGGGTTCTTAACTGAATTTATTGCATTGATTTCAGCGTGCGCTTCACCAGCTTTTTTGTGAAAGCCTTCACCAATTATTTTACCGTTATGCACGATAACACTTCCTACCATTGGGTTTGGATAGGTTTTGCCTTTGGCTTTTTCTGCTAATTCGATGCAGCGTTTTATGTAAAGATGGTGTTTCATAGATAAAAAAAGCGAAGACAAATTTCTTTGCTTCGCCTTTTGTATTTTGATTTTAAAATTACTCTCCGGAAATGATGTTGTGAAGATTTTGCTTCAGGTTTTCCAACTGTGCTTTCTTCTCATCAATCGTATTGTAAGTGTCTTTCAACAAAGGGTTTTCTCGTGTTGGATTGCTGAAGAAACCAAGATTGTTTTCAAGCGTTGCAATTTCATTTTCCAGATCAGAAATCTGATTTTTTATCTTTCTTGCTTTATCCGTCAATTGTCCTTCAGAGAGGTTTTCATCTCTAAGATCAAATTCCGAAACTTTATTAATCTTAAGTTTTTCTCTTAAAGTTTTGTTGAATTCAGAATTGATGGAAATCTTATCTCTCGGAACTTTTCCGATAGCGTTCCATTTTGCTTTTATTTCTTCAATTTTTTCTACGCTGCCTTCGTCGCTTCCGATTTCCTTCAGTTCGTCGAGAAGTGCTTTTTTATTCTTGTAATTTTCTTTCCAGTTATCGCCGGCAACCATATTTTTACTTCTGTAGTTTCCGAAGAAAGTGTTACACGCCTCACGGAAATCATCCCAGATTTTATTCGCCTGGCTTCTCGGAACGTGCCCGATTTTTTTCCAGTCTTCCTGAAGTTTCTTAAAGAGCGGAACCATTGTGTCCCAATCCTCAGAATTCATATTGTCTTTTGCAATCTGAATCAGTTTCAGTTTTTCTTCGAGATTGCTAACCTGACTTCCTTTCAGATTTTTATAAAAATCATTTTTAGTTGTATTGAAATTCCTAAGAATTTGCTTGAATTCGTTCCAGTTTTGGTTCGAAATTTTCCTCGGAACACTTCCGATTTTCAAAAACTCAGATCTTAAATCTTCAACTTTTTTAATGGCATTTTGCCAATAAGAGTGGTTGGGTTCTTTTTCCGGTGAAGAAATCTTTTTAATGGCTTCAATAATCTGATTTTTCTTTTCAAGATTGGCGGCCTGTTCTTCTTCAATCGCTGCAGAAAGCTCAGATTTTCTCTCATGAATTTTATTGGAAATCGCTTTGAATTCTTCCCAAGTTTTTTCACGGAATTCTTCGGCAACGGGCTCAGCTTCCTCTTTCCAAAGTTTATGCAGATACTGAAGTTCGTTCAGAGCTTTTTGTACAGGTTCGTTTACCAATTCTTTCGCTCGGTCTATAATCTGCTGTCTTTTCTCAAGATTATGGGTATATTCCTGCTCCAGATAATCCTTGTTCAGATCCAGCATTGCGTAGAACTGATTCAGATGGTGGAAATAATTATTGTTTAAAAGCCTGAATTCTGATTTTGCAACCTGTCCTGCATTCGACCAGTCCTGTTTTATCTCACGGATTTCTTTAAACAGATTGGTTCCGGGCTCGGCATTGGTATAAAGGTTTTTCAGTCTTTCAATAATGGAGTGACGGTTTTCAAGATTTACGGTGTGTTCCTCCTCCTGTTTTTTCAGATAGTTGTCGTGTTTTTCCTTGAAAATAGTAATTAAACCTGACAGTTTTGAAAGTGAAGGATGTTCCCAGTTGAAATTCTCTTCGGGATTTCCTGCCTCTGTGAATTCATGTTTTTTATCGTCGGTTTCTTCGTGTATTTTTTGCGTCGCAAGATCTCTTAACTGATTGAACTGTCTGCTTTTTTCACCAGCGTTATCTTCATTTACAAGATTTTCCATTTCCGTAACAACCTGTTCTACGGTACGGGAATCTGCAGTGTGATCTGTTTCTTCGGCTTCCTCCTCGTGCTCTTCTTCAGTTTCTACAGCTTTTTCTCTGTCAATTTCAGAAAGAACTTTCTCTTCCGGAATAATCACAGATTTCCGAGTATGCATGTTTTCCTGATGTTCAGGCTCAGCAGTCATAATTTCTGTTTTCGAACTTTCGGGAGTCTCTTCTGCTACCTCTTCAGTAAGCATTTCCTCCTTGTTTTCATCCACTTCCGCAAGCACTTTTTCCTCAGGAATTGTCACAGATTTTTGCGTGTCGGTATCTGCTTGGTGTTCAGGAGTCTGCTGTGCTTGCGCATCGTTTTTTGGATTCAGTTCTTCGTTTCCGGCGTTTGGTTGTTCCGTAATCATTGTGATTTAATTTTACGTTCGGTATCAATCTATTTTGTTCGGACAAATACAATCTGCCCGAAAATCGCAATAAATATAATCAAAATTTATTTTAAACAGAGAATTTGAGAGAAAAATTCACACTTAAAAATAATATGAAATTTTGGTGGAAAACTTCAAATATCTAATGAAAATATCCTTTTTTTAATCCTGTGAATTCCAGATTTCCCAGGCTTTTTCTGCCTGTTGTTCAAGCATATAATATCCGTTGACGGTTTTTGCGCCGAATTCGGAAGAACGCTTAATGAATTCTGTATAATCCGGATTGTAAATTAAGTCGATAATTAAGTGTTCTGTGGTGAGTGCATCAAATGGGAAATCGAGACAGTCATCAACATTAGGAAAAGTTCCGACCGGTGTACACTGAACGATGATTTTGTGCTCCGCAACTATTTCTTTACTCAGGTTTTCAAAATTAATTTCAGATTTTCTTGAAACCGTTTTGTAAGGAATTCCTGCATTATCCATGACATATTTTACCGCTTTTGCTGCACCGCCATCACCCAAAATCAAAGCACTGTTATGATGAGGTTTTTTGTGAAGTGAAAGGGTTTTCTCAAATCCCGCAGCATCGGTATTGTGTCCGATTGCTTTTCCGTTGATCATGCGGACGGTATTTACGGCTCCAATTTTTTTGGCTTCATCACCTAAATCGTCGAGGTAAGGAACAATCTGCTCTTTGTAAGGAATGGTAACATTGAAACCCTGAAGGTTTTCGGTTTTCAGAATGTTTTTTACTTCTTCAATATCATTCAGGTCAAAAACTTCGTAGGAATAATCTTTCAGAAAGAGTTTCTTGAATTTTTCTGTGAAATATTTTTTCGAAAAAGAGTAGGAGATACCTTTTCCAACCAGCCCGAATATTTTTGAAGTTTCCATTCTTCAAAGTTACAAAAATGACCGAAGTAAAACTCCGGTCATTGATAATTATCAGTTTGTAGATGAATTATTCTACAATGAATTTTGTGGTTTGATTTCCAGCCTTCAAAATATAAACCCCTTTATTTAGGTTTCTTAAATTAATTTTGTTTGCTGATTTTGAAACTTTCTCAGCAGTTTGAACCAATTGTCCGGTTACGCTGTAAATTTCAACTCTTACATTGCTCTCCTCAAGACCTAGAATTTGCAGTTGCCCATTTCTGACAGGATTTGGTGAAACTGAAAGCATTTTTTTCTGATTGGCGATATCGTTGGTGCTAAGTGATGAGTAGCAAGTCCATGAGAGATCATCAAATCCGACTCTGGTTGATGTACCTGCTTTATCAATAGTAATAATAATTTCGCCAGAAATATTAATATCAGAAATTGTTGTAGTAATTGCTGCTCCGCCTTCAGAATTATAAGGGATTTTTCCGACTTCCACTCCGTTTATTTTTAATATCGCATTGCCTGCATTACCAGTAAAAAACTGTTTTGCCGTTACTGTTAGTGAGCTAATTCCTCCTGATATTGTTGTTGATGTTAATTCGCCGTTTCTGATGGTTATTGCTCTATTATTAATTGTTTGATCTGTTCTGGCGTCGGTGGCTCTCCAAGTAATTCCATTGCTTGTCCAAGTTCTTGTACCATAGCTTGATGCAGAAACAGGAATTGTTTCAAAATCCTCTGTGCCACAAGTAGTAGAAGGTGCTGGATTTGTATTAGTAGTGAAATTTACCGCAGTCGATTTTCCGGAAATATTTCCTGTAGCATCATAAGCTTCAATAGTAATTGAATAAGTGGTGTTTTGTGTAAGTTCTGATAGGTTGAC
>CAZPQV010000019.1:8281-8539 GCA_964588705.1 uncultured Chryseobacterium sp.
TAGCAGTAGATCCCGAAATGTTAGAAACTACAATATTTTGAGGTACAGTTGGTGCCTGCGTGTCAGGAACTGTAGGATTTCCTCCCCAAACCACATTTACCCAAGCTGGATTGTCAATATATGGATTTCTGTTTCCCTGATATGTATAAGCCGCATTATTTCTGTCGATTTCTCTTTGTGAACCAGGATCATTAGCCTGCCATTCTAAAAGAATATTTAATTCCCATTGGGAAATACTTCTGGTTGTGGTTCCGTCTA
>CAZPQV010000019.1:8549-27562 GCA_964588705.1 uncultured Chryseobacterium sp.
GTGTTGGGGCCAACTTTAGAACCGTTGCGTGACGTCCACGATGGATTGGTTACAACACCAAATGGAAAATTACTTCTTCGGTTATTGACATAACCGTCAGTTGGTGGAATGTGATGAATGTCAGAAACCATAGGTGCACGTTCCCCGAATGTGCTTTGAGGTACAATATGCTCTCTATTGTAACAGTTGTTTTCTCCAGTATAGCTTCCACATTGTCTTATACCGTGTTGGTAATTGTATGGGTCAGCTCCATTCGGATTTTCAGAATACATATCTAATACTGATCCGTCTTTTTCGTAGTAATTATCAGTGTCGGTGGTTTTGTATCCTTCATAAAGACTATTGTATCCTCTGTCTCTATGTCCGTTGGAAATAATTTCGCTTAGCTTGGTTTTTAGGGCATATCCTGTTAAACCTGTGGTTCCATCATAATAGCCTGCCGGTGCCTGTGCAAAAATTGTAGTAACAAATAATACCAGTAAAAATGTAGATATTTTTTTCATGCTGATTTTCTTATAATTAAAGGCAAAATTACAAGTAATAAATCAGAGAAAAAACTTTATTTCGTTAAAATATACTCTTTGTTGATTTTAGAAAAAATCCAGGAAACAGAAAGTCCGAAGAGTAGAGCGACTCCGGCAACAATGAAATAATTTTGAACAGTGATTCTTACCGGAAATGGCAGTTCAATTCCTGCTTTAAAGAAACCGGTTTGCATCTGGAAATAGCACATTAAGGTCCCGATGATTAATCCTGAAATGATGCCAAAAACAACAATTAGAATTCCAGTATAGAAATAGGTGTTTCGAAGATTTTTTAATGGAAGCCCTAACGAAATTAAGGATTTTGCCTGCTCTTTTTTATCCAGTTGAAGTATGATAATTGCGCCTGCCAAATTGAAAGTGGTAATAAAAATCACCAAAGCAAAAATCAGATAAATCATCAGTTTTTCGGTGTTAATCATTTTCCAGAACGCTGCATTTTCTTCTTTTTTGGTTTTAAGAATGTATGAAGAACCAATTTTATCTGAAATAATTCCTTTTACAAGATCAGCCTGTTCGGAATCTTTTAACTTAATTAAAATTTTATAAGCGGATCCTTTTGGGAGATTCAATAATTCCTGTCCCAGTTCCAGAGGTGCGATAACGTAGTTGTTCATTTGTTCATTTCTCGGAAAAACACCTGTGACAAAGATTTCTTTTTTATTAAAAATATCTTCTTCGTTACTAATAATTCCGGTGCCTGCTTTTGGCATATAAAGTATTGCCGGATTTGCATTTTCGCCAACAGGAATGGAAAGACGATTGTCCAGACCGTTTTCGAGAATCACTTCATTACTGTATTCAAAACTCGGATAAGTTCCAAAGAAAATATTTTTATCAATTGGATTTACAAACGTATAGGCAGAGTCTACGGCCCTTAAATAAGCAATTTCACCAACGCCTCAGTAATGTATATAAACCTTTTATTCAATCGCCTGTGAATAATGCGAAACTTCCGGTTGTTTTGATAAAACTGAAGCTACGGCTTTTGGATCTTTCAGTTGTTTTTTACCTTTTCCGGTAATTGTAATATCGGCATGAAGATTAGAAATCATTTCTTTATTTAAATCTTCAAGACCTGAGAAAACCGATACGATGATGAACATCGAAGCCACGGCCGTCATCATTGCAAATGCTGCCAACCAGGTAATAAAAGTAACAGCAGTGCTGCCTTTTCTGGCTATCAGATATCTTTTCGCAATGTAAAACGCCGTATTTTTCACAGATTACAGAATTGGGTTGTCGCCTTCGCCTTTCAGTTCTTTTTCAATTCTTTCCACATCGTCAAGGGAAGTGTCAAGATAGAAACTAAGCTCCGGGATTATACGCACTTGTTTTGCCATTTTCTGCCCGATGTAGTTTCTGTACTGAGATTTGTTTTCCTCAATTTCCTTCATAATAGGTTTGCGGTATTCCTGTGGGAAAATACTTAAATATATTTTAGCAATACCAAGGTCTGCAGTTACCCTAACATCAGAAACGGAAACCAAAAAATTCTGCTTGCTTTCGGCGGCCTGTTTTCTGAAAAGTTCTGCAAAATCTTCCTGTATAATCTGTGCTACTTTTCTTTGTCTGTTGCTTTCGTTCATGCCGCAAATTTACTATTTTTGTTTGAGAAAAGCAGGAAGACAGAAGATGGAAGCGGGAAGTATTGAAAATAAAATTATTTATAGTTTATTAATTATCATTTATGAAAATAGAACATCTTGGTATTGCCGTGAAATCTTTGGAAAACTCAGATCATCTTTTTGAAAGGTTAATGGGAAAACCAAATTACAAGCAGGAATCTGTAGAAAGAGAAGGCGTTACCACATCATTTTATGAAGTTGGCGAAAGCAAAATTGAACTTTTAGAGGCCACAAACCCTGAAAGTCCAATTGCAAAATTTATTGATAAAAAAGGGGAAGGAATTCACCATATTGCATTTGGTGTAGAAGATATTCATTTTGAGATAGAACGCCTGAAAAAAGAAGGCTTTATTTTTATTTCAGAAGAACCGAAAGACGGTGCTGACAATAAACTTGTGGTTTTCCTTCATCCGAAATCTACCAACGGCGTTTTGGTGGAATTGTGCCAAGAAAAACCGTAATTATTTTCTTAATTCTGCAAAAAAGATTATTTTTGCACACCAATTGAAAAGGAGTCTAATATTGAATCCTTTCAGGCCCTATAACTCAGTTGGTTAGAGTAGCTGACTCATAATCAGCAAGTCCTTGGTTCGAGCCCAAGTGGGGCCACACAAAAAAATCCTTTCAAATTTTGAAAGGATTTTTCTTTTTACTTCACCCAAATCTCATCCACAAAAATGTAAGCGTCACCACCGGCTCCTTGGTGCCAGTCCGGAAGTTTACCAAAATTATAAGCTTTCACTTTCAGATATTTGGCTTCGGTCGGTAAAATTTCTGCTTTGAATTCTCTAACGGTATTTTCTTCTATTTTCGGATCAAAAGTATTGCTTACAGTAGCCACCAGGAAATAATCTTTATTGTTGGATGAAAGGTAATATTCCACTTTTGTCGGCATCAGAATCCAGCTGCGGCTGTCCTGCAGATATCTTGAATTGAATTCCGTAATAGAAGTCAGCATTTTCAAATCGATTACCGTTTCAAAATCCTGGCCCTGGAAACCTTGCCAGAATCCTTTTTTCCAGTTTTCATCACCTAAAATTCCGTCAATCAGCGCATCGTGTCCGCCGCCATTATATTGAGGTGTGAAAACCGATTTTGTGTCAATCGTCCAATTGTTTGGCTTTCGGGTAAATGTGGCGTTTGTCAATGAACTTTTTGCACCGGCATTTGTACTCCACGCCATCACTTTTGAACTTTTAGAAATAATAAAAGGACGCTTGTAAGGAATAGGTTTTATTTTCGCTTTGGAATCTTTATCAATTACTGAATAAAATATTTTATCCTTCGGATTCAGAGCTTTTATTTCAATCGTCATTGGCTTATCGAAAGCTTTTTCATTGGCAGAGATTACTGGTGCAGCAACCACTTTTTCAAACGGTATCTGAGTCAAAGGTTTTATGTTTTCGAACCCAAAATTTTTATGTGCAGGATTGCTTTTGGTGATTGTTCTTGAAGTGCCGTCTTCAAAATTTATTTTTATTTCATCAAAAAACGGTTCTACAGTTTCCCATTCCGGTTTTCCGGGAGTAACTGAATAAATTCCCATTGAGCTGAGAATATACCACGCACTCATTTGTCCACAATCTTCATTTCCGATTAATCCGTCAGGAGAATTCTTGTAAAAATTTTCAAGGATGAAATGAACTTTTTCTTTTGTCTTTTCAGGCTTTCCAACAAAATTATAGAGATATGCAATATGATGGCTTGGTTCGTTTCCGTGGGCGTATTGTCCAATTAATCCTGTGATGTCCACCTGTTCACGACCTGTGGTTTTTTCCGGTGCGGAAAACAATGCATCAATGAATTTTTCAAAATTATCTTTTCCGCCGTGAGCATCAATCAAGCCCGGAATATTCTGCGGTGCAAAAAACGAATATTGCCACGAATTTCCTTCGGTGTAATTGTTGTTCACTTCTCTCGGATCAAAAGGCTGTAACCAGTTTCCGTTTTTTCTTGCTTGGAAGAATCCGTTTTCAGGATTGTAAATATTACGCCAACCTTCCGAACGTTTCATGAAGGTTTCGTAATCTTTCTTTTTATTGAGCATTAAAGCCATTTGCGCAATAGCCCAATCATCATACGCATATTCCAATGTTTTTGATACGCTTTCGTGCTCATCATCGATGGAAATATAGCCATTATCGCGGTAAGCTTTCATCCCAAAATCATCAAAATTATTAGCCGAATTTTTTGCGGCTTCAAATGCTTTGTGATAATCAAAACCTTTGATGCCTTTTGCCATCGCATCAGCGATTACAGAAACAGAATGATATCCAATCATACAGTATGTTTCGTTTCCGGCAAGTTCCCAAATCGGCAGTCTTCCGCTGTGTTCATGCATTTTTATGAAAGTATTGATGAAATCGGAAGTCCGTTTTTTATCAATTAAAGTCATTAGCGGATGATAAGCTCGGAACGTATCCCAAAGCGAGAAAATGGTGTAATAATCAAAACCTTCCGCATGATGAATTTTGCCATCCATTCCACGGTATTTTCCATCAACATCCATAGCAATATTCGGCTGCGTGAAAACATGGTAAAGTGCAGTGTAAAAAACAGAAAGTTTGTCTTTATCCTCAGATTTTACTTCAATTTTTCGCAGTTCTTTGTTCCACAGATTTTCAGCTTCTTTTTTAATAAAATTAAAATCGTTGGAAGTGGCCTCTGCAAGCATATTTTTTCTTGCACCTTCATAAGAAGTGGGAGAGAGCGCAACTTTTATCAGAATCTTTTCTCCTTTTTTGAAATTGGATGAAAAAGCCAGTTTCAGTTTTGTTCCGGTGAAAGAACTGTTTTCATTTTTTCCGTTAAATTCAGATTTTGAAATTTTCATCGGTTTCGAAAATTCAATTCTTGAGTACAGATGTTGGTCAATTGCCCAAGCCTTGCTTCTTCGGAAGATCTCAATGGTTTTATCATCGATTATTTTTACTTCGCCTTCCGTGAGTTCATCACGGTGATTTAGGTCTAAAATAATATTTCCAACCCCATTTTTATTGAAAGTATATTCGTGATAACCAACTCTTTTAGTGGTGGTTAGTCGAGCATCAATACTATGTTTATCTAATTTTACCTGATAAAATCCGGCACTTGCTTTTTCATTTTTATGAGAAAATTCTGAAGAATAAACCGTATTGTCAAAACTTGGGTTTCCCATGGTTGGCATCAGCATAATATCGCCGTAATCTGAAACTCCGGTTCCGTTGAGGTGCGTGTGCGAAAATCCGTAAATAACCTTGTCTGAATAATGATAGCCACTGCATCCGTCCCAGCTTCCGTCAATTCTTGTATCAGGTGAAAGCTGCACCATGCCGAAAGGTACTGTTGCACCCGGAAATGTATGACCGTGTCCGCCGGTTCCGATGAAAGGATTGACGTATTCGGCATAATTCTGAGAAAAAATATTGATGAATGACAGCAGTAAAAGCAGTGAAAGTTTTTTCATTTTTACAGATTTCGAAAACATAAAAATAAGTTAATTAAATTACTTGTCCGGTGTTTGGCACAGAAATTATTACATAAACCGAGAAAATGTATATTTGAACCAATTAATTTTAAAATGAAAAGAACCTTATTAATATTAGCAGTTGCTTTTTCGGGATTATTGATGGCGCAAAAAGAACCGCTAAGAGAAATTTACAGTTATGCCGGCGCAAATGATAAAGCCATGGTGAAAGCCAAAACCGACCTTTTTCTTCTGAATGTGCTTGCATCAAACAAATTTGAAATGGAAACCAACAGCAGTGCTGATGACCATTTGGACATCAACCTTGCATCACCTTTTAGCAACGGAAAAATCTCGACGAGAGTTCGCTACGATTTTCTGAATGAAGGTTTTGTAGTGTCACTTTCAAACACAAAAATTATTGGAAAAGATAAGAAAGTAACTTTGGTGAACAATCCTTCAGACGCTAATCACAATAAAATATTGGATAGCCTGAAGAACTTGATTTTTACAACTTATCAGAAAGAACTGAATAAATAGTTTCAGATTGAATAAAATAAAAATGCACTTCTTTCGAGGTGCATTTTCATTTATTTTGTCTTTTATAAACTTAAAAACAATTTTGGATTTACCGGAGTATTGTTTTTATGAACTTCGTAATGAAGGTGAGGACCTGTCGAGCGTCCGGTGTTTCCGGATTTCGCAATCACTTGGTTTACGTTTACATTTTCATTGGTTTTAACCAAAATTTGAGAAAGGTGAGCGTAAAGTGTCGCAAGTCCGTTACCATGAGAAATAATAACACAGTTTCCGTAACCACTTTTTACACCTGCAAAAATAACAGTGCCGGCTGCAGTATTTCTAATGTCGGTTCCAACAGGTACGGCAAAATCAATTCCTTTATGAAACTGAATTTGGTCCGGTTCTGCAGGAGCGGCGTTTACAGATTTTGCGATGTTTTTAGAATTGCTGTTAATCGTCGTTGGAGATGCAGGAATCACCGTTCTTTTAATCACGTTTCCAAGGCTGTCTTTTTCTTCAATGATCTGCGGTTCCGCTTTTACCACTGGCACTTTCACAGGGTTTACCGAAGCCATCATCAAAGTTCGTTTCACCGGAATCGGATTTTTTCTTTTCCCGAAATTAGAAGAAATATAGCCTGAAGTTGGCATTCCCAAAGGAACGCTTTGCAGTTTCGTCTGCAAATCTACAAGGTATTGGCTGTAGCGGTTAGTAACTTTTGCAAGGTAAATAGAGTTGTTCAGACTGTCCTGATCGAGTGCCATGATCTTCGAATTGTTAACGCTTTTTGAAGTCAGGAATCTGTTGAGGTCTCTTACGCTGTTGTCAATCAACGTGAGGTCGTTTTTCATTTTCAGGTAATCAATACTGTCTTTTTCAGTATTTATTTTAACGAGATTTACCTGGTAATTTTTGTCATCTTTTTCATTGAAGAGTTTTCCAATAATCAGCGCCTGGCCGAAAACAAGTGCAACTAAAACTGCAAGTGTAATATTGACATTTCTCTTCTTACTTAAAAAATTTTTCATTCTAAATTGATATTCAGTAAGTTTCAAATTAGGTCTGCAAATTTAAAATAATTTTTTAAAAGCAGTTTCCTACAAACGTCTTTTAGACTCATTTCTGATCGTAAAGTTGAGTTAAACTTTTCCTAAAGTTTGTTAAATGCTGATGTATAAATCGCTGAGAATGAAATATGATTTTTGTCAAAGTTTTAGATGTGCTAATATTTAATATATTTGTAACATTACATAAACAGTCATGGCTAAGAAAAAGAACACTGAGCAAACGAATGATGAAAAACCTGTAAATCAAAATAACTGTTCTGTAGGTGTTTTGGGAAGCGGAAGTTTTGCAACCGCCATCGTAAAAATGCTTGTAGAAAACTGCAAAACAGTGCACTGGTGCGTAAGGAATGAGTTTGTAAAAGGTGCGATTGAACTTCGCGGTCATAACCCTACTTATCTTACTTCGGTAAGTTTTAATACTAAAAACCTTAAAATAACGACAGATATCAACGAGCTTGTTTCGGCTTGTGAAATCATTGTTTTGGCAACGCCTTCCATTTATCTTGCTGCGGCGATGGAAAAGATGACTTGCGACTACAGCAACAAAGTATTTGTATCTGCAATTAAAGGGATCGTTCCAGAGCATAATGATATTGTAGCCAATTATCTGAGAGATAAATTTGATATCGGTTTCCGTTGTCAGGCGGTAATTGCCGGACCTTGTCACGCAGAAGAAGTTTCGATGGAACGTCTTTCATATCTTACGATAGCGACGGTGGAAGATGATATTGCTGAGAAACTTGATCAGATTTTCACTTCAAGATTTATTAAAGTCAATCAAAGCAAAGACATTCTTGGGAACGAATACAGCGCGATTCTGAAAAACGTTTACGCTATCGGTGCCGGAATTGCCAGCGGACTTGGATACGGAGACAACTTTATTGCGGTATTTGTAACGAACGCCATCCGTGAAATGGAAATTTTCCTTGAAGCTGTTTACGAATCACCGCGGGATGTAAACGAAAGTGCTTATTTGGGCGACCTTTTGGTAACGGCTTATTCCCTGTTTTCGCGTAACCGAAATTTAGGAAATTTAGTAGGAAAGGGTTACACCGTGAAATCAGCTATCCAATCAATGAATATGGTTGCTGAAGGTTATTACGCCGCAGATTCCATTTATGAAACCGCGAAAGAAAAAGGTATAAAAACACCGATTATCGATACGATTTACGGCATTCTTTACGAGGAGAAAAATGCTGAAAAACAATTCAAAAAACTGACGGCCAAACTTACTTAATGGCCGAAAAACAATACCATATCAACTCATATTCGGCTTTTGAAGAAAATCTGAATATCAAAACGCATTTATTCGGGATTTTTCTGAGCATCATCGGATTGATTTTTCTGATGATTAAAGCTTTTGAACTGAACGATTTTTGGGTGTATGTGAGTTTTCCGATTTTCGGAATCAGCATGATTTTGCTTTATCTCGCATCAACACTTTATCACAGTGCAAAAGTCCCAAAACAAAGGTTTCGACTGAAAATTTTCGATCACGCTGCTATTTTTCTGCTAATTGCAGGTACTTACACACCTTACACTTTGGTGACTTTACGAGAGAAAAACGGATGGATCATTTTCGCCGTTGTTTGGTCGATTGCAATTGTTGGGATTATTTTCAAACTGTTTTTTGCAGGAAAGTATAAACTGTTTTCTACTTTTTTGTATGTGGCAATGGGTTGGATTGTGGTTTTTTACTTCAAGACATTATCAGAAAGTCTTCATCCGGAAGGTGTGAAATGGCTGCTTTATGGAGGTGCGGCTTATACTGTTGGTGCGGTATTGTACAGCATTAAAAAACTGAAACTCAATCACGCGCTGTTTCATGTTTTCGTTTTGTTGGGCACCATCTGTCATTTTATTTCGATTTACTTTTACGTTACTCCGGTTTCTTAAAAGATGAGTTTTCTATTTAAAATCTTTTTGCGAAATTCGTGTAGATTAAGATTCGTAGAAATTGGATACTATAGTCGTAAAGCCAATCATTGAAGTTGAAATTCTCCAATCGCTTCAGCCAAAAGTAGAAGAGGAGAAGCAGGTGATTGTACACTGCTGTTATCCGGCATCGCCCGAAGTCGGCAGTCTGATCAGAATATGGCAAAGTACCTTTCTGATTGATGAAAGCATCCGGCATCGAAGCAAGCTGATTTATGCAGATAATATTTCGATATTTCCTTATTGGACAGAAGTTCCGCCGATGAAGGATTATTGGTTTACATTGGTGTTTTCGGGCTTGCCAAAAGACTGTAAAATGTTTGATTTAATGGAGGTTATTCCCGAAGAAGGCGGCTTTCATGTGAAAGAAATCAGACGTAACGAATCGGATATTTATAGAGTGAAAATAGCATAATTATGATAAAATCTTTTCTTGCAATATTTAGTTTATTTCTCATAACATCTTGCGGAACAAAAGCCATAGAAAACACTCCTGAAAACGAAATAAAAAGATTTCAACAGGAACTGAACGCCGGTTATTTAAATGAGAAAGAAACCCCTTTAAGAGGAGAAAACTACGCGAAATTCAAGCAACATCCGTTCTTTCCGATTGATTTGAAATATCGTGTAAAAGCAAAACTAGTAAAGACGGAAAATTCCAAACCTTTTGAAATCCCTACTTCTTCAGGAAAAACCAAAACTTACAGAGAATACGCAAAAGCGCATTTCAGTATCGATGGAAAACCGCAAACTCTTAATATTTATCAGAATTTGGCAAATCTCAGCAGTGAGCAGTATAAGGATTATCTTTTCCTACCATTCCGTGACGTTACCAACGGAAAGGATACGTACGGAGGAGGGAAATATATAGATTTGCGTATTCCAGAAGGTGATGAAATAATCATTGATTTCAATAAATCTTATCATCCGTACTGTGCCTACAATGCATACGATTACAGTTGCCCGATTGTGCCGGAAGAGAATAATTTACCGATTGAGATTAGGGCAGGAGTGATGTATGAGGATATTTGGTTTGAGTGATTTTTGTAAAACTCAAAAAATTTGCTGTATGATTTCCAGCGAACCTGGAGTTCGGAAATCACTGAAATGATAATGATAGTAAACCAGGATGCTGTCTAAAAAGTCTTTTCTCTTTTTTGGTTCAATTTTTATTTCATAAGGGGTTTCTGCAGAAATAATTTGCTTCCAGATTTCGGAAATTTCTTCATTAAATAAATTGTGAACTTCATAATCTGTAAAGTTTCCACTTTCGGGATTCAGAAATTTTTGATCGGAGAACAAAGGATTTAATCCGTGAATATTCAGAATATTGACTAAAAAAATCAAATGGCTTTGAAATTTCCTCTGGTTTAAAGCACTTTTAAATACATCAATTTCTTTGTAAATACTTGGATTACAAGTCTCATTCCGCAGAACTTGATTTAGAAAATCAGCAATAAAAAATACAACAGAATTAGTTCGAACATCAAGGTTTTCATCCAAACTGCCCAACGCTTCAATCTTGGAAATATTTTTAATTGCACCGCTCTTGAGGCGATTTGACAGGGTGAAATCCAGTTCATTCAAAGGTTGCAGATATGCTTTTTTTCTATTTCTCGGGGAATAAATTCCTTTGATGAAGAAACTTTCATATCCATTTTCTTTGGTGAAAATATGTGCTATGGCATCATTGTCACCATATTTCAAGTATGAAAGCAGAAAACCTTTGTCTTGCGTCATTTTAGTTTACGACTGCTATTTTTGCAGTTGCTTTGTCAGTTCCGTCAGCGTTGGTCATCAATACAAAATAAACACCTGAAGCAACACGCTTGCCTTTGTTTGTTAAATCCCATTGATAATATCCACCTCTGGCAACAGCCTGATGTACCATGTTCCCTGCTGCATCTGTAATTCTGATATTGGTTCTTTCGGCTAATCCTCTGATGTTTACATTACCTTTATAATTCGCATAAACTACAGGATTTGGATATACCAGTACATTTCCAAAGTTCTCGCTTACATTTACTGCATCTCCCTGATAAACCACGATTCCATCAAATGTTACAAAATAAACCTTTCCGGTTTTTTGATCAACTTTAATGTCGGTAACGGAGTTGGTTGGCAACGGTGAATTTTCTTTAGTAAAGTGATAAATGGTGTTCTGACCATTTGGACTGAGATAGAATACGCCACCATTTTCGACAGAAACCCATTTCTGATTTCCGGAATCTACATCAATTTGAAGTATCGCAGAATCTCTGAAAAGCTCTTCGCCAATACCGTTTTGAGTGATGATTATGGGTTCAAGTTTAGGGTTGTCTTTTATTTCAACCGGCGCATTAGAAAGTATGCGAAGCCCTTTATCTGAACCAATCCAGGCATCTTCATTTTTGTCTATAGCAATTGCGAGTGTCCCTTGTCCAGATGATGGGAGGCCGTTGGTCGCATCTAATATATGAATCGGATCATCGCCAAGATTTTGAGGTGTGTTGTTTAAATGAATAACCGCAAAATAATTAGCTCTTGGCGTTGGTAACCAAATCATTCCATTAAAATAAAGTGGTTTTTGTGCCGCTGCGACAACTTTAAGTCCTTTAGATATAAATGAATCTGATGATCTGTCGAAATGATATATTGCACTTTCCTGGTTCTGTCCGTAAAAGGCTGCGGATCCAAAAAGATTATTTTTATCATCAAATACTAAACCGACTGGTCGGTTATACGTCGTTCCGGTTGGATAATATTTTATTAGGTCAAAATCTGCTTTACTGTCATCATATTTCATTCTATAAAATCCCTGTCCAGTTCTCTGAGAATAATTTGT
Organism: uncultured Chryseobacterium sp.; assembly: GCA_964588705.1. Lineage (GTDB taxonomy): Bacteria > Bacteroidota > Bacteroidia > Flavobacteriales > Weeksellaceae > CAZPQV01. The sequence continues at coordinate 20,513 of CAZPQV010000019.1, forward strand.
GAAAAAAACTTCCGAATTATCTACAGGACTTGCGACAACATCAAGAATGTTGAAATAAGTAGAATTATTCTTAAAATAAGACGGATAAACCCATTGTGTTCCATTAAAAAAATAGAAACCAAGTCGTTGGATATTGGGTGCAGGATAGTTGTACCGGCCTTCTCTTCCTCCGGAAGATACCCATATTTTATCATCCCTTATTTCAAGTTTATGAGACTGATTATTGTACGGTCCGTCCGGTTTCCATGACCTGTTTTCTTCGTCTAAAATACCTGAAAGTTTGCTGCCTGCAAAAATTTTATTGTTTGAAATCCAAGAGGTATTTAGGACATCTGATGAAGTGATTTTTTTTTGAAATCCTCCGGCAATTGAAAATTCAGAAATATTTGAATTTTCAGTAATCAAAATATTTTCAGAGGTTACAGTTACATCCTGAATATTGGTAAATCCTTGCGGAAGATTATTAAATGAATTCCCATTTCCAAAAAAAGCATTTGTAGCAGTTGAAAATGCAATCACACCGTTTTCAATATCAATTTGGGTGAAATTTCCACTTTGAACAGTACTCCACCCGGAATAAATTGGGAAAGTAACATTAATCTCGTGTTTTTTTATGCCGGTTGCGGTTGCCGCATAAACAAAATTGTCTTTAATAACAGCTCCTTTAGCAGCTTCATAAACCCCATTATTCAAGAAAAACGCAGAATCGCCAAATTCTTTTTTATCTAAATTGAAAATGGAGACACCGTAATTTACAGATAATACCGCCTGATTTCCTGTAATTGAAATATGATTTATTTTCTTTGATCCGGTATAACCGGTTGCCAGTGGAATATCAACTACGAAAGTAATTCCATCCTCTGTTATCACATCCAGGGTACCGTTCGCATATCCTACGAGACCTGTTTTTGTTTCGGGATTGTAATCGAATGCAGATATTTTTACTTCGTGAAGTCCGTTTGCCTTGGAAAGTTTTGTGATTTCACCTGAAGAAGGCGTATAAAAAAATATTCCATTTTCTGTTGCTGCAATCAATTTTCCGGCATCTTCACGAATGACAAGGACATTATTGTACGAAAACAAATCACTCCATCTATTTGAAGAAATCACTTGTCCGAACGATAATCCGTACATCAAGATTAATGCAAAAACAGGAAAATATTTTTTCATTTTACACCACTATCCTTTCATCAACCACTTGATTGTTCCAGGTAATACTTTTTACGTTTTTAAATTTATCAAAGTAAAAATCAATTCTGCCAAGTAGTAGTCCGGCAAAACCAACCTGATTGATTAAAACAGTTCTTCCGGCTCTGTTCTGATATTGCTGAGGCTCAGGAAGGAATGTATGCGTGTGCCCTCCTAAAATCAAATCAATATTTTCGGTTTGTGCGACAAGTTCAACATCAGAAATTTTTCCTCCGCGATCATATTTATATCCCAAATGCGACAGCAGAATGACCATATCACATTTTTTTTCATTTTTCAGAAAATTAGAATAATGCTGGGCCATTTCAACCGGATCAAGATATTTAGTTTCCTTGTACTGTCTTTTTCCAACAAGTCCGGCAAGTTCAATTCCCAAACCAAAAACTCCGATTTTAATTCCGTTTTTATTAAAGATTCTGTAAGGTTCGGTTCTGCCCGCAAGAATGGTATTGGTGAAATCATAATTTGAAGTGAGGAAAGGAAACTGTGCCGTTGGCAATACCTTATCTAAACCTTCAAGTCCATTGTCAAACTCGTGATTTCCGAAAGTTGAAGCATCGTAACCCATCAGATTCATCAGTTTCAGTTCAAGTTCGCCGCCAAAAATATTGTAATATGGCGTTCCCTGGAAAATATCTCCTGAATCGAGCAGAATAACACTTGGGGTTGTTTTTCTGATTTCATTAATAAGGTGTGCTCTTCTGGCAAAACCTCCCTGATTTGCGTTTCTTCCACTGTTGGCATCAAAGGGTTCAATGCGGCTGTGTTGATCATTTGTATGCAAAACCGTCAGTTGATATGCGGCTCCGTTTTTCAGCAAAGCGTTGTCTTTCGCCAAAAGCATATTCGGGGCTAAAGTCATTGCAAGACTTCCTGCACCTGCGATTTTCAGAAATTCTTTCCTTTTCATTATTTTACAGCTTTATCTTTAAAAATTAAACGGATATCTGATGGTGGAACCACTTCTTTTTTGGTTTTCACAATGTCAATATAAAGGTCTCTGAGTTTTATTCCTGTTGAAATCATTTCACCTTTTTCAAAGAAATTCATATTATCTCCACCTAAGGCCAGATAATCCGAAGTGGCAATATAATAATCTTTGTTTTCGATAGGTTTGCCATTCACCAGCATTTTAGTAAGTGCGTTATTTTCGGTTTCAATAACCAATCCCGAAACCGGATTGTTTTTCTGAGTTTTCAAATAATAATCGAAAAGTCCCTGCATTTGTTCACCAGTAAGTTTCACCACAACAAGTTCGTTTTCGAACGGCATTACTTCAAAAATATTTTTAAGTAAAATATCACCTTTTCCAATATTGGTACGGATTCCACCGATATTAATTACGGCAGCATCAATATTTTGTCCAAAATTATTCTTCACACTCCAGTCTCTCGCTCCGTCCAAAGTGTAATCTGCCAGAAGATTTCCAAGATTGCTGTTGTCACCCTGTTTTGTGAGTTCTACTGCAGTATACGAAAGTTTTTCGTTCATTTTTGCTTCCAACGACTTCTTGTATGGTGTGATAATCATTTTAGCAACGCTGTTATCAGGTAGCGCTTCAGTAATCTGAATATTTTTTTGAGTCTGAACATTGCTCACTGCAAGTGGCGCTCTACACGAAACCACTAACAGAAGGGCAAGTCCGAGAATTTTGAAGTTGTTTTTCATTTCTAAAATCTTGTTGTGCAAATATAATTATATGAATACAAATTAAGGATTTTTTGCCATTAATCTTAATTTAAAATTTCATAATTTTGACAAATATATTTTTAAAAATGAGTAATTTAAAAGGCGTTGGTGTTGCGTTGGTAACACCTTTTAACGAAGATCTTTCAGTAGATTACGATTCACTTACAAAATTGGTGGAGTACAACATCGAAAACGGGACCAATTATCTTGTAGTTCTAGTCACGATGTCAGAGGCTGCAACACTTGCTGAGGAGGAAAAGAAACAGGCAACTGCACATATCGTAAAGGTGAATAATAAACGTCTGCCTTTGGTTTTAGGAATCGGAGGTAACAATACTATGGAAGTGAAAAAGCAGATTGAAAATACTGATCTTTCAGATTTTGATGCGGTGCTTTCAGTTTCGCCTTACTATAATAAGCCAAATCAGGAAGGACTTTATCAGCATTATAAGGCATTGGCTGCTACAGGCAAAAATATTATTATTTATAACGTTCCTTCCAGAACAGGGCAGAATATTGAGGCGTCAACAACATTGAGGTTGGCTGAGGAATTTCCGAATTTGGTAATGATTAAAGAAGCGGCTCCAAATATTCTTCAGTATTTTGATATTTTGAGAAAGAAACCAGCTAAATTTTCATTGGTTTCCGGTGATGACGAGTTCACGCTTCCTGTGACTTTAGCCGGAGGAGACGGTGTGATTTCCGTGATTGGACAAGGGTATCCGAAAGAATTTTCTACGATGGTTCAGTTGGCTTTCGAAGGAAAAGTAAAAGAAGCTTATGAAATTCACAATAAATTGGTTGAGATTACAAGGTTGATTTTTGCTGAGGGAAATCCTTGCGGAATTAAGACGGTTCTGGCCGAAAAAGGAATCATCAAAAATTATCTGAGATTGCCTTTAGTTGCAGCAACGGATGGATTGCAGTCTAAAATCAAAGCTGAAATGGCAAAGATTTAAATTATCTAAATTTTATAAAACTTTAACAAGTGAAGTTCAGAAATGGGCTTCACTTTTGTATTAAATTTATATTATGAAATTTACCGAAGCCACAGAAAAAGACATCGCACTGATTCAGGAACTTGCACGAAAATCGTGGGAAAGTGCTTATGCTGAAATTCTTTCAAAAGAGCAAATAGACTATATGCTTGGAACGATGTATTCCACAGAAGAAATCAGTTCCCAGATGAAAGATCCCAATTATCATTATTTTTTAATTCAAAAGGCAGATGAGCTTTTGGGATTTATGGGTTACGAACATCACCAGGATTGCACCACAAAACTGCATCGCATTTATCTTCTGCCCGAAGGAAAGGGCAGGGGAATAGGAAAAGCTTCGATGGATTTTCTTAAAAAAAATGTTTCTGATTGTGGGGATAACAGAATTATTTTAAATGTAAACAAGAATAATCCGGCCAAGAATTTCTACGAAAGTCAAGGATTTAAGGTTTATGAGGAAGGCGTTTTCGATATCGGCAATGGTTTTGTAATGGACGATTTTTTAATGGAATTTGTGTTTTAACGAAAAAATTTTCGCCTCGCTTAATTTCTTTGGTATGATTTTAGAATATCAAGAAATAACTAACCATTAAAAAATATTATTATGACACGAACGAACTTACTTTCAAAAATTCAGATTTTCGCATGGTCTATCATTGCAACTTTTGCTTCAGTAATGCTTAAAGCACAGGAAGGTGCATCCGACCTAAAAGTTGATGTTGACGTTGATGACGCTACTGGCGGCGCAATGAGCGGTGACTGGATGAGCAATCCTTTGGTATGGGTAATCGGTGCTTTGGTACTGATTCTTATCATCGCTTTAGTAGCGAGAGGAGGCGGAAACAAATAGAAGATATTCAATCATCATTTATTATACTTGCATTAAAACCATAGGATTTTTCCTGTGGTTTTTTTACGAAATCTTCCCCCATTTATTCTTCCCCCTATAGTTTTTTACGTAGTAATTTTTCATCATCTGATGGTCGGGATGATGGAGAGATGGGTCTTTCTGAAGAATTTTTTCAACCGTTTCTTTTGATACTTTAATGATTTTTCCGTCCTGGACCAAATCCAACCGTTTGAAATCTACGACACCGCTTTGTTGCGTTCCCAAAATATCTCCCGGACCGCGCAGTTGCATATCCACCTCCGAAATCTTAAATCCGTCGTTGGTTTCGCACATGGTTTTGATGCGTTTCCGACTTTCGTTGGTCAGTTTATCGGAGGTCATCAGAATACAATAACTCTGTTCCGCACCTCTGCCCACTCTTCCGCGAAGCTGATGAAGCTGTGACAACCCAAACCTTTCTGCACTTTCAATAACCATTACAGAAGCGTTCGGAACGTTGACACCGACTTCAATCACCGTTGTCGCCACCATAATTTCCGCTTTTCCTGAAGCAAAATACTGCATCGCAGCATCTTTTTCGGCAGGAAGCAATCTGCCGTGGAGCATCGCCACATTGTAATCACTGAATTGCTGTACCACATGTTCCAAACCTTCCATCAGATTTTTATAATCCAGCGTTTCACTTTCTTCAATTAATGGATACACGAAATAAATCTGCCGTCCTTTTTTAATTTCATCTCTACAGAAATTATACACAAAAACCCGGTCTTTTTCTCTGCGGTGCGCGGTCACAATCGATTTTCTTCCAACAGGCATTTCATCAATAACAGAAACATCCAGATCCGAATAAAAACTCATTGCCAAAGTCCTTGGAATCGGCGTTGCGGTCATTACAAGAATATGTGGTGGAATTCTGTTTTTTGCCCAAAGTCTTGCTCGCTGCGCCACGCCAAAACGGTGCTGCTCGTCGATAATTGCCAATCCCAGATTTTTGAACTGAACAATGTCTTCCAAAACCGCGTGCGTTCCTACTAAAATTGAAAGTTCACCGTTGAGCAATTCTTCGTGAATGATTTTTTTTTTTTTTTTTTTGGTTGAACCGGTAAGCAATTTAATCTTAATTCCGGTGTTTTCCAGAAGTTCAGAAATTCCGTTGAAATGCTGCTGCGCAAGGATTTCCGTAGGTGCCATCATGACGCTTTGAAAACCGTTGTCCATGGCAATCAGCATCGAAAGTAAAGCGACCATTGTTTTCCCCGAACCGACATCGCCCTGCAATAAACGGTTCATCTGAATCGGACGTTTCATATCGTTGCGTATTTCCTTTAAAACCCGTTTTTGAGCATTGGTGAGTTCAAAAGGAAGATGGTTTTCATAAAAATGATTGAAATAATCACCAACAATTGGAAAAGGATTTCCAACGGAATGGGAGTGATGATGCTGCTTTTTCATACCATACCCCAACTGAAAAAAGAAGGCTTCTTCAAACTTTAATCTTCGGTCTGCATGTTCAAAATGCAGTTGGTCTTTCGGAAAATGAATATTAAAATAAGCCGTTTGTCTTGGGATCAGTTTCAATGATTTCATCAGGTATTCCGGCAGGTTTTCCTGAATTAAGTTTGGAATTTCAAGACAAATATTTTTTAAAGTATTCTGAAAGAATTTTTGATTTAATCCCCGTTTCGTCAGTTTTTCGGAACTTGGATAAATTGGACGAAGCCGTTCTTCTTTTTCCTTTTTTTCTTCAATTTCAATCTCCGGATGTGCCATTGAGAACTGGTTGTTGAACGGCGACACTTTCCCGAAAATATACATTTCTCGGTTGATGGGAATCTGCTCTTTCATCCATTGCGAATACTGAAACCACACCAAATCGATTGTTCCGGTTGCATCCTGAAATTTTCCGGATAACCGCTTTGCGCGTCCGGCACCAATTTCTTTTATTTCGGTGATTCTTCCTTTCAGTTGAACATCGGGCAAATCTTCTTTCAAATCCCTGATTTGATAAATTTTGCTCTTATCCAAATAGCGGATTGGATAGAAATTCAGGAAATCTTCCACGGTGGAAATTCCCAACACATTTTTGATGAGTTTGGCGCGTTCAGGTCCGATGCCTTTCAGGAATTCTATGGAATTGTCGAGATTCAACGAAATGGTAATTTGAGATTTGAAATTTCGGGAAAATAAAGGAAATTAAAAAATTTTGTGGTCTAATCTAACACCCCGTTCACCGAGGCGAACACCCCTCTTTCAAAAGCGGGGAATTAAAAAGACTTCCAAAATTTTGAAAGTCTTCTTTTTTAT
>CAZPQV010000019.1:27662-34664 GCA_964588705.1 uncultured Chryseobacterium sp.
TTCATGAATTTTGTGAATTCGTGCATTGCATTTCTGCGTCCGCTCTTTTTCCATTCGGGATTTGAGAATGTTTTTCCGTAGATATTTACTGATTCATTACTTTCTGCATTGAATTTTACAGGGTAGTAATATTCGTTTAAATATTCTGCAATTACCGGATGGTTGTAGGTGTGTTTTTCCATCACTTTGCATGGTCCGCACCAATCAGCGTAGAAGTCTATTAAAATTTTTTTGGGTTGAGTTTCCTGTGCTTTCAGTGCTTCTTCAATGGTCATCCATTTCACTTGTCCGAAAGTGAAAATTGAAGTGAACATCAAAAACAGGAATACCAAAATGCGCATAACCTTTAGATTTAAAAAATTACATTAAGTTAAAATTTGTTCTAAATTTTATTTCACACCGTGCATTAATTTTTTCAAAACAGGATGCAGCATTAAAGCAATAACTGCAATCACAATTGGGATCGCCGTGAAAATCAGGAAGAAGGTTGAAATATCATATTTGTTGGTAATATCGTCAATCATCGCACCCAATTTTCCGGAGGTTTTGTTACCAATCGCAAGTGCCAAATACCAAACGCCAAACATGAACGCAATCATCCTTGCGGGAACCAGTTTACTGACATACGATAAACCAACCGGTTGCACGCAAAGTTCGCCCAACGTATGGAACAGATACGCCAAAATCAACCAAAGGAAACTAACAGAAGCCGTTTTTGCTCCTTGCGGAATATCCTTTGCGCCGTACGCCAGAAACGCAAATCCGATGGCAAGGAATGTCAGTCCGATCGCATATTTTCCTGCCAGTGACGGATTGAATTTACTTTCCCACCATTTCGACATTAATGGGGCTAAAAGAATGATGAACAGCGAGTTCAGGATCAGGAACCAGGTTGCCGGGATTTCGATTTCACTGTCTTTTTTCTGAACGACGGTTGCGGTCTGAATTTCTTTTACTTCCTGTGCTTTTGTAGCATCAATCAGTTTGAAGTTTTTACCGTTTTTATCGACGTCAATCACGAAAACTTTTTCTCCGTTGGAAAGATTGTCGGAAGTCCTGATCATCGTATTTTCAACATTCGGAACTGCGATTTCGTATGAAAATGTGTTGAATCCGTAATAGATTTTCCAGAAAATCAGTCCCCAAATAATCAGAAAACAGGTTACCAATACGACATTCGCAGCCATAAAATTCTTGAAGGTTTTTTTCACCAATAGAAAAAGAACATACGAGATAAACGCCACTGGGACCACCGTGATGATAATGTCCACAATATTGAAAATATACGCGCTGTTCCCCGACAGAACACGGTCGGTATAGTCTTTCGCAAAAATACTCATCGAACCTCCTGCCTGTTCGAAACTTGCCCAGAAGAAGATGATGATGGAAGCAATAATCATTACGGCAAAGAGTCGGTCTCTTGTAATTTTGCTGTAACGCAGCGTTCTTGAAACCAAAATGAAAATGAAAATCAGCAGCGTGGCGATAATAATCTGCCCGGAATAATCTGTTCCGCCAAATTCAAAAACATTGTAATTGGTGATTTTTGAAACCGGATCATTAATCACCCAAGTTAGTCCGAAAACAGAAACAATTCCAATCAGAATTTTATCTAAAAGTGTAAACGGATTTTTCTTATCGTGAATGATTTTGTGGTCATCACTTTCAATTTCATCATTGTCGAAGGTTGGTTTTTTCCCGACCTCACCAAAGATTTCGTGTGACAGCCAAAACTGAAGCAAACCTAAAAGCATAAAAATTCCGGCAAGTCCGAAGCCCCAACTCCAACCAAGATTTTCTCCCAAATAACCGCAAAGCATGATTCCCAGGAAAGCTCCGGCGTTTACGCCCATATAGAAAATTGTGTAGGCACCGTCTTTTTTCTCGGGATGATCCTGATACAAAACGGAAATAAAGGAAGTCATATTCGGTTTAAAAAAACCGGTTCCAACCACCAACAGAAACAATCCTAAATACAGAAAGAATTTGCTGCTTTCAACCGCCATTGACGCATGACCTAAAGTCATAATTAAAGCTCCAATAATGATGGCTTTCCGGTAACCGAGATAACGGTCGGCCAACTGTCCACCGATGATTGGGGTTAGATAAAGCAGCGCGAGATAGGTTCCGTAAAGAGCAAGTGCATTTTCACGCGGCCAGTCCCAACCGCCGATTCCAAGGGAACTTACAAGGAATAAAACGAGCAGCGCACGCATTCCGTAGAACGAAAAACGTTCCCACATTTCCGTAAAAAACAACACAAATAATCCCGCAGGATGCCCTAAAACCTCACTTTCTTTACTGAAAAAATCTTTATTGTTCATTTCTAATATTTTAAATTTTTAACGGACTTCCTGCATCAGTTTTTTCACCAATGGAGAAATTGCAATCAGCACAACTCCGGCGATTAATGCGTAGATTCCCAGTTGTTTATAACCTTCGGCGTAAGCTATTAAAGCATCAAGATTGGAAGAGCCCTGCTTTGCAGTGGACATATTGGCACCGATGATTCCGGCAACATACTGTCCGTACGCGGAAGCCAAAAACCAAAGTCCCATCATCATTCCCTGAAGATTTTTGGTGGAAAGTTTCGTCATAATCGATAAACCGATAGGTGACAAACAGAGTTCCCCAAAAGTAATGATGAGCAATGCCGTGGTGAAAATATTTAATGAAGTCATTCCCTGAAGGTTGGCGAAAAACTTCGTTGCATAAAGCACATAAAATCCTAAACCAAGAAAGATGAATCCAAGTCCGAATTTGATGATGGTGTTGGGTTCGATTTTCTTTTTGTTCAGCCAAATCCAGAATAATCCGGCAAGTGGTGCAAGGAAAATAATGAAAAATGCGCCTCCGGAATTGTTGACTCCGTTCGGATCAAGCCTCATCCCGAGCAGATTATTATCCAGGTTTTTAGCAGCGAAGATACTTAATGAACCGCCACTTTGTTCGTAAATTCCCCAAAAAAGAATTGAAAACACGATGAATACCAATGCTGCCCAAAGTTTTTTTCGTTCTGAAGAGGTTACTTTGGTCATTTCATAAAAGAAATAAATCAGCGTAAGTGGTCCAATCGTCCACATGAAATAATCGGTATATTCCGGCACGGAAACCATTTTCATAATCAACGGAATCAAGACTAAAGTTCCGCCGTAAACCGCATATTCTTTCCATCTCGCCATTGGTTTTTCCTGTCCGTCAACCGCCATGACCTTTGGCTGAATACCGATACTGCCCAAGGTTTTCTGTGTAAAAACAAAATTAATTAAACTGATAATCATTACGATAGCGGCCAGTCCGAAAGCAACGTTCCAACGCATTGCCTCTGGAATAAAATTGGAGAACAGTTCTCCTTTTCCGATCGCGATACACAAATAACCTCCTAAAAGTGCTCCAAGGTTAATTCCTGCGTAAAAAAGTGAGAATCCGGCATCTCTTCTTGGGTCATTCGGATTGTATAGTTCACCCACCATCGTGGAAATATTTGGCTTGAAGAAACCGGTTCCGATAATGGTAAATGCAATTCCTAAAAAGAAATATTTGTGAGGGTCGGTCGCGAGAATGGCACTTCCGATAATCATCATAATTCCTCCCCAAAACAGTGATTTTCTGAATCCCAGAATTTTATCGGCGAACAAACCGCCAATGAACGTAAACGCATAAACGAACGCCTGAGTTGCTCCGTATTGCAGGTTGGCGATGTCTTCCTTCATCAGAAGTTCGGTGATCATGAAGTAGGTGAGCATCCCACGCATTCCGTAAAAACAGAAGCGTTCCCACATTTCTGAGAAGAAAAGCGACCAGATTTGTTTTGGATATTTTCCTTCGAAATTTCTGATCTGTTCTAATGTTTGAGCCATTTATCTAATTTTTTCAATGGACTAAAATAGAAAAAACCACCGAATTATTCGGTGGTTTCTGAAATATTTTAAGAATGGAGATTTAATGAATCCCTTTCATGAACTTATTAAGGATTGGTGAAAGTGCTAATAATGCAACCCCTGAGAAAAGCATTAGTCCGGTGATGAACGGATACAGATCGAAGTTATAAGTCTGAAGAATCTGTTCAAGAGTTGCAGCAAAATAGTTACCCAATGCGAAACTCGCCATCCAAACTCCCATCATAATTGATGTGATTTTTCCAGGAGAAAGTTTGGTTACCATCGATAATCCGATTGGCGAAAGCATGAGTTCACCAACTGTAAGAAGAACATAAACTACTACCAACCACATTGGAGAAACCAGATTTCCACCTTGTGCATTGTTGTTCGCCTGCGTCATAATGAAGAATGCCAAAGCACCGATAAACATCGCCATTGCGAATTTTACCGGAGTTCTCGGATTCATTTTCTTCGCTGCCAGTTTTACCCAAAGAATTGAGAATAATGGTGCTAAAGTAACAATCGCAATAGGGTTGATATTTTGGAACCATGTTGTAGGAATTTCAAATCCGCCAACCACTCTGTTGGTATTTTCCTGCGCAAAAAGGTTGAATGTACCACCTGCCTGCTCAAATCCAGCCCAGAAAACGATGTTGAAGAATGCCAGAATCAGGATTACAAAAACTCTCGTCCATTCCGTAGAACCGGAAGTTCCTTTGAAGATGGATGAACCGATAAACAAAGCACCGGCAATACCAAGTACCCAAACCATAATGGTGTGTACAGTATCGGAAGTATTGTTCCAAATCAGCATTACAAGGAATACAAATGCTACGTTTGCAATGGTGTAAAGTACCACATCTCTCCAGTCTTTTGCCTGAAGTGAAGTAATTCCTTTTTCCTTATATCCCGGAGGAAGACCAACATCTTCCAGCGTGCTTCTTCTTGCATAGAACCAAAGAACACCAACAAGCATTCCGACACCCGCTGCGAAATAACCGTAAGGCCAGCCTACTTTTTCACCAAGTGTTCCTGCAACGAAAGGAGAAAGGAACGCACCGATGTTAATCCCCATATAGAAGATGGTAAAAGCACCGTCTTTTCTTGGGTCATCATTATCGTAAAGGTCACCTACAATCGTAGAAATGTTTGGTTTGAAGAATCCGTTACCAAGAATCAAAACTCCTAATCCAAGATAAAAGAAATTTTTGCGGGCTTCAAGATCTCCTAATAAATCCGGAGCAGCACTCGCAGCAAGCATAAACTGCCCGATTGCCATCACCAGTCCACCAATAAGGATTGATTTTCTCTGACCTAAAATCTTATCGGCAAACCAACCTCCAAGAATTGGGGTAAGATATACCAAAGCTGTGAAAACACCGTAAATTTTAAGTGATTCTGCTCTGTCTAATCCAAAACCACCGGTTGCTAATTCTGCTGTTAAGAAAATTGTTAACAGGGCTCTCATTCCGTAATAAGAGAAGCGCTCCCACATTTCTGTGAAAAAGAGCGAGTACAATCCTTTAGGATGCCCTTCTGTTGGTTGTGCCGTATTCATATTTTTAATTGTTAATTTTTGTTAAGACAAGCAAATATAGTTTTTTTTGCACTTAAAGCAAGTTATAAAACGAAAAAATCGCAGTTTCAGGCTGCGATTTCAATTATGTTAAAGAATCAGAAATTATTAATTCACTCCTTTTTCTTTCATTACTTTGTTTAATTGTTTAAGAATTGATAATCCAAGGAGAGTTGCCAATAACAGTAATCCGAAGTTTACCCAGAAGAAATTGGCCTTATCCTCATAATTATACCACATACTTGCCAAAACTCCGGAAAGTTTATTTCCGATCGAGGTTGAAAGGAAGAAACCTCCCATCATCAGAGCCGTAATTCTTGGTGGTGAAAGTTTGGAAACCAACGAAAGACCCATTGGTGAAAGGCAAAGTTCACCCACTGTAATTACACCGTACGCTGCAATCAGCCACCAGGAAGATACCTTCTCGAGACCATTTCCTCCCGCATATACGGCGCCTACCATTACCAAACACGAAAGTGCAGAAATGAATAAACCAAGCACGATTTTAGATGGTGTTGTCGGTTCTTTGCCGCGTCTTCGGAGCATTAAGAAAAATCCAACGACGAGTGGAGTCAGCACAATTACCCAGAATGGATTTACAGACTGGAATAATTCCGTGTTGAATAAATAAACCGGCTGTTCAGGATTGGCTTCCAAAGCAGCTTTTTCTTCGGCTTTTACGTTTCGGAAATAAATGTCTTTTCCTGTTTCTTTCATCGTTTCACCGGCATCATCTTTTTGAGCCACAAACTGATTGTCAAAAACTGATATTTCTTTGTCTTTATAATCTTTCGTTTCAACAAGATATATTGCTTCCAATGGTTTTTCCATTACAGCAGGAGCAGATCTGTCGGTGTAATAATTTGCCCATCTTGTCAGTGCTGTTCCGTTTTGCTTGAATACCGCCCAGAACATTAAACTTACCGCAAAAATCGCAAGCAGTGCACCAATAGGACGTTTGTCTTCGGAATTTGCTCTTAAATAAAGGTTTACGTAGAAGAATACCACCGGAAGACAGGCGAAAATAAAGGCATCAGTAGAGTCGCTTCCAAAGATGTTTCCAGGAATAATCCAACCAATGAGACCTGCTACAATTGCAGGAACAAAAACTTTTAATAAAATAGTAGAAAGTTTTGTATCGCCTTCCTGTACAGGCTTCATTACATTAGCTTCGCGGATATATTTCATTCCGGTTGTGAAAATCACCAAACCGATGAGCATTCCAACTCCGGCCGTAATGAATGCAGGACCCCAACCGTACTTGTTACGCATATATGCCGCAACGAAATTACAGACAAGGGCTCCAATGTTAATACCCATATAGAAAATGTTGTATCCTGCATCTTTATTGGCTTTGTATGGCTCTTCAGAATAAAGATTTCCAAGAAGTGTGGAAATACTTGGCTTAAAGAAACCATTTCCTAAAATAATCAGTCCAAGAGATGCATAGAACAGAGGCAGTTGCTGAAACAGTCCAACACCAATATATCCTGCTGCCATAAGCAAACCACCGATATAAATGGCTTTCACATAACCCAACACACG
>CAZPQV010000020.1:0-33540 GCA_964588705.1 uncultured Chryseobacterium sp.
GAATTGAATTCGATCTTGATTCAGACAGAATTCTACCTTCAAACACTCCAATTCTTAACAACGCTGCAAACTATATCAATTCTTCAACTGGTTCTTACAATGTAATCGGTGGAACTGATACCAGAGCATCCGATGCTTACAACCAGAGACTTTCTGAAAGAAGAGCAAACAACGTTAAGAATTATCTGATTCAAAATGGTGTTGACGGTGGTAGATTAAACGCAATCGGTAGAGGTGAAAAAGACCTTAAATACCCTGAGTGTGAGCCCGCAACTAAATGTCCTGAATGGAAAAACAGAGCTAACAGAAGAGTTTACTTCGAAGCAAAATAATTTCTAAAATTATATATAATGAAAGCCACGCATTGCGTGGCTTTTTTAATTTTATAATCACTAATTTTAGACAATGATTTCAAGCCAGAATTATAACAAACTGAAATATGATACCCTTAAGCATTTTTGGGGTTATGATACATTTCGGGATTCACAGGAAGAAATCATCAATTCTTTAATTTCGGATAACGACACGCTTGCACTTTTACCAACAGGAGCCGGAAAATCTTTATGTTATCAATTGCCGGCACTTATTCTTGAAGGTACTGCCATCATCATTTCCCCACTTCTTGCCTTGATGCGGGACCAAACCACTCAATTGAAATTAAGAGGAATTGAAGCAGAATATCTCTCATCCGAATTGGACGATATTGAAGCGGAAGACATTTACAACCACTGTAAAGAAGGTCTTACAAAACTGCTATATGTATCTCCGGAAAGGCTTACCAATCAAAAATTTTTGGAGAACATTCAGGACGTGGAAATCTCATTTATCGCTGTGGATGAAGCCCATTGTATTTCGGAGTGGGGACAGGATTTCAGACCGAGTTATCAGAACATTAAACCATTCCGGGAACAGCACAAAAATGTTCCCTGTATTGCACTAACCGCAACTGCGACTCCAAAAGTTTTGGCAGAAATCCAACTGAAATTGGGCTTGAAAGACACAAAAATCTTTCAAAAAAGTTTTAAGAGAAATAATCTCAGCATTATTACCGAACAAATTTCGGACAAATATCAGAGAATCTACGAAATTCTAAAGCACAATCAGGTCGCTGGAATTATCTATGCAAGAACGAGAAAAGAAACTGAAGAACTTTCAGCTTTTCTGCAATCAAAAGGATTAAGAAATATTGATTATTTCCACGCCGGACTTTCAGCTAAAGAAAAGAAACAAAAGCAAAATCTTTGGATTAGCTCCAGCAACCAAATTCTTGTGGCAACTAATGCATTTGGAATGGGAATCGATAAAGATGATGTTCGGCTCGTCATCCATTTATCGCCCTCTCCTTCCATCGAAAATTATTATCAGGAAATCGGGCGCGCCGGCAGAGACGGAAAACAAAGCTATGCATTCCTGTTTTGGAATGTACCGGAACTGAAGAATATAGACGATATTCTTCAGAATCAAATCCCTTCAAAAAAAGAATTCACCTCTATCATTTCTTATATCTATTCCGTTTTTCAGGTTGCAGATACAGAATTGCCTGAGCAAACTTTTCAGCTGCATTTAGAAAAGATTAAAAACTTTACAAAATGTTCATTTGCGAAGATAAAAACCGTTCTTACATTTCTTCATAATCAGGAAATCATTTACCACAACAGTCTTAAAAGTCTCTCAACATTAAAACTGAATATAAATCCGGAAGACATCGAACTTTTACCCAAAAAAGATGCACATTTCATAGAGCTGCTGTTACGCAATCTCGACGGATTTGCCAATTATAAAGTTCACTTCAGTGAGCAAAAACTTTCAGATAAAATTGGGACAAATCCACAGTTGTTAAAACAAACGATTAAAGACTGTGAAAAGCAAAACCATCTGGAGTATATCGACGGTTCTATCTCTTCAATTAAATTCCTAAAGCACCGAAGCGACAGACTCATTTCAGGTAAACACTGGAGTTTATTCGCTCAGATTCAGAAAAATAAACTGCAGAAATGGGAAGAAATGAAGTTTTATATTACTGAGAATAATTACTGTAAAATGAAACTTATTCTCTCCTATTTTGGCGAGAAAAATATCAAAAACTGCGGAATGTGTTATGTCTGCAAAAAGAAAAAAGAAAGTATTTTTGGCAGTGGCATTGCCGATGATATTATAAAAATCCTTGCTAATAAACCTGCGTCATTGGATGAAATTGCAGTGAAAATGAATTTCTACAGAAAAGAGAAAATTCTTGAAAACCTTATTCTTCTTTTAGATTCCGGAAAAGTAAAAATGCTCGATTTCCGAACTTATACCTTGTCCTAAATTTTGCCTTTTAGAAAAGATAAAAATATCTTTGCAGGATGAAACCATTAAAAGTTGTCTTTTTCGGAACTCCCGAATTTGCAAAAACCTCTCTTGAAGCCATTCACAATTCAAATCATGAAGTTGTAGGTGTTGTAACTGTGGCTGATAAAGCAAGCGGAAGAGGTCAGAAAATTCACCAGTCACCGGTAAAAATATATGCAGAAGAAAACGGATTAACTGTTTTACAACCCGTAAAACTGCGAAATCCTGATTTCTTAGAAAATATAAAAAAACTAAATGCAGATATCTTCGTTGTGGTTGCCTTCAGAATGATGCCAAAGATACTTTTTGAAATGCCACGACTCGGAACGTTTAATCTGCACGCTTCTCTGCTTCCGGATTACCGTGGCGCAGCACCAATCAATTATGCCATCATCAACGGTGAAACCAAAACCGGAGCAACTACTTTTTTTATTAATGAAAAAATAGACGAAGGAAATATTTTGCTACAGGAAGAAATTGAAATTCTGCCTGAAGACAACGCCGGAACGCTCCACGACCGTCTGATGGAAATGGGGGCAAAACTGGTTGTAAAAACACTTGATGGAATAGCAGAAAACTCAATTATTGAAAAACCTCAGCCACATTCTGAGCACCCTAAAAACGCCTTCAAGATTTTTAAGCAAGATACCAAAATCAACTGGAACCAAAATTCAGAAACAGTTCATAATTTCATCCGTGGAATGTCGCCATATCCATGCGCTTTCACTATTTTGAAGATTGGCGAAGACGAAAAATCACTAAAAATATTTTCCGGAAATTTTAAAACAAACAATCACAATCAGGAGGCAGGAAAACTGGAGATTTCCAAAAACACGTTTAAAATTTTTACAAATGATGGTTATTACGAACCTGAAGAAGTTCAACTGGAAGGAAAGAAAAGAATGAACATCAAAGATTTTCTGAACGGTTTCCGAAATTTCGACGAAGTAAAAATGGCTTGATTTCTCAAGCCATTTTCTTTTATTGTATCTTAATTAAAGTTCAACCATTTCGGTTACCTCAACTCCATATCCGCCAACCACCGGTTTCAAATTAGGATTCTGAGTAATAACTCTAAATTTATTGATGCCCAAATTCTTTAAAATCTGTGTTCCAATACCATAATCACGGAAATTGGATGCTAAGGTCGGACGCTTTACCTGTCCATCCTGAAAATCCAAGAACTGTTGAAGTTTACGCATCGTATTTTCATTATTAGAAACGTTATTGATGAAAATAACCGCCCCTTTTCCTTCTTCATTAATCATATTCGTCACTTTTTCAAGCAGAGGTTTTTCACCATTTGTCAGTCTGGTCAACACATCAAAATACGAATTGGATGCCTGAACTCTCACCAAAACCGGTTCATCCGGAGCCCAGGATCCTTTCGTCAGTGCAAAATGAATCTGGTCGGTACTGGTTTCTCTGAAAGCAAAGAAATCGAATTCGCCATAATGAGTTTTCACTTTACGCTCCTCTATTCTTTCAATCAGATTACCTTTCTGAAGTTGATAATGAATTAAATCCTCAATAGAAACAATCTTCAGATTATGTTTCTTTGCCAATTCAACCAACTGCGGAAGTCTCGCCATCGTACCATCTTCATTCATGATTTCGCAGATCACACCGCCTTCCTTCAGTCCGGCAAGTTTTGTTAAATCGATGGCTGCTTCGGTATGTCCGGCTCTTTTAAGAACTCCTCCTTTACGTGCTCTCAAAGGAAAAATATGTCCAGGACGCATAAAATCACTAGGTTTAGATTTTTCATCCATCAGAGCCATAATTGTTTTTGAACGGTCACTTGCAGAGATCCCTGTTGAAACCCCTTCTCCAAGAAGATCAACAGAAACCGTAAAAGCCGTTTCTTTCGGATCGCTGCTTCTGGTAACCATCACATCCAGCCCAAGTTCGTCGCAACGTTTTTCGGTAAGAGGAGTACAGATTAATCCTCTTCCATAGATGGTCATAAAATTGATGATTTCAGGAGTTGTAAGTTCCGCGGCAGAAAGAAAATCGCCTTCATTTTCACGGTTTTCATCATCTACGACGATGATGATATTTCCTTTTCTAAGCTCTTCAATAGCTTCAGGAATTGTATTCAGTTTAATATCTGACATTTTTATTTTTCTAAACTACAAATATACTAAGGATAGAGGTTTAAAAAAAATCAAATTCTTTCTCTATGAAATATGGTTTTTTTTCTTAAATTTGCAAACCATTTGGTAAACGGTTCCATGGCCGAGTGGTTAGGCAGCGGTCTGCAAAACCGTCTACGGCGGTTCGAATCCGCCTGGAACCTCACAAAGTAAGCAACTTGTTGATATTCAATAAGTTGCTTTTTATTTAAGTTATTTTAACATTTCTTTAACACTACTTTGGTTTGGAACTTGTCTATCCTATACCGATTATAATACTGAAAAATAAAAGTTATGAAAAATATATTATTAACAGGTGCTTTGTCAGTAATGATGCTGACAGCTTGTAAAAAAGAAGAAACTGTTGCCGAGAAATCTCTGGAGCAGGAGAAAATGGAATATCAGGCAAGGCAGTTGGAGATTGAAAGACAAAAACTTGCTATTGAAAAAGAAAAAATCGCGTTCGAAAAAGCAAAAGACAGTATTGCTAAAGTAGAAGAAGCTAATCAGCGTGCTGCTGCAAGAACCGCAGCCGCGCCGGCAAGAGAAAGAGTTGTGGAAAGAACAGTTTACAGAGAAGCTCCGAGAAGAGCATCGAGCTCAGGAACTTATGCAAACTCCGGTTCTGACGCAGGAACTGCAACCGGAACTCAGCAAACAGCACAACAACCGCAAGGTATGAGTAAAGCAGCCAAAGGTACCATTATCGGAACCGTAGGTGGTGCAGCAGCCGGAGCCATTATCAATAAGAAAAACAGAGGTGCCGGTGCCGTAATCGGTGGTGTAATTGGTGGTGCAACCGGATATACAATCGGTAGAGCGCAGGACAGAAAAGACGGTAGAGTTCAACAGCGATAGACAATAATTTTACTTCTTATAAATTTCAAAAGATTGCTTATTTTTAAGCAATCTTTTTTTATGCTTTATACCTTACTGTCCACCATCATCATCATTCCCACGCTTTTGGGGATGGGAAGCATTTTTGAGAGGATTATTGGTAAAGCTTGGACAGGGATTTCGGCAAAACTGTTTTCAGGAACAGTTCTATTATCATTGGTTTGGACGGTTGCCGCATTTTTCTTTCCAATAAATATTTATATAGAGTTAATATCTGTTGCAACAGGGATTTCAACTTTTTTTTATTTCAAGCAAAATTTGAGACTGATTGATATCATAAAGGAAAACAGCAAAGCTTTTTTCCCAATTTTACTTGTAATAATTTTTTTTGGAGCGTTCTACCCTTTTATTCTGGATCATTTTGGATACTATATTCCTACCATAAAATGGATTTCTGAAGTTGGTTTGGTAAAAGGTATTTCCAACCTCGATTTGCTTTTAGGGCAGTCTTCGGTTTGGCATATTTTCCAAGCCGGATTTTCAAATTTTTCAGACCCTTTTTTGAGGATTAATTCAGTCATCCTGATTATTTATCTCATTTATATTTTAGAGAAAAGAAGCTGGATCCATCTTGGTTTTTTGCCGATTTTATTTTTGTTTTCACAGTCGCCAAGCCCGGATTTACCGCTAATTGTTTTTTCATTAATGATTCTGAATGAAATACTTAAAGGAAATAAAAACATCTCATTACTTTTTGCATTTTCTGTTTTTGTGTTTATCATTAAACCAACCGTAATCTGGCTTCCGGTTTTCACACTTCTCTACGCTCTGTTAATTCTAAAAAGCAATTTAAAATTCCTAATTGGAGGTAGTTTAATCTTCATATTATTTTTAATAAAAAACATTTGGACATTTGGATTTCCTGTATTTCCGGTTCAGTTTTTAGATTCAGGGTTAAACTGGACTACAAATAAAGAACTGTTGAAAATCTCGTCTGAAATAGCCATTGAAAAAACCTTTGACATGCAATACACCGCTGCTGAAATTAAAAACTTTTCAACAAGCGATTATTTAATAAACTGGTTTTCTATTGAAGGAATAAAATCTAAAATTCATATTGCTTTTGCTCTTACATTAATCGTATTTTCAGTTTTTACTTTTATTAAAAAGAAAAAAATAATAACGATTCTTTTAATCTCAGTTTTAATTAAAAGTTTGATTGTATTATTATTTTCTGCTCAATACCGATTTTTAATCGACGTATTTTTTGTTGTTGTCTTTGTTGTTTTTTTTGAGATGATTTCACGGAAAACATCACTGTTAATTTTTATTTCGATAAGTATTGTTTGCGGAATCTTCCTTGCGTTTCCGAAATTTATTCAGCCACATTTTCCAAGTTTCAGATTGGGAAATTATATGATGGGATTCGAAAAAACGCAGTTCATAAAGCCATCATATTTTAAACTGGAAAAATATCAATCCTACGACCTCGGCAATCTGAAACTGAATGTTGTGGAAGGCTATCCTTTCAGTTTTGATATTCCAATTCCGGCGGTTTCGCCAGGTTATATCCAGGAATATATTGATGCAGGGATTGTTCCGCAGAAAATCGGTTCCGATTTAAAAGAAGGCTTTATCTGGCGTAAAGCAACACCTGAAGAACTTGAACAGATGAAAACTGCCTTTGAAAACAATCGGAATTCCATACCATCCAGCAAATAATTTCACCCTATAATCATTATCTTTGCGCTATGTTCACACTTGGAAATTTTCTTACGTTCAGCACTTTCGGCGAAAGTCACGGTTTAGCTTATGGCGGAATTATCAATAATTTTCCGGCAGGTTTGGAGGTTGATTTAGAAAAAATTCAGCACGAGCTCGACAGAAGAAAACCCGGACAGAGTGCCATCGTTACGCAAAGAAAAGAAAGCGATACCGTAAAGTTTCTTTCTGGAATATTTGACGGAAAAACCACAGGAACTCCCATTGGTTTTATGATTGAAAATGAAAATCAGAAATCCAAGGATTACGAACACATCGCCAATAATTATCGTCCAAGCCACGCAGATTTCACTTATGATCAGAAGTTCGGTTTCAGAGATTATCGCGGAGGTGGAAAATCATCAGCGCGCGAAACTGTAAATTGGGTGGTTGCCGGCGCTTTGGCAAAGCAACTGCTCCCTGAAATTGAAATCAATGCCTTTGTTTCCTCGGTTGGAGAAATCTTTTGTGAAAAACCTTATCAGGAACTGGATTTCAGTAAAACGGAAGATAACGAAGTTCGTTGTCCCGACGCTGAAACGGCGGATAAAATGATTCAGAAAATCAAAGAAATCAAGAAAGAAGGCAATACAATTGGCGGAACTATTACCTGTGTGATTAAAAATGTTCCGACCGGAATTGGCGAGCCCGTTTTTGGAAAACTTCAGGCGGAACTTGCAAAAGCAATGATGAACATTAACGCCGCAAAAGGATTTGAATACGGAAGCGGTTTTTGTGGTGCAAAAATGACCGGGAAGGAACACAACGATATTTTCAATGAAGATTTTTCAACCAAAACCAATCTTTCCGGTGGAATACAGGGCGGAATTTCCAATGGAATGGACGTTTACTTCCGCGTGGCATTTAAACCTGTTGCAACTATTCTGAGACCTCAGGAAAGTGTTGATAAAGACGGCAAAAAAGTGACTGTTGAAGGAAAAGGAAGACACGATCCCTGTGTCGTTCCGCGCGCCGTGCCAATTGTGGAAAATGTGGCAGCATTTGTGCTTGCGGACTTGTTTTTGATTAATAAAATCAGACGACTGTAAACACTATCAATTAATTCAAATAAAATTTAAAAATGAAGAAATACTGGGAAGAAGCCATTAGTTTTGAGGAATATCTGAACTTAAACGATGAAAGGCTGAACAACCCTAAAGACGAGGAAGAAGCATCTTTTGCGGAGTATTACGAGCTTGGAAAGCAAAGAATGGAGAGAACACTGAAGACCTTTAAAAAAGATGCAGAACTCACTGAACTGCTAAAATCCAAAAAATTCAACGGAAAAGTGCTCATTATTTCCGAACCTTGGTGTGGAGATGCCAGTGCAACGGTTCCGGCAGTGACCAAGTTTTTCGAAGAAACCAATGAAGTGAAAATTTTCCTTCGCGACAGCGATACCAGTCTTATTGACCAGTTTTTAACCAACGGAACACAGTCGATTCCGATTGTTTTGCTGCTTGATGAAAACTATAATGTAATTAACCATTGGGGACCAAGACCGAAATACGGACAGGATTTATTGAAAAAATTCAAAGAAAATCCTGACACTTATCCGAAAGACGATTTTTACAACGATTTGCAGGTTTACTACGCTAAAAACCGTGGTAAGGACGCCATCGAAGAAATCCTTGAACTATTGTAAAATTTAAAATCTTGAAGAAAAACATCATTTATATTTTCCTTGTGGCTGTGCTTGCGGCCGTGGCTTTTATTCCGGGAGTGAAAGAAATGTTTTTTCCCGTTGCGGAAATCGAAAGCGCCGTAAAAGTTGATGAAGCCGATTACGATGTAAAACTTAAAGGCATAAATACAAGCAGCACCAACCTGAAAAACTTCCGGGAGAAAAAAGTAGTTTTCCTTAACTTTTGGGGAACCTGGTGCGCACCGTGCCGTACAGAATGGCCGTCCATTGAGCAACTTTATCTGGAGAAAAAAGATGATATGGATTTTGTACTGATTGCGATGATGGATAAGGAAGAAGACGTACGAAAATTCATAAAAGACAATAATTATACTGCGCCTGTTTATATTGCCGAAAGCCCAATAAACGGGAAGATTTTACCTAAGGTTTTCCCTAC
Organism: uncultured Chryseobacterium sp.; assembly: GCA_964588705.1. Taxonomy (GTDB): domain Bacteria; phylum Bacteroidota; class Bacteroidia; order Flavobacteriales; family Weeksellaceae; genus CAZPQV01. The sequence continues at coordinate 9,146 of CAZPQV010000020.1, forward strand.
CACATTTCTATTGGATAAAGACGGTAGAATCCTCCTGAAAGAAACAGCTTCCAAAGACTGGAACACTACAGAATCTAAACAGTTTATCGAAAGTTTTACAAAATAATTTTTAACAAAACATTACCATTTCACTCTAACAATTGGAATGGAATTTGTAAAATACTGACTGTTAATTTTTAAAACATAAATGAAATACTCAAAAATTCAATTAATTAAAGAAGCGATTAAACATAAAGGCTTCATCCAAAAGATTCCTGTGTTTTGGCGTATGGTGAAAATGTGGCGCAAGGGATATTATCCTACGAACTCCATGGATATGATTTTGCCCATTTTAGGACTGGTTTACGTTATCTCACCGATCGATTTACTTCCGGAAATTGCAATTCCGTTGGTTGGCTCTTTAGATGACCTTGCGGTTCTGACCCTTGTGATTCCGAAACTGATGAAAGAAGTTGACAAATTTTTACTTTGGGAAGCGATGCAGAAGGAAGGTATTACGACCATTGATGTTGAAGAAGTAAAATAATTTTTTCTCATATATTGATTACCTGCCGTTCGGAATTCTTCGAACGGTTTTTTTATTGCAGAAAAATCAGGAAATTTGCAGCGTGAAAACCCTCATCTCCATTATTGGAACCACCGGAATCGGAAAAACAAAACTCGCTATTGAAATTGCAAAACATTTCAATACAGAAATTATTTCATGCGATTCGAGACAGTTTTTCAAAGAAATGAAAATAGGAACTGCGGCTCCAACAGATGAAGAACTGACTGAGGCAAAACATCACTTCATAGGAAATCTTTCGGTGGAAGATTATTATTCCATCGGTCAGTATGAAGTTGATGCACTGAAACAACTGAATGATATTTTCAACAAAAACGATTTTGCGGTAATGGTTGGTGGAAGCATGATGTATGAAAAAGCAGTTATTGAAGGACTAAATGATCTGCCTGAAGCCAACGAAGACCATCAGAATAAACTAAATGAAATTCTTGAAAAAAATGGTATTGAAGAACTTCATGAAATTCTCGCGAAAGAAGATCCCGAATACTATGAAGTTGTAGACCGTTACAACCCAAGACGTTTACTGCGAGCCATTGACGTGATTTGGCAAACCGGAAGAAAGTATTCTGATTTGATTTCTGAGCCAAAAAACAAACGCGATTTCCGGGTAATCAGAATTGGGATTGATGCGCCACGAGAAATCATATATGAAAGAATCAATCAGCGTGTTGATAAAATGATCGAAAACGGTTTGGTGAAAGAAGTCCAAAAACTTATTAATTACAAAGACAAAACTGCGCTTCAAACCGTAGGTTATACTGAAATTTTCAAATATTTAGACGGCGAATGGACATTGGATTTTGCAATTGAAGAAATCAAGAAAAATTCAAGAAGATTTGCCAAACGACAGCTGACATGGTATCGGAAAGAAGAGAACATCCATTGGGTGAATTTTGAAAATTCTAAACAAGAAGCCTTATCTTTGCTCAGTAAATTAATGTAATAATCTAACAAGACAGCAATCAGAATTGCTCAATTGAAAAACTAAAATATTATGGCAGATACACCTTCAAATATGCTGGAACTCGGAACAAAAGCACCTTATTTTGAACTTCCGAACCCATCAAAAAGCAACGAAATACAAACCTTAGAAGAACTGAAGGGTGAAAAAGGAACCCTGGTGTTTTTTATGTGTAACCACTGCCCTTTCGTGCTTCACGTGATCGATAAACTTACCGAACTTTACGAAGATTACAACGATAAAGGAATCGAATTCATAGGAATAAATGCCAACAACGTTGAAAAATATCCTGCGGATTCTCCTGAAAAAATGATTAAATTTCAGATTGAAAGAAGATTCGATTTCCCGTATCTGTACGATGAGAGCCAAAGTATTGCAAAGGCATACGACGCTGCCTGCACTCCGGATTTTTATTTCTTCGATGATAAACTTGATTTGATTTATCGCGGACAAATGGACGATTCGAGACCGGGAAATCATAAAGAAGTTACTGGCGAAGATTTAGTGATTGCTTTTGAAAATCTCTTGGCAGGACAACCTCAGGAAGAAATTCAGAAACCGAGCATGGGTTGCAATATTAAATGGAAATAAAAAAACGCTCTTGGAGCGTTTTTCTTTTTTGTGAACCAATTATCTGAAAAAGGGATTGTACTGCTTCTCAAAACCAACGGTCGTAGAATTTCCGTGGCCGGAAAAAACTTTGGTTTCGTCATCCAAAACAAACAGTTTAGTACGGATACTTTCTAACAGCTGCTCGTGATTGCCTTTATACAAATCGGTTCTTCCGATACTGCCTTCAAAGAGAACATCACCGGAAATCACGAATTTTTGGCTTTCACAATGGTACGCTACATGCCCTGGGGAATGTCCCGGAACGTGATATACTTTCAGTTCGTCCTCATCAAGTTTTACGGTTTCATGTTCAGAAACATAACTGATTTCACCTTCAAACGGTTTGAAAAAGAAACCAAACTGCCTTGCTGACATTGGATTTCTGTCCAGGATTTCTTTCTCAATTTCGTGCATGATTACCGGAACTTTAAAAGTATCGTAAGCCCATTGTAAACCCAAAACATGATCGATATGTGCGTGCGTCAGCAAAATTTTCTGAATTTTTAATTCATTATCATTAATGAAACTTTGCAGCGCCTTCGTTTCATGCTCGTGAATATTTCCCGGATCGATGATGAATGCACTTCCATTTTCATTGTAAACTACATAGGTGTTTTCGGAAAAAGGATTGAATGAAAAAGACTGTATTTTTAGCATCTTGAATAATTAAAACACAAATTTAACCATTACGGATTTATTAAATCCTATATAAAACATTTTGGCTTAATATTCGTTATATTCGCAATGATGAAAAGGTTTTTACTTCTTTTTTTATTAATTTCAGTGTTCACTTTCGGGCAGGACATCCGAAGTATTCAGTTGTTTAATCCTCAAACCAATGACATTACTCCGGTTATTGGTTTTAACGAACAACTGATTCTGCGTTTTGACGACTTCTCCAATTCGAGCACTATTTATCGTTATACACTTAAGCATTACGACCGAAATTGGGAAGACGACGGACTTTTCTATACCGAATATGCCAACGGAAGTTTAAACGGACTGATTGATAAATTTCAGTATTCCTTCAATACTTTACAACGATACACCCATTATTCACTGACTTTTCCAAACGATAAAATTCAGCCAAAAATATCAGGGAATTTCGAGATTATTGTTTATAAAGATTCACCGTCGAAACCATTATTCACCAAACGGTTTGCAGTGGTAGAAGATGCTGCAAATATTGCCGTAAAAGTAGGCAGAACTACAGATTCGAGAAATCCTGAAATAAATCAGCGTGTAGAAGTTCAGGCGATTGGCAACGGTTCGCAGCTTGGTTCAAACCTGAATTCTGTTTCGTTAAATGTCATCCAAAACAACAACTGGAATATTGGCGTTTACAACCAAAAACCAAGTTCATCGCTTGGAAACCGAGTGCTTTTCCAACAACTAAATCTTTCTTTTCCAGGATATAACGAGTTTTATTATTTCAATAATAAAATTATGAATCAGCCTTTGGACATGGTTGCCGGACACGAAATTATTGAAGATCAGAACTATACTTACCTCTTTCCGGTTTGGGCGTTTCCTTTAAATTATCAGTTTCAGCCGGATGTGAACGGTGCGTATTATTTCCGAAGAAATGATTTGGGAATTGAACGGAATGCCGATAACGAAGGTGATTATTCCTGGGTTTATTTTGCTTTAGATTCTGAAAAAACCGATAAAGAAATTTTTGTTTTGGGTGCATTCAACGATTATTTGCCAAGCAAAGAAAACCAGATGTTTTACGATGAACAGGCACAAAAATATATCGCAAAAATCTACCTGAAACAGGGATTCTACAATTATATTTTAGCCACAAAAAATAAGAATGGAAGTATTAATTACGGAGAAATAAACGGTAATTTCTGGCAGACCGAAAATCTGTATCAGGCATTTCTTTATTACCGTCCGTTCGGCCGAAACTATGATGGATTAATGGGTTACGGTGAATTCCGGACTCCGGTTCAATAAAAAAACTTCCGGCAAAACACCGAAAGTTCTATTTCAATTCATATCAAGCAATTCTCGCCCGGATTCTACTAAGTGCCTGTGGTGTAATTCCAAGGTATGACGCCACGTGCTTTAAAGGAATTTGCTTAAACCATTCCGGATTAGTATTCATCAATTCAATATAATGTTCTTCAGGAGATTTGGTAAGCAACGATATCTCTCTGGATGAGCTTAAAATATAAAGAAACTCAGCGGAAATCCTTCCTATCCTGTTTCCTCCCGGTGTTTTGATGTAGCAATCCTGAAGATCATCATAACTTATCCGCCAGCATTTGCAATCGGTAAGGGTTTCAATATTGGTTGTGCAGGGCTTCCTTAAAATGAACGATGTATAACCGCTGACAAACGTATCAGAAAACGTAAAGCGCAGCGTTCTCTCCTTATCATTTGCCATCATATAAGTGCGAATAATGCCTTCTTCTAAGAAAGTAAGATAATTTTCTACCTCTCCTTCCTTTAGGAGAATTGTACCCTTTGGATATTCAATATATTCAAATTTATCGGCAAAATAATTCCAATCTTCATCATCGATTTCCAAAAAAGGATAGGCTTTACTTTTGTTTTCTCTCATAAACTTTATTATTGCTTAGGCGCTATATAAATTTACAAAAAAACTACTTATTCAAAGCCTCTTCACAAAGAATTTTCACCACATTTATCCACGGATCCTCATCGTTTAAGCAGGCAATGTAATGGTAATTTTCCCCTCCGGCGTGCATAAACTCTTCTTTTCCTTCCACCGCAATTTCCTCAAGCGTTTCAAGACAGTCGGAAACGAAAGCAGGACAAACAATTGCTAAATTTTTAACTCCGTTTTTAGGAAGATTTTCTAAAGTTTCATCGGTGTATGGCTCGATCCATTTATCATTTCCTAACCTGGATTGAAAAGTAACAACCACTTTTTCCTTATCTAAACCTAATTTTTCACGAACAAGCTCTGTGGTTTTAAAACACTGATGTCTGTAGCAATACTGGTGCGCCGGAAGCGAATCCTGCATACAGCAATTGTCGATTCGGCAGGTTTTTGTAGGATCGGTTTTGTAAAGATGTCTTTCCGGAACGCCATGATAGGAGAACTGAAGCTTATCGAAATTCTCAGGAAGTTTTTCGCGGATGCTTTCCGTTAAACAGTCGATGTAAATATCTCTGTCGTAAAACGGCGGAACATAGCTGATTTTCACATTCGGGAACTTCTTCTTCCTTACATCCTCGGCTTTCTCTACAACCGTTTCTGTTGTACTCATCGCATATTGCGGATAAAGCGGAAACAGAACAATATCGTCCACACCCTGTTCTGTAAGTTTTCGGATTCCGGTTTCAATACTTGGCTCGGCATATCTCATCCCGATTTCCACTGGAACATCAACCAATTTTTGTAATTTTTTCTGAATCTGTGCAGTGATTACAATCAGTGGCGAACCTTCGTCGGTCCAAACCGTTTCATAGGCAGCAGCAGATTTTTTCGGTCTGGTTTTCAGGATAATTCCACGAACGAGAAGTGCTCTCCAAAACCAACGGTAATCGATCACCCTTTCATCCATCAGGAACTCATCCAAATATTCCTTTACATCCTCAACTTTTGTAGATTTTGGCGAACCTAAGTTCACCAGCAAAATTCCTTTTCTCGAGTTCCGAGATTCGGGGTTCGAGATTTGGGGTTCTATATTATTCATTGTTTTTAATCTTAGTTTTAATATTTTAAAATACGAAATTCAGAACTCGGAATTTGAAACTCGCATCCCGAACCTCGCATCACTTATCCGTTTACGGCCTCTACTTTTTCTACCAATTCCGGAACAAACTGTTTCAGAATATTTTCTATGCCGCCTTTCAAGGTTGCCGTGGAACTTGGACATCCGGAACATGCTCCCTGAAGAAGCATTTTAGCAGTTTTTGTTTCTTCATCATACTCCATTAAAGAAATCTTTCCGCCATCGCCTTCCACTGCAGGAGCTACATATTCATTAAGAATGTCAGTAATTTTCTGCTCACTTTCCGTATATTCTCTGTTAATGAGCTGTTCAACCGGATTTTCGTGCTTTGATGGTTTGATATTGGTCACTTTTTTCCCATCCTGAAGAAATCCTGCAATAAAATCGCGCACCGAAATCATTACCTGATGCCATTCCACAGAATCGTCTTTGGTAACCGCCACGAAATTATCTGAAATAAAAACTTCTTTCACGAAATCATATTCGTCATAAAGCGCTTTTGCCAATGGAACATCTTCCGCATCTTCTTTCGATTTAATTTCAAGAAAACCTTCTACAATCAGTCGTTGAGATACGAACTTCATCACCCAAGGATTTGGTGTCATTTCCGCATAAAGCAGATAGGCTTCGCGTTTTTTCTGCTGATAAATTCTTGGATTCTCAAGAAGCTGATCCTCAATCACATCTTTCAGACTTTCTGCAATTATTTCCCAATCTACAGCGTCAGACTTTTCAATCGCTACAAAATTTGCCGTGATAAAAATTTTCTCTACAAAAGGATAATTGAACAGTTCCTGCGCCATCGGAATTTCGGAAATATCAGAAGTTCTGTCCAGTTCCAGTGAACCCGGAATCAGATTATATTCCGTAGCGAACTTCATCACTTTCGGATTAGCGGTTTGTTCTATGCTGATTTGTCTCATTTTTTCTTAAATTTGAGTAGCAAAAATACGGAAATTAGGTCAGACTTCGGGCATCGTCATTTTAGACTCTGTCAATTGCAATGTTCGCGAAAACTATATTTCCATCTTTTAAATTGATTATTTGAACTAAGAACTATGGCACTTGTAAGAGAACTTTTAGGGAAAACTCCCGAGATTGGTGAAGGAACTTTTTTGGCAGAAACCGCAACCGTTATTGGCGATGTGGTAATGGGTGAAAACTGCAGCATTTGGTACAATGCGGTCATTCGCGGCGACGTTCACTCCATCAGAATGGGGGATAAAGTCAATGTTCAGGACAATGCAATGCTTCACTGTACGTACGAAAAATTTCCGTTAACTATTGGGAACAATGTTTCCATCGGTCATAATGCCATCGTTCACGGGTGCACGCTTCAGGACAATGTTCTCATCGGAATGGGTGCAATTGTGATGGACGACTGCCTTGTAGAAAGCAATTCTATTGTTGGTGCCGGCTCTGTTGTTACACAGGGAACACACATTAAATCCGGCGAAGTTTGGGGCGGAGTTCCTGCAAAAAAAATAAAAGACATCTCTTCCGAACTGCTTGAAGGCGAAGTGAATAGAATTGCGAATAATTATGTGAAGTATTCGAGTTGGTATAAATAAGTTGGAAGTCCGCAGTCCGAAGAAAATTAGAGATAAAAAATGGAAATTTTCCCGGAAATAACATCCGAAAGATTAATCTTAGATCAGCCCTAAGAAAAAGACCGGGCTGATTTGATTTTTTATTTAAATGAAACCTCTGAATTTTCGGAAAACACTCTTTCAATGCCTTTTCCATACACTAACGACAGTGCGGACTTTTGGTTTAAAATGAGTTCCGAAGGGTTTGAAAATAAAAACGCCTACATATTCGCAATACGATTAAAAGAAACCGAAAAAATCATCGGCGGAATTGGTCTTCATCTTACACCTCAACATCAAAAAGCCGAAGCAGGATATTGGATTGCAAAAGATTTTTGGCGTAAAGGATATGCGACCGAAGCTTTGAAAATTCTTTTAAAATTTGGATTTGAAAGTTTGCATTTAAATAAAATCTATGCAACATACTTTCCGCACAATCCCGGATCCGGAAAGATTATGGAAAAATGCGGAATGAAATTCGAAGCCACATTAAAACAGGAATATGTGAAAAATGGAAATTTTCTGGACGTCAACCGATATTTCCTTCTAAAAGAGGATTATTTTCAGGAATAAATCTTCGTCAATTATTCATTTAGGCATAATATTAGAATTTCATTTGGGAAATCTCCTGTATGAAATACCTGAAATTCACTTGGGACCTCCTGAAAGAAACCTTCACGAATTGGAATAATTCATCCGCATCCAAAGATTCGGCGAGCATTGCTTACAACGCTATTTTTTCGATGCCGGGATTGCTGATTATCATCGTTTGGGTTGCAGGAATTTTCTTTGGGGATGAAGCCATCAGAGGCGAAATCCAAAAACAGGTCGGCGCATTAATGGGAAAAGATGTCGGTGAAAGCGTGCAGAATATGGTAGGAAATGCCGTGGTAAACAAGAAAAATATCCTGATGAAAATCGTCGGCGTTCTTTCTTTGATTTTTGGTTCAACCAATTTATTTTTTCAGATGCAGAGTTCGCTCAATTCACTTTGGGATGTAGAAGCCGCACCCAAAAAGGCCTGGCAGAAATACATTCTCGACCGCGCCAATTCTTTAGGCATGATTCTGATTATCGCGTTCCTTCTCCTCATCAGTTTATTTATATCCTCCGCCATCGGATTGGCAAGTGATTTTATTACAAGACATTTTGGGATTGAAACTTATCTTTTTGTAAGAATTATTAATCTTTTGGCAGGATTTTCGGTCACCACCATTCTTTTTGCACTGATGTTCAAAGTGTTGCCCGATGTTGAAATCTCGTGGCGCTCCGTTTGGATGGGCGCTTTAGTAACCGCAGTTTTATTCAGTATTGGTAAGTTTTTACTGAGTTTTTACTTCGATTTTTCGAAACCAACGACGGTTTTTGGCGCAGCAGGAGCCGTAATTTTACTAATGATGTGGATTAATTACAGTTGCCAGCTCATTTTTTTCGGAGCACAGTTCACCAAAGTTTATTCTGAGAAAATGGGTCATTTTATTAGACCTTCGCGACATGCCAAATGGAGCCAGGCCAAACTTCTGAAAGACACTTTACACAAAAGAGATTCCAATCAAAGTGTTGGATAAATTTGATTTACAGAGTCCATCAGAATTTATGAAACAATTTGACTTTCGTAGATTAAAACTGCTTTACCATTTTCACAACGAATTCCTGAAGGTGCGGGAGTCACGGCACAGTCTGAAATAATGCCATACTTCAGATTGTATTCTGAACTTCTTCGGTTGTATTCTACAATTTTCGGAAGGATATCATCTTCTAGTTTTATCGGATATGCAATGAACGACGCAGGGCCGCCACAAGCCTTCGAGCCAAACGGAGAAATCCTCCATTCATCGGGATTGGTGCAGTTTACTTCTGCAGAAAGCTCATCAATTTCAGCACTTATTTTCTGCATGGTTTCCATATCGTGCTGCATTTGTTCTTCAAGAGTTTTCGGTTGTCTTTCGGGTTTTTGTGAAATATCCTTCGGAAGACGGTCAGTAACCTCCAATACCGGTTTTGATTTGCAGGCAGAAAGGAGTAAAACGGCGGAACTTACCAGAATAATTTTTCTCATTAATACTTCAGAATTTTAGATGAATAAATGTAATTAAAATCCATCAAAAAACCTGCCTTACTTTTATTTTGCGTTCTTTTTGGCTATTTTTACGAAATGAATCAGCAACTCTTCGAACTTGCCGAACACACCAGCCGAAGCATATTTCTTACCGGAAAAGCAGGAACAGGAAAAACAACTTTTCTGAACGATTTCGTGGCACAAACCCGTAAGAAATACATCGTAGTTGCACCCACAGGAATCGCCGCCATCAACGCAGGTGGTGTCACCATTCACTCGATGTTTGGTTTGCCTTTACGAACTTTTTTGCCAACTACAGAACGTATTGACGGCAATCTCGGCAATAATATCGCCGATTTGATGCACCATTTCAAATACCGGAAAGACAAATTGAAGCTGCTTCGTGAAGTGGAAATCATCATCATCGATGAAGTGTCGATGCTGCGTGCCGATGTGCTCGATATGATGGATTTTTCGCTGCGCCATATTCGAAGAAATCAGCAGAAATTCGGCGGTGTGCAGATGTTGTTCATTGGAGATTTATACCAGCTTCCACCGGTGGTAAGGGATGAAAATATTTTGCTCCAATATTATCGTTCACCATTTTTTTTCAGTTCCAAAGCGTTGGAAGGAATGAATCTCGTAACGATCGAACTCACAAAAGTTTACAGACAAAAAGACGAAACTTTTCTCAATATTCTAAACGCCATCAGAGACGGGCAGCAGGACGATATTGATTTTGATTTATTAAACTCTAGATACAATCCCGATTTTGAACCGGATGAAGAGGCGTACGTTTACCTCACTTCTCACAACAGAATGGGGGATGCCATTAACCAAAAAAAGATTCATGAACTACCCGGGAAAGCATACATTTATGAAGCAAAAATAACCGGTGATTTTAAGGAAAATCAGTATCCGAATGACGTGGAACTGGAGTTGAAAGTTGGTGCACAGATCATGTTTATAAGAAACGACGCGAGTAACGAAAAGCGTTATTACAACGGAAAACTGGCAGAAGTTGTTCATCTCGATCACGAGGATGTTTATGTAATGATCGAAGGTGATGACGAAGAATATAAACTGAAAAAAGAAATTTGGGAGCAGAAGGTTTACTCTTTAGATTCTGAGAAAAACATTCAGGAGGAGGTGCTTGGAAGTTTCGAGCAATATCCCGTGCGTTTGGCTTGGGCTGTGACGATACATAAAAGTCAGGGACTGACCTTCGACCGTGTGATTATTGATGCCGGAAAATCGTTTGCCTCAGGACAGGTTTATGTCGCGCTTTCGCGGTGCCGAACTTTGGAAGGTATCGTTCTGAAATCGAAAATTACGCCTCATATTATTTTCAATGATAAAAGAGTTTCAGGTTTTCAGGATTCAACCAATGCCAATGACAAAATCGAGCAGATTTTAAGCACGGAAAAATTCGATTATTCCATTGGAAAAATTCTGAACCGTATTGATAACAAATGGATTGACACACAGCTGGAAAACTGGTTTAAAGCTGCCAAAGCAAGCAAAAAACTGGATTTTGAAAAAGCCAATTCCCTTCATTTTTCAATTAAAAAAGAAAATGAAAATCTGACGGACATCTACGACAAATTCGCAAAAGTTATCATTGGAAAAACTAAAAAATTCCTTGACGGAACTGAAGAATGGAGCGAAATTGAAAACAAATCAAAAGGTGCCGTTCATTTCTTTTTTGATAAAGTGAATGAAAAAATATTTGAACCTTTCAAAGAATTTTATGCCGAAACAAAAGGCGTAACGGGACTGAAAGCTTACAACGAAGAAGCCCGGGTTTTCCTCGATGATCTCGAAGATTATCTGAAAGATCTGCAGTCACTGGAACTTTTGGAAGTTCCGCTTTTTAATCAGGATAAAAAGAAAAACATTTCTTCAAAAGTTGCAAAAATTCCGAGTCATATCATCACCTGGCAACTGTTTGACGAAGGCAAAACCATCTCTGAAATCGCAAAAGAACGTGGAGTTTTAAATGCCACGATTATCGGTCATTTTTCAAAATTTGCAGAGACCGGCATTCTGAAAAAGGAAGATTTGAAACGAATTTTACCAACAGAAAAAATCAACGCATTTGAAGAAGTTTACAAAAAGGAAAAACACGATAATCTCAACGATTGGAAGAAAGCACTTCCAAAAGAATTTGAGTTTGGCGAAATCAGATTGCTGTGGACTTATTTTGATAATGTAAAGAAATAAAACTTTATTAAATGAAAAAATTTAAACTATCAGTTCTTGACCTTGCACCAATAAAACAGGGACAAACCGTGCAGCAAACCCTGCATGAAAGCCTTGATCTTGCAAGGTTTGTTGAGAACCTCGATTATAAAAGATACTGGCTTGCCGAGCACCATAATTTTGAAGGCATTGCAAGTTCTGCAACCTCTGTTTTAATTGGATATATCGCTGGAGGAACACAGAAAATACGCGTGGGTTCCGGAGGTGTAATGCTCCCGAATCACAGTTCTTTGGTGATTGCTGAACAGTTTGGAACTTTAGAATCACTTTATCCGAGTCGAATTGATCTTGGTCTTGGGCGTGCTCCGGGCACCGACGGACTTACCGCAAAAGCGTTGGGAAGAAATCCGATGACAATCAACACGCAGTTTCCGAAACAGATTATCGAACTGCAGACCTATTTTTCTGAAGAGAATAAAGACGCGTTGGTAAGAGCAATTCCGGGTGAAGGCTGTGATATTCCGATGTATATTTTGGGCTCTTCTACCGACAGTGCCTGGCTTGCGGCAGAAATGGGACTGCCTTATGCTTTCGCGGCACATTTTGCTCCGGAGATGATGGAAACCGCATTCAAAATCTACCGCGAACATTACGAACCTAGTGAGAAGTTCCCTGAACCTTACATCATCGCGTGTGTCAATGGAATGGCTGCGGATACCGATGAAGAAGCTCAAAAAATTTCAACAACACTTTATATTACGTTCCTGAACCTCATCAGAAATGTGAGAAAACCATATTCACCACCGGTTGATGATATTGATGAAATTTGGAATCCTGCGGAAAAAGCCCATTTACTGCAAAAACTGAGATACAGTTTAATCGGAAGTCCAACAACGGTAAAAGCACAGATTATAGAAATGCAGCAACGGCTGAATGTTGACGAAATAATGATTGCCTCTTACATCTACAGCCACGATGCGAGAAAAAAATCGTATGAGATTATCAAAAAGGTTGTAGATAAACTGAACTAAAAAAACTGATTATTTTTAGTAATAATTGGTATTATTCAGAATATTCTGATAATTGGATTCTGAAAGTTTGCCTTCGTCGTAGTAAACATTCAGAATATCTTTTTGATTTTTTAGTTTATTTTCAGTGGTTTGTTCGAAATAAACATCCGTTTTTTCACCATTTTTCATCGTGATTATCAACTGGTTTCCAGCTCCTTTTGACATCGCGCCACGAAATTCACCTTTGATATCATTTCCGATGATTCTGATTTTTTCAATTTCGGAAAGCGCGAACTCTTTTCCATCAATCATAATCTTATCATTCTGAAAATCAAGAGTGCCGGCGATCTTTCCTTTATTATTTCTGAAGAGAATATAGTTGATAGTCGATAATACGATGAGTGCAACCAAAATCATATTCAGTGTGAAAGTAGATTCAAGCAGCTGATCTTTTATCCTAAAAAAAGGCGGCAATAAAGTAAGGATGAGCACCACTATTACTGAAAGAATAGTCAATCCCATCAGTAACAGCAGCAAATTGCCAACTGTAAATTTTGTTTCTTTTTTTCTTGAAACTGTTCTGAACATTTATAAAATATTTGATTAAATAGCCCTGTTACATTCCCTCAATCCTCATCAGAAGACTTGCTTCAGTATCAATAACCGCGGTAATAAACGACGAATTTACCAAAATTTTTGAAGGTTTCAGCTGAAAAACTTTTCCCGAAAGTTTCATTCCCTTGTAATATTCTGTATTGAAGGCCTGTTCTATACTTTTCCTGGACTCGTCTTCCAGTTCTGCTGTTGGAATTCCGTACTCGTCCTCAATCATTTTTACAATTTTATTCTTGAAAAGCAGTGTGGCGGTTTTATGCAGAATATTGGCTGATTTCAGTTTAAAATGCGAATCTGTAAGAACAATTTTTCGTTTTGTTTCATCATAAACCGGTATTCCTGAAATATAGGAAATACCTTTAACAACACCTTCGGTTTCCGCCTCGATTACTACCCTTTCCTCTTCGCTGTAAACACTGATATCAGTAATTTTTATTTTAGATTTCCCATCTCTGAATTCAAATTCTTTATTCAGAAAAATATCTCTTGCAATGGCTGTAGCTTCAGAAAATGGAATATTTGCAGTGGTTTGCAGTAAAAATTTGTTGGAAAGCGTCGGAATATAATTGAAATTGGAAATTTTCTTTACAGGAAAAGCACTTTCAGGTTTTTGTCCGGTAAACGTTTCAGAATAGGCATCAAACCCAAAAACTGACTGAATCTCATCGCGATAAAATTTAAGTGGCGTAACATTTACATTTAGCGGAGTGATTTTCAACCAGGTATTATATTCTTCAGAAACATGAAATGGCTGCGAAAACTGATTCCAAGCTAACAACGCATATTCCTGAAAATTCAGTTGTTCTGTCATCTGCTCATCGATCGTTTTACAAAATTTCAACTGTTCTTCTATCAACGATTTCTCTACCATCCCGGTAATTGGAATTTTTATTTTTCCGTAATCCAGAACCGGTTTTGTAATCCATTTAAATCCATTTGGACTTGTCAGTGTACTCACGGTCCAATTGGTGTTGAAGGTAATTTTCGTGTTGAAATACATTACTGTTTCGAAAGTCGTTTCCTGATAAGAGTAAACGCCAAGCGTTCCAACACCTTTCTGTGCCCAAATTTTTAGTGGAACTTCAATAAGAAGATTTTGGTTTGTTCCGCCAACCAAACGGATTGGTCTTGTTTTCCAGACTTTTATTTTGAAACGGTCATTATCATTATCCTCGAACGAATTATCTTCAAAAATTAAATCTTTCACGGAACTGTTCACCATATTACTGATTTCCGAAAGCGGAATTCGAACGGGCATCGTAACGGAAGACTTTATTTTAGGGAAATTGTAAGAAACCGATTCGCTTTGCCCAAATGAAAAGGCAAAAACAAACAGAAAAACAAAAATGAATGTTCTCAAAGTTTTTTACTTAAAAACTGAATTTGTATGGATTTATTATTCTGAATTTAGTTGAAAGATTTCTCAAATTCTACGCTTACACCTTTCATTTCGCCTTTCATTGGCGGACTGGTTTTCGTAAGCTTTATTTTAATGAAATTTATTTGAGGAAACTCAGAATGAATTTTATTAATTATTCTTCCGCAAACGTGCTCCAAAAGTTTTGAAGGAATTTTCATTTCAGAATGAATAATTTCGTTTACCTCAGCATAGTTCACCGTATCATTAAGATCATCCGATTCTGATGCTTTCCATAAATACAAGTGCATTTCCAGATTTACCAAATAATACGTTCCGGTGATGGTTTCCTCCGGCAAAACACCGTGATGCGCGTAGATTCTTAAATCTTCAAAGATAATTTTTGGCATATTCGGAATACGAGTTACGGGATACGAGTTACGGGATAATGATACCTTGAAACTCGCACCTCGTATCTCAAAACTATTTAATTGATTTTGAAAGTTCCAGCATTTTTTCAATCGGAACCAATGCTTTCAGTCGAAGTTCTTCATCCATCGTAATTTCCGGAAGCTCATACTTCATACACAGGTAAAGTTTTTCCATCGTGTTACGCTTCATAAAGAAACACTCAGAGCAGTTACAGCTTTCATCAAAAACCAATGCGGGAATCAGTTCTTTGTGCGGTGCACGTTTTCTCATTTCATGAAGAATTCCTTCTTCAGTTGCTACGATGAATTTCTGTGCATCATCTTTTTCAACATAATTTAAAAGTGCTGATGTCGAACCGATGAAATGTGCCAAATCCAAAACCGGAGTTTCACTTTCAGGGTGTGCAATAAGTTTAGCATCAGGATGTTCCGCCAACTGCTGAGCAATTCTTTCCATTGAAAACGCTTCGTGAACGATACAACTTCCGTCCCAAAGAATCATATCTCGACCTGTTTTTTTCATCAGGTATCGGCCCAGGTTTTTGTCCGGAGCAAAAATCAACGGACGGTCTTTCGGCATCGAATTGATAATTGTTTCTGCGTTGGAACTTGTTACGATAATATCACTTTCTGCTTTAGTTTCCGCATTACAGTTGATGTAAGTTGCAATCATCGCACCCGGATGCTGTTCGCGCATTGCACGAAGCCCTTCGCCGCTGCAACCATCTGCAAGTGAGCATCCTGCGAGAGTATCGGGCAGAACCACTTTTTTAATCGGGTTAAGAATTTTTGCTGCTTCTGCCATAAAATGAACACCGCAAAATGCAATCATATCTGCATCAGTTTCTTTTGCCTGCCGCGCCAACTGAAGCGAATCGCCAAGAAAATCCGCAATATCCTGAATTGCCGGCGGCTGATAATAATGCGCAAGGATTACCGCATTCTTCTCTTTCTTAAGGTCTAAAATCGCCTGCACCAATTCTTCTCCCTGTGGAATTGCAAATTCTTTTAGATCAAGAAATCCTTTTACAGGAAGTTGGGATTTGGCTTTTTCTAATGTATCTGTGCTCATTTTTTTAGTTTTAAGTTTAAGGTCTTAAGTTAATCAATTTTGAGGAAATCCTCAATCAGTTTATTTATCTCGTCTTTGGCTGTCTGAAGGTCTTCATTCACTACCGTAACATCAAATTCTTCGTGATACGAAATTTCTTCTTCGGCCTTTGCAACACGGGTTTTAATCGTTTGCAAATCATCCGTACCTCTATCCAACAATCTCCGTTCTAATTCTTCAATTGATGGCGGCATTATAAAAATAGAAAGTGCCTTTTCGCCGAAATATTTTTTAAGTGAAATTCCACCTTTTACATCCACATCAAAAATTACTGCTTTTCCAAGGTCCCAAATGCGTTCAACCTCAGATTTTAAAGTTCCGTAATATTTATCGGTGTAAACTTCCTCGAACTCTACAAAGGCATCTTCCACAATTTTTTTCCTGAAATCTTCAGGCGAAAGAAAATGATAGTCGATTCCGTCGAGTTCAGCACCGCGAGGCTTTCGGGTCGTGCACGAAACAGAAAAAACCAAATTCGGAAACTGCTCCAATGCATATTTTACCAAAGTGGTTTTACCGCTTCCGGAAGGCGCTGAGAAAATAATAACTTTTTGCATAGTTCAATCTTGTTCAGTTTCGTTCAAATCGTTCAACATTGAAAACCACCTTGAACTGTTTGAACTCCTTTATAATACGTTTAGCGTTTGTTCTTTAATTTTTTCCAAATCGTCCTTCATCATCACCACCAGTTTCTGAATTTCAGAATGGTTGGCTTTAGAACCTAGTGTATTGATTTCCCTGCCCATTTCCTGAGAGATAAATCCAAGTTTCTTTCCGTTGAAATCTTCGTTCTGCATTACTTCCAGATAGTAATTCAGGTGTTGTGATAGTCTCACTTTTTCTTCCGAAATATCCAATTTTTCAGTGAAATAGGACATTTCCTGATAAAAACGGGTTTCATCTACATTTTCGAATTCTTTCAAGGCGTTTTTGTAGCGCTCTTTTACCGTGTCCAAACGTTCTGCCTCAAAAGGTTCAACTTCGGAAAGATATTTTTTGATATTCTGTACATTTTTGCCCAATTCATCCTGAAGAATCTTACCTTCTGTCTGCCTGAATTCATCAAATTTATCCAAAGCTTCTTCAACAAGTTTTGTTAAGAAAATCCATTCTCCATCATTCAGCTCATCCGGTTTTGTGGAGATCGCGTCAGGCATTCTAACGGCCATTTTCAGGTATTCGAATTCGGGTGCATCACCGGCGAGATTTCTCAGTTCTTCAATATAAGATTTTACGATTTCTTTATTGATTTTTACATCGTTGCAATCATCCAAAACCTCGATGTTGATGTAGCAGTCAACTTTTCCGCGCAGAATTCTGTCGTTCAGAAGTTTTCGTACATCGTATTCTTTTTCTTTATATCGAAGCGGAACTCTAATATTAAGGTCAAAACTTTTGCTGTTCAGAGATTTCAGTTCAACGGTTATTTTCTTGCTTTCGAAAACACCTTCCGCTCTGCCGAAACCGGTCATGGATAATGTCATACTTTCTTGTTCTAATAACACACAAAGATACTGAATTTGTAATTTTAAAAATAACTATTTAAATTTTGAGCATCTCAAAAAAAACAATACTTTAGCGTCTAAATAACCTTAAAACTCATTTAGCATTATGAAGAATTTATCTTTACTGATTTTAATTCTATTTTTTTCATTTACCAATTCTCAAGTATTTGATAACACAAAACAAATTTATTCAGACCCTAATTTAAAGGAGAAAATAGCATTACAAAAGAATGTGGCGATCTTACCTTTTGATGTGAAAATCACATACAGAAAGCAACCAAAAAATTTCAATTTGGAAGCTAATCGTGAACAAGAAAAAACAATGGCTTCTACCGTTCAATCAGCAATGTATACTTTTTTATTAAGGAAAAGAGAGAACTATTCAGTTACTTTTCAAGATGTTGAAAAAACCAATGTTTTACTAAGAAGAGCGGGAATGCTTGAAAAACTTGATGAATTTACAAAAGATGAAATTGCTGCACAATTAGGTGTAGATGCTGTACTTGGTGGAAAGTTTGAGGTTGAACAATCAAAATCAGAGGCTGCAGCCATTGCGTCCGCAGTGGTTTTTGGTGGCTTTGGTGGTAAAACAGGCACTAGTACACTAACATTAAATGTTGCTGAAGCAGAAACTGGAGATACTATTTGGAGATTTTTCAAAACAATGAATGACGGTATAATGACATCTACAGACGATGTAATTGAAAGAATGATGAGAAAAGTAAGCAGAAATTTCCCTTATCTTAAAGATGATGCACAAGAATAATTTAAACGGGTAAAGTCATTATCAAAGATTTGATTTATAGAAACAGTTAAAGCCGTCCAAATGGGCGGCTTTTTTCGTTAAAAGTTTTATCAAAAGCAGAAAAATACGTACTTTTATTCCTTACATATAAAAATTCGGTTTTTCTGAATTAATGCTATTTTTAAGATTATCAATGAAAGTTATTCAGGTAAAAAACAATACTGAAAAGAAAGAGTTTCTGGAGTTTCCGGCGCGTCTTTATTCGAATGACAAAAACTACATCAGACATTTAGACAAAGACATTGAAGCAGTTTTCGACCAAGAAAAAAACAAATTGTTCAGAACCGGTGAATGCGAAAGATTCCTTTTTAAAAATGATAAAAACGAAACTGTAGGAAAAGTTGCAGTTTTTGTAAATCCTAAATACGAACAAAGCCAACCAACTGGCGGAATTGGTTTTTTCGACTGCATCAACGATCAGGAAACTGCAAATTTTATATTTGATTTCTGTAAAAAATGGCTTCAGGGAAGAGGAATGGAAGCCATGGACGGTTCGATAAACTTTGGAGAACGCGACAAGTTTTGGGGAATCGTTACCGATGGTTTTGATGAACCTCTTTACGGAATGAATTACAATGCGCCCTATTATAAAGATTTATTCGAAAATTACGGGTTTAAGACTTATTTCAATCAGTTGTGCTATACACGTCCGGTACATGGTGATGTTTCAAGAGTTTTTACGGTAATGCATGCAAAGCATGAAAAAAATCCCGACATCTCGGCTAAACCGCTAAAGAAAAATAAACTTGAAAAATTTGCCAAAGATTTCACTGAGGTTTATAACAAGGCCTGGGCTAGCCACGAAGGCGGAAAGCAACTTGAATACGAGAAAACTCTGAAGATGTTCAATACTTTGAAGCCTGTGGTTAACGAACATATCTCGTGGTTTGTTTATGAAAAGGAAAAACCTATTGCCATGTGGATGAATATTCCCGACCTCAACCAGTGGTTCAAATATCTGAACGGAAAATTCGGCATTTGGGAAAAACTGAAATTTCTATGGGTAAAGAAATTCACGAAAAACACCAAAATGGTAGGCATCGTTTTTGGCGTGGTTCCCGAATGGCAGCGCACCGGTATCGATGGCTATATGATTTGGGAAGGAACCAAACACCTAAGAAAACATACTGATTTTCAGGTGACAGAACTGCAGTGGATTGGCGACTTCAATCCGAAAATGATGAAAATTGCTGAAAATTTAGATACTCAGGTTACAAGAAAACTGTCAACTTTCCGTTATTTATTTGACAGAGAGAAGAAATTTGAAAGACATCCAATCTTATGAAAATAGTGTAAATTTGAAATAAATATATGATTACGAAAAATTTAATTTTTATTTTTTCAATATTAAGTTCAACTCTAATTACCGCTCAACAAAATGTGATTGGCGATATGGCCGCTTTAGATAAAGCATTGGAATATCAGTGGTTTCGCTCGGTTTTCAATAAAGACCTGAACAATATTGAAGGTAGCCCTTATCATAATGACGAATTTCTATCTGCTAAAATTTCTAACTATCCTGATAAAATTTTAGCCAGATACAATTCTTTTCATGATAACGTTGAATATCAGAAGGACGGAAAAATCCTCCTTCTTCCAAAAGAGAAAACTTACAATGTTGTAGTATTTGAAAAAACAGACGAGAAACTTTTTCTACATTCCAATCAATACTATTTTGTACTGTTCGTTGGAAAAAAATTGAGTTTGGCTAAAAGAACTGTTACAAAACTTCAGGAATTTGTAAAGGCAACCAGCGGATATGAAGACAATAAGCCCGCGAAATTTTACAATGATCCGGACAGTTATTTTCTTTTTATGAATAATGAAGCAATTGCACTTCCTAAAAGTCAGAAGAAACTTGCCGAAATGTTCCCAAAGAATGAAAGTGAAATCCTTACTTATATCAAGCAGAACAAATTAAACCTGAAAAAGGAAAACGATAAAATTGAAATTGTAAAATTTATTGATCAGTTACAAAACTAATATCAATAAGTTTATCAAAACAGTTCCCCAGCCACTTTCTTAATATTATCGCTTTTACCCATCGAGTAAAAGTGCAGTACCGGAACGCCAAAATCAAGAAGTTCTCGGCATTGTGCAACGGCCCATTCTACCCCGATTTGTTTTACGGCTGCGTTATCTTTGGCTTTGGTGATTTCTGAAATCAATGCTTCCGGCAAATCGATTTTGAATGTTTTTGGCAACATTGATAAATGTCCTTTCGTAGCAATCGGTTTAATTCCGGGAATAATCGGAACTTTAATTCCCATTGCTCTCGCCTCATTTACAAAGTCAAAATATTTCTGATTGTCGAAAAACATCTGCGTAACCACATAATCTGCACCTGCAGCTACTTTTTCTTTCAGTCGTTCCAAATCGTATCTCATTGAAGGTGCTTCAATGTGTTTTTCCGGATATCCGGCTACGCCGATGCAAAACTTATTATTTTCATCGCACCTTTCGTCATCAGTTAAGAATTTCCCATGACCAATATCGTTGATGTGCTCCACCAAATCCACAGCATACTTGTGACCTCCTTCTGTTGGAACATAATGGTTTTCACCCTTCATTGCGTCGCCACGAAGCGCCATCACATTGTCTATTCCAAGGTATAGACAGTCCACCAGAAGATATTCGGTTTCCTCTTTCGTGAAACCGCCACACAACACATGCGGTACCGTATCCACATCATATTTATGCTGAATTGAGGCGCAGATTCCCAAAGTTCCCGGGCGCATTCTTGTGATTTTCCGCTCCATCAAACCGTTTCCTTTTTCAATGTAAACATACTCCTCGCGCGAAGTTGTCACGTCAATAAAAGGTGGTTTAAACTCCATCAAAGGATCAATGTTTTTATATAAATCCTCGATTCCGGTCCCTTTGGTTGGAGGAATAACTTCTATGGAAAACAATGTTTTGCCGTTGGCGTTTTTTATGTGATCTGTTATTTTCATATTGTTAAGATGTCAAATTGCTGACATCAGATTTCAAATTTTATTTATTTTTATTTGGGCGTGTCCCTCTCCTGCGCTTTGGCAACATCTCGGGTCGCTACGTCCCCTGTCTGCCGACAGGCAGGGCTACAAGTCCTCACTTCGTTCCGGACTTTCCGCTACCTTCACTCACGCATCAGTTCGATTCGCTCCAAACATCTGCGCAAATCTGCGTAATCCCTGTCTGGTGGCAGGTGCGGGAAACACTAATCAACCAAGTTTGGCCTCAACCACTTTCTCGCAAAGTCCAAATCTACATTCTTACGTTTCGCATAATCTTCCAGCTGTTCTTCGGTGATTTTCCCCACTCCAAAATATTTCGATTTGGGATTTGCAAAATAATATCCTGAAACCGCTGCTGTTGGGAACATTGCCAATCCCGGAGTCAGTTCCAAACCTATTTTTTCTTTTACGTCCATCAATTCCCATATGGTTTTTTTTTCCTAATGATCCGGGCATGCAGGATATCCCGGAGCAGGACGAATTCCCAAATATTTTTCGGCAATCAGTTCTTCATTATCCAGATTTTCATCTTCTGCATAACCCCAAAACTCTGTTCTTACTTTATGGTGAAGATATTCTGCAAACGCTTCTGCCAAACGGTCCGAAAGTGCTTTAGCGATAATGGCATTGTAATCATCGTGGTCGTCTTTGTATTTCTGAACGAGTTCATCTGTTCCGAAACCGGTCGTTACTGCAAAACATCCGATATAATCCTGTTTCCCGCTTTCCTTCGGAGCTATAAAGTCAGAAAGTGCTAGGTAATTTTTTCCTGTAGACCGCTTCAACTGCTGGCGAAGCGTGTGGAAAGTTCCGATTACATTTCCATTGGAATCATACACTTCAATATCGTCATCGTTCACTGAATTGGCAGGGAATATTCCGAAAACAGCTTTCCCTTTCAACAGTTTTTTATCAATAATTTCATCCAACATTTTTGTAGCCTCGTCAAACAGTTCACGTGCCTGTTCACCTACAATCTCATCATTCAGAATTTCAGGAAATTTTCCATGAAGTTCCCAGCTTCTAAAAAACGGAGACCAATCAATAAAATTGAGAAGTTCTTTTAAATTTAAATCTTCAATCACATGAATTCCCAATTTTTTCGGAACCGAAATTTCTTCATTGTCCCAATCAATTTTAAATTTCTGTTCGCGGACTTCCGCCATTGGCAGATATTCTTTTTCAACCTGTCTGCTAAGAAATTTCTCTCTAAAATCAGCATATTCATCTTTTAATTCAGAAACATATTCACCGTTTCTGTTACTCAAAAGTGAACTCACCACGCCAACCGCTCTCGACGCATCGTTCACGTGGATTACAGCATTTTTATATTTCGGATCTATTTTTACAGCTGTATGCGCTTTGGAAGTTGTTGCGCCTCCGATGAGCAACGGAATTTGGAGATTCTGACGATTGAGTTCATCCGCCACATGCACCATCTCATCCAAACTCGGCGTAATTAGGCCGCTGAGACCGATGGCATCGGCTTTTTCATCTATGGCTGTCTGAATAATTTTTTCCGCAGGCACCATTACCCCTAAATCCACAATTTCATAATTGTTACAACCCAAAACCACACCCACAATATTTTTCCCAATATCGTGAACATCGCCTTTCACTGTTGCCATCACGATTTTTCCGTTGGTTGGTTTCGAAGTGTCTTTTTCAGCTTCAATAAAAGGCTGAAGATAAGCCACCGCTCTTTTCATCACACGTGCGGATTTCACCACTTGTGGCAGGAACATTTTTCCGCTTCCGAAAAGGTCGCCAACAACGCCCATTCCCGTCATCAGATTGATTTCAATCACATCCAGAGGCCGTTCTGAAACCTGTCTTGCTTCCTCAACATCTTCGATAATAAACCGGTCGATTCCCTTTACCAAAGCATGGGTAATTCTGTCTTGAAGCGAGTTATTCCGCCATTCCAGATTTTCAACAGTTTCTTTTTTTGTGGATTTATGTTTTTCGGAATAGTCGAGAAGTCTTTCCGTAGCATCGTCTCTTCGGTCGAACATCACGTCTTCCACCAATTCCAGCAAATCTTTTGGAATCTCATCATACACTTCCAGCATTGCAGGGTTTACAATTCCCATATTCATTCCCGCTTTTATCGCGTGATACAGGAAAACAGAATGCATCGCCTCTCGCACCGAATCATTCCCACGGAACGAAAACGACACGTTGGAAACGCCTCCTGAAACCGAAACGTGCGGAAGATTTTCGCGAACCCATTTTGTGCCTTCAATGAAATCGAGGGCATTTCTGCGGTGTTCTTCCATTCCTGTTGCAACCGGGAAAATATTCAAGTCAAAAATGATGTCTTCCGGCGGGAACCCCACTTTATGGACCAAAATATCATAAGACCTTTTCGAAATTTCTATTCTTCTTTCCAGATTATCAGCCTGCCCAACCTCATCAAAAGCCATCACAATAACGGCCGCACCATATCTTTTAATAATTTTTGCCTGATGAATAAACTCCTCCTCTCCTTCTTTCAAACTAATGGAATTCACCACACATTTTCCTTGCACTACCTGCAGTCCGGCTTCTAAAATTTCCCATTTTGAAGAATCTATCATAATCGGAATTCTCGAAATATCCGGTTCTGACGCAATAAGATTCAGGAATTTTACCATGCAGTATTTTCCGTCGAGCAAACCGTCATCGAAATTGACATCTAGGATCTGTGCGCCGCCTTCAACCTGATGTCGCGCAATATCCAACGCTTCAGAAAATTTTTCCTCTTTAATCAAACGAAGGAATTTCTTTGAACCGGCAACATTAGTTCGCTCACCAACGTTGATGAAATTGGATTCGGGAGTTATGATAAGCGGTTCTAGACCAGAGAGTTTTAAATATTTCATAAT
>CAZPQV010000021.1:0-18154 GCA_964588705.1 uncultured Chryseobacterium sp.
AATTAACAACATTTTTACCACAATTCTTTTAATTGCTTTACATGTAACCCACATCACATTCTCCCAATAAATAATTCCTCATTTTTGTAAACAAATAATTCAGTAAAAAATGAGTAACAAAATAGCAGAGCATTGGAACGAAAGATACGGTAATGAAGAATTCGCTTACGGCACAGAACCCAACGAATATTTCAAACAAAAAATAAAAGAATACGCTCCCGGGAAAATCTTATTTCCAGCGGAAGGAGAAGGCAGAAATGCCGTTTATGCTGCAAAACAGGGTTGGGAATCTACCGCTTTCGATCTGAGTTCTGAGGGCAAAAACAAAGCTTTAAAACTTGCTGATAAAAATAATGTTCCCATTAAATATGAAGTTGGAGAGCTGCAAAACTTAAACTTTCAACCTGAAGAATTCGATGCAGCGGTATTAGTTTTCGCCCATTTTCAACCGGAATTAAGAGCTTCACTTCACCACGACATCAGCAAACTGATTAAAAAAGACGGGATTATTATTCTGGAAGGTTTCAGTAAAAAACATCTGGAATATCAGGCAGAAAACAATAAAGTTGGCGGCCCAAGAGATGAAGCCATGCTCTTCTCAACCGAAATGATTGAATCCGACTTTCCTAATTTTGAAATCATCGAACTTTTAGAAACAGAAACTGAGCTTTCCGAAGGCATCTATCATCAGGGTAAAGCATCTGTTATAAGATTTGTCGGAAAGAAGAAATAAACTAAAAACTTAGAAGCATAAAAAATCCCGAACTTCAAAAGTCCGGGATTTTATTTTTATAAAACGCTTCTTATGCGTTTGGTTCTACAGATACAAAAGATCTGTTGTTTGCTTTCTTTCTGAAAACTACTTTTCCGTCAACAAGAGCGAACAAAGTGTGGTCTTTACCAATCCCCACGTTTTCACCCGGGTGGTGCTGCGTACCTCTTTGTCTCACGATAATGTTACCCGCGATTGCTTCCTGTCCTCCGAAAATCTTCACGCCAAGTCTCTTTGAGTGAGATTCTCTACCGTTTTTGGAACTACCAACTCCTTTTTTGTGTGCCATTTTATTTTAGGTTTTTAAAGGGTTTACGATTTTTTTTCTGCAAATTTTTCTACATTTCTCTCAATCAAAGCATCAACTTCTTCATGAGAAAGAATGTTTTTTCCTAGAGCTTCTTTTTCAGCTTTACCAAGTTCTACCAAAAGTTCTCTGTTGTCTTTAGACTGAGAAAGGTTGAATTTTTTTAGCTTGTAGTTCAGTTCGTGATCTTCACCGAAGTTTACGGTTGCTCTGTCTCCTGTTGCTGCAGCTGCTTTTGGCTCTGCAGTTTCTACTTTAGCTTCTGCTTTCACAGCTTTAGCTTCAGTTGCTTTTGGAGATTCTTTTTTAGCAGACTTTTTAGCTCCGTCGAAACCTGTAATACCAGTTACAAGGATTTGTGTAAGCTGTTGTCTGTGCCCGTTTTTCTTAGCGTAACCTTTTCTTCTTTTCTTTTTAAAAACGATTACTTTATCAGCCTGAACGTGCTCTAAAATTTCGGCATCTACTGCGATACCGCTTACAGCCGGGGCGCCAACCGTTGTAGTACCGTTTACGGTAAGAAGCACTTTATCAAAAGATACTTTGTCTCCTTTTTCACCTTTCAAACGGTTTACAAACAACTTCTGGTCTTGCTCAACTTTGTACTGAAGCCCTGCTATCTCTACAATTGCAAACATTGTTTATAAGTTTTGTTAGTTAATATTCTATTTGAGTGTGCAAAAATACAACTTTTTTCTGAAACACAAAGAGTTATCCACAAAATTTTGGCTGGATTTCGAAAGATCTGTTTCCAAAGTTTTTTTAGGAGCTGTTTCCGGCTTTCACTACTCGCTTCCCGAAGAATCGGGAGAGCTCAAACACGCCGTTCAATCCGGGCTAGGGATTTGTCCGCATTAGAAAATAAAACCCTTTGAATGTCAAATTCCGAAAGGGTTCTTTATAAAATATTTAAAAATCTACTCGTTGTGTTTTTTGTTTTTTGAAACGCAAAGATTTTTACTGATTTTGTTGATATTTTAGTTAGCAAAGATGACGAATAAATTCGTTTTTGAAGCTTTCGCTTTATCAAATTCGCTTGCGAATCATTTCTTTGCTCTCTAAAAAAATTTATTATTAATTTAGAAACTTTGCGTTTTTAAATTATAAAACATTGATTACCTGTAATTTGCAATTCTCATGAATACTGTAGCTAATTTGCACAACAGGTTAAAGCTCTTAATTCCCTTTATTACTTAATGGTTCATAAACTACTTATACTCAACCTTCACTTTATCTGCACCAACGAAAACTGCTTTCCCTCCATCCTCAGATATTTCTATAGAAACATTCTCATCTACAAAAACAGGATTTCCTTCATGCGAAGTCAGTAGTCCAACTTTTTTAGGAGCATCGGCTCCTTTGGTGTAAGTCACAAACTGATTCCCATCGGCTTCTTCACCGAACTCCAGTTTCAGCTCCTCACCCGAATCACTTTTCAAAGTAACCCCGGCATTATTATCAATCATATCTGCTTCATCTTCATTGTATTGCGCAATATCTGCACTGTCAACTACAGCATTTTCTGCAACTGCTTCCACTTCTGCAGTATTGTCAATTTCTGTTTTTGTTTCTTTGTTACAGGCTGTTAATCCAAGCAAAAGAACTACTGGAAAAATCAATTTTTTCATAATATTATTTTTTTACAATGTTCGTTATGCATCAAAATCTCTACCATTCGCGGCAGAAATATTTTAATTATCAATTAAGAAATAATTCTTGCACTCGTATTCCTTTTTTCTAAATTTGATTCTTCAATAAACCATATGAAAAGAGACCTCTACATTGATTTTGCCAAAGGACTGGCAACGCTTTCCATTATTTTTATACATACTGTTTTCTGGTCGGGGCAACTCTATATAAAACCCGAAATAAGGATACTTTCTTTGTTGTTCGATGTTCCTCTTTTCTATGCTTTAAGCGGAATTACCTCCGGTGGAAATGTCGAAAAAACCTTCTATCGTCTTCTGAAACTGCAGATCACCTATATGATTTTCGTAACGTTCCTTTTCTTCCTCGATTATTTCTTTAAGGTTTTCGGCCTCCACATTATGGGCATCGATTGGTTGAAAGATTTCTACTCCAACTTCGGAAGCAAATACGTCCCTCGAACGATTTCTGACGCTCCACAATGGCAAAATCTTGGCAACTGGTATCTGCACACTTACACCAATGCCGATACTTTCCCTGTCGTAATGGGAAGTTTCTGGTACTTGAAAGTGTACTTTATTCTCACTGTTTTTGGAGTTTTAATTCTGAAATTTTTCCCGAAACACATCAATTGGTTTATCGCACTTTGCATCGGTTTAATTCTGATTTTCAATATTTTTCCTAAATATTATCCAACAGGACAGGTTGGTTATACGGCAGTTTATTTAGCAATGTTTTTGGCAGCCCATAAACTGAAAGGAAAAAGAATTCCAAACCAATGGATTCCGGTAGTCTTCGGAGTGGTCGGAATATTACTGGCCTGGATGTTCTGGCATTACGGATCGGATATCTTCTACAAGATGAATAAACAGAAATTCCCGCCAAAAATTCCGTATATCATTTGGTCGCTGTTTTCAATTGCCATCTTGTTCGTTTTATATAACAGACTGAAAATCTCAAAACCAAACTTCATCAATTACATTGGGAAAAATGCGATTTTCTACTATTTCGCTCAGGGAATGAGTTCGTCGCTCATATATTTCATCGTTGTTCCGCTGAAGGACAATATGAATTGGGTGGCTTTAATGATCTTAATTTTCGTAATCAACGTTATTCTTGCCATCATTCTCGCCGAATTTTTGAAAAAAGTAGATGATTTCGGCTGGAAAATCCTTGGATCGCTGAGAAAGAAAACAGCCTCGCAATAGTTGCGAAGCTGTTAGTCATTATATAAATGTGATAATTGGTTTAGCTTTTCTTGTTTCCTCTAGCTACGAATGCGATAAGAACAATCAGAAGCAATGCTCCGATTACCCAATACAGTGGATTAGAAACCCATTCTTCTGTGGTTGTAGTGGTTGTGGTAGTTTCCGTAGAAGTTACGGCCAACGAATCCTGTGCAAAAGCAAGTACAGAAAAGAACATAGTCATTACATAAATTGCAAATTGCTCCGTTTTCTTTGTTAAAAGACTAATTGTTTTCATAATATTTTATTAATTTAATGTTATGCCTATCAATTTCCAATTTTTATGCCAAGGTGTAACAGTATTTAAATTATTAATGAAAACATTACTTTTAGTTAAATTGTATCATAAGGTGAATTTTTAATATTTTTGATAAAATTATTATAATGTTCAGACTAAAATTACCTACAGACCCACGTTGGGCGAATATTGCAGAAGGAAACCTGGAAGAAATTTTAACCGATCACGCTTGGTGCGAACAAAAAGCAGCCACCAATTCCATCACTCTGATTACTATGCTTCCGGAATATCCGGAAATCGTTTCAGAACTTTTGGCGATTGCGCAGGAAGAACTTGACCATTTCAATCAAGTACACGAAATCATCCTGAAAAGAGGCTACCAACTCGGGCGCGAAAGAAAAGATGATTATGTTGGCGACCTGTTCAAATTCATCGTTCAAGGAAGCCGCGAAAATTATATTATCGACAGAATGCTTTTCGCTGCAATGATTGAAGCTAGAAGCTGCGAACGTTTTAAAGTTTTAACTGAAAACATAAAAGACGAAGAACTGAAAGAATTCTATCGCGACCTGATGATTTCTGAAGCCAATCATTATACCACATTTATTGGATTTGCGCGTCAACTTGGCGATCCTGAAAAAGTCAACAAACGCTGGGAAGAATGGCTGGAATATGAAGCGAAAATCATCCAGAGTTACGGCAAAAAAGAAACCATCCACGGTTAAGACAAGCTGAAGATTCTGAGATTATGAAAAGAGCGAGAAACGAGGATTATATCAACTTCTTCCTGAAATATTTTTTTCAGGGACTGATGATTATTGGTCCTGTTGGACTCACTATTTTCGTAATCTGGTACGTCATTTCATCTATTGACAGCAGTATTCCTTTCCTTTCTGAAAATCTGTATCCCGGACTCACCTTTTTACTCGTCATTCTCGCAACCGTTCTCATCGGATTTCTCGGGAGCAAAATTGTTTTTGGAAAATTTATTTTCGACAGGGTTGATCAGTTTCTCGAAAGAACTCCCGGTGTAAAACATATCTACTCTCCTACAAAAGATGTAATGTCCTCATTTGTCGGCGACAAAAAGAAATTCAATCATCCGGTTTGGGTAAAAACCAACGAAAATCCTGTAATCTGGAGAATAGGATTTCTAACGCAAACCGAAATGCACGCCGTGGAAAAAGAAAATCATGTAGCGGTTTATCTTCCGCATTCTTACGCAATATCAGGCTGGGTAATCGTTACCGAAGCAAAAAACATAAAACCGGTTATCGGAATGACCGCAGCTGCAGCTATGAAATTTGCAGTCAGTGGTGGCGTTGCCGGATTTCATTCTGACGACAGTGTTTTTAAAGCACCGGAATGAGAGAAGGTTGAGGTAGAGGTTGAAAGCATTTCAAAAACCAAAGAATTGTTCAAGCTGTAATTAAACCTTAATCTCAGTTTTAAATTTCCGTTTTAAAAAGAGTGTACAAACTCAAACTCATCCTTAACCTAAACCTTAATTTATGAAATTACCATACGCAGAACCATACCGTATAAAAACGGTGGAACCCATCCGTCAAACCGCAAAAGAAGAACGTGAACAGTGGATAAAAGAAGCTGATTACAACCTCTTTAACCTCGACAGCGAAAAGGTTTTCATCGATCTTCTTACCGACAGCGGAACCGGTTCTATGAGCGACAGACAATGGAGCGCACTGATGTCTGGAGACGAAAGTTATGCCGGCTCCAAATCCTTCAGGGAACTGAAAGAAAGTGTGAATAAAATCACCGGATTCAAATATTTATTGCCGACGCATCAAGGGCGTGCTGCAGAAAATGTTCTGTTTTCAGTTTTAGTAAAAGAAGGCGATGTAGTTCCGGGAAACTCACATTTCGATACTACAAAAGGACATATAGAATTCCGTAAAGCGAAAGCTATCGACTGTACCATTGATGAAGCGTTTGAAATTGAAAACGAACATCCTTTCAAAGGAAATATCGACCTCCATAAACTGGAGGATGTTTATAAAACCCATCCAAAAGAAAACATTCCGTTTTGTTTGTTAACGATTACCTGCAACACTTCCGGTGGACAGCCGGTTTCATTAGGAAACATCAAAGCTGTTCGTGAACTTTCCAATAAATACGGAATTCCTGTGTTTTTTGATTCGGCAAGATTTGCAGAAAATGCTTATTTCATCAAAAAAAGAGAGGCAGGACAGGAAAACAGAACCATCAAGGAAATCTGTAAAGAAGTGTTTTCCTACGGCGACGGAATGACGATGAGTTCCAAGAAAGATGGATTGGTAAATATCGGTGGATTTATTGCACTAAATAATGAAGATACTTTCAGAAAAGCATCCAATTTCACGATTATTTACGAAGGGTTCATCACATACGGCGGAATGAGCGGTAGAGATATGGCTGCCTTGGCTGTCGGTCTGGACGAAGCTACTGAATTCGGTTATTTGGAAAGCAGGATTTCTCAAGTGGAATTGCTAGGCCACAAACTGATTGAAATGGGAATTCCGGTGCAGAAACCAATTGGCGGACACGCCGTTTTCGTAGATGCACTATCCTTTTTACCAAATGTGCCTAGAGAAGAATATCCTGCACAAACATTGGGAATCGAACTTTATAAAGAAGGTGGAATCCGTGGTGTGGAAATCGGGACTTTATTAGCAGACCGTGATCCTGTGACGAGAGAAAACCGCTATCCAAAAATGGAACTTTTGCGCTTAGCAATTCCAAGAAGAACTTATACGGACAATCATATGGATTATATTGCAGCAGCACTGAAAAATGTTTACGACCGCAGAAATGAAATTACTTCCGGATACAGAATTACTTGGGAACCGGATATTCTGAGACACTTTACTGTGAAACTGGAAAAAGCTTAAATAAAAAGTCTCGTTTTGAAACGAGACTTTTTTTATTTTTTTACACATAGTTTTCGGAGGAATCAAAGAGTTGCACTGATGTTTTGATTAGTTCAAACTGAAGCTAATTAGTTGTTCTTCTGCTGCCGCTTCTTTTTCTCCTCTTCGTTTATTTTTCTCAAGCGTTCAGCTTGCTCTTTTTGAATTTTTTCGACTTCAAGAACCATTTTTCGGTCTTCTTCCGAAAGGTCTTCCAAAGAATCATCGCTGCTGCCTGGAACTGCAATCACCGGCTCCTGAACTCCACGTTGCTGAGATCTCTGCATATTTGTTTGTTGAGGTTGCTGTTGAATGATATTTCCTTGCTCGTCCGTCATTTCCATATCCAAATCGCTTTTCAGATAAATCAGCATTTGTTCGGCTCTTTGTCCTTCTTCAGTTTTTGGATAATTAAAGGCAATCTGCTGCAGTTGCAAAATCATAATTTCTTTTCCTGCAGTTTTCCCTGCATTGAAAGCATTTAATAAAGAAAATTTTGGAATGAGCGCATCATTCGGATACTTCTCCATCGCCGATGCAATGAGCGATTTCGATTCTTCAAATTTCTCAGCTGAATATAAATCAAATGCATTTTTGTAAATATTTTCAACTTCAGTAGAGGAACTGGAGAATGTCGCACTTTTCGGATTTCTCACAAATTCAGCATAAGAAGTATAAGGGAAATCACTTAAAATCATGTTTTTTGCACGTTCCGCAGCAGAAGGATTCCTCTCATAGTTCATTGCAAAAATCTGATATAATGCCTGAAGTTTCACATCATCTTCCGGATTATTATCCACTAAATCGTAAAGTGTTTTTGTGGCAAGTTCGGTGTTCGAAAAATAATTTTCATACATACGTCCAAGTCCTAAACTTGCGGTATCACGGTCTTTTTTCAAAGCAGAAATTTCACTGAAATCGGTCGGAATCTGCTCAGTATAAAAATCCGGCTCGTATCTTCTTGGATTCTGAACGGTTGCCAATCCCATGGCTTCATTTCTCACATCTTCAATGGATGCTGCCCTGTTCGAAAATCTCCAGTTATCGACCAATGAACGGTTACCCCAAATCTGCTTGAACTCGCTCTGTCCTTTCGAAATTGTATTTTGATTGGCAAAATAAAAACTGTTCTTACTTCCACCTCCTGTGAAGTCCTGGAAACCACGGTTGTTATTAGCGAAAATTGAATTCGCATCATAATCTCCCGTATCAAAACCTTTGCTGCGCTCTTCTTTTCTGCGTTCCAATTCTTCTTTGGCTTCCTTTGCTTTCAACGCATCAATATGTTTCCCGAAATAGGCTATACGTTCCGGCTCGCTCATTTTAGTAAGCGTCAAAATACTGTCGTTCTTTTTGATCAGATAGTAATTCTGCGCTACATTCTTAATGTTTTTGCTAAGCGTCAGCAGAGCAGACTTCGATGGTTCATAGGTCATTGCCACGAGCGCAGAGTCGTAATAAGCACCGGCTGCGATATAATCGTTTTTATCAAAATAATTTTTGCCGATTTCGTAGTAGGTCAATCCCCGGATTTGTCCGTCGGAAACTTTTTCATCCAAAGCCTTCCTGAAATACTCCTGTGCTTCATCTTTCTTTCCGGCTTCGTTAGCCATCAGTCCCAAAGCATAATAGAATTCATTTTTTCGTGAACCGTAAGTACCTTTCTTCGAAATGCTTTCCAAATATTGCTTTGCGCCTTCGTAATCGTCATCTTTAGCATTGAAAGTTTTGGCAATTTCAACCTGAGATTTCACCTCAAATTCAAAATCGTTTGAATATTTATATGCGATTATAAAACTTTCACGCGCTTCTTCTTTTCGATCGAGTTTTGCTAAAATCTGTCCACGAAGAAAAGCAATTCTGCTTCGCATTTCACGGTTTTTATTGGCTGAAAATGCGTTTGACAGTTCTTCCACCGCTTCTTCTCTTTTGCCTGATGCCAACAAAGTTTCTGAATGAAAAACCGATCTTAGTTTTTCGTAATCTCTATTTATCCCATCATTCTTTAATGCGAGAAAAATCTCATTGGCTCTGAAATAATCTCCGATTTTCGCATAGGCCAATCCCTGATAAACTCTTGCCAAATCTACTCTTTTGTCCTTCTTCATATTCGCAAAGATGTAGTTGAGAGCATCCAGCGCTTCAAGCGGACGATTCTGGTAAATTCTCGACTGAGCCAATAAAAGATGAGCGTCGAACATTTTTTTGTTCTTCTCCTCTCCTTCTTTTAAAACCGAATATTTGTTGATTGCTTTTAGTGCTTTTGCCTCGGAAATCTGCAGAATTGACGCTCCTTTCTGTTGTGGATTTGCAGAGCCGGGCATTGCAAAACCTTCATCATCGCTAAACATTGGATCCTCCAAAGTTCCTGTAAGCGGATTGTCGTCGTAAGTTAAAAGACTGATGTATGGTGCATAAAAATTATCCTGATGCGACTCGGAGCGAAGTTTCTTTTCCTCATTCAGAGCTTCTTTACTGTTGAAAATGGTATTATAATACGAGAAAAAACTGCTCGTTGCACCGCTTTTCTTCTCGTTGCTGCGCGTTTTGCAGCCGAGTATTAAAAAGATGGAGAGAAATAAAAGA
The DNA here is from genome assembly GCA_964588705.1 of uncultured Chryseobacterium sp. Classification (GTDB taxonomy): domain Bacteria; phylum Bacteroidota; class Bacteroidia; order Flavobacteriales; family Weeksellaceae; genus CAZPQV01. Next base: position 9,704 of record CAZPQV010000021.1, read on the forward strand.
ATATTTTTTTTCATCGGTGAAATGATAACAGAAATAACTGCATTTTATTGTGTTTCAGCACGGAAAATACAGATATATTTCACTTCAAAAATAGACAATTTAGTAAGAAATCAGAAATTGATTTTTTTCAGGATTTCGTAGATCAGATGTGTTGGCAATCCCATAATGGTATAGAAACTTCCTTTGATTTCTGTAATTTTTGACATTCCCAACCATTCCTGGATTCCGTAACTTCCTGCTTTGTCGAAAGGTTTGAAGTTTTTGATATAATACTCGATTTCGGAATCAGATAATTCCGAAAATGAAACATCGGCAACATCCGTTTCAGTAATTTGATTTTCAGATGTTTTAATGGTAATTCCTGTGTAAACCTGATGAGTTTTTCCGGAAAGCTTTCTGAGCATTTCCGTAGCATCATCCGCATCTTTAGGCTTGCCTAAAATCTCATTTTCTAAAGCAACAATGGTATCTGCAGTAATTAAAACTTCGTCGTCTTGAAGTATCCGAAAAGCATTGGATTTTTTTTCTGAAAGATATTCGGCAATTTCATCCACGGGTAAATCCGAAGGAAAAGATTCATCACAGTCGATGGAAATCACGTCAAAAGTGTATCCTAAACTTTCAAGAAGTCCTTTTCTGCGGGGTGATTTTGATGCTAAAAGTATTTTCATTTTATTGATTTCACAGAGGAACATAGAGGAAGTTCCGGCGTTTTGGAGTTTTATATTCTTTCCGCCTAATTCTGAGATTTTATTTTTTACGCAGCTTATAATTTTGATTATTTTGGCTCTTCATTACCATAACGGCGAACTCTATAATTAACTCCAAGAAACTCAGTGAAAGTAAAAATTAAACCGATTGAGTATTGTCTTCATTCCATTTGCCCTGCACTTTCATTACCTGTTCAATCACATCACGAACGGCACCTTTTCCGCCATAAACGGGTGAAATATAATCCGAAATTTCTTTCACCTCAGGAACAGAATTCGCCGGGCAAGCCGCAATCGCCACTTTCCGCATTATAGACATATCCGGAAGATCGTCTCCCATCATCAGAACCTCATCATCAGAAAGATTATATTTAGACTTAAAATCCTCATAATCAATTAGTTTATCCGGTGATTTCGCATAATAATCCTTAATTCCCAAATAAGAAATTCTGTTTCTCACCATCGGATCGTCGCCGCCGGTTATTACACAAATGATGTAATCGTTTTTTACGGCTTTCACAACCGCGTACCCATCCAAAACGTTCATCACACGGCACATACTTTTATCGGGCATCAGGTAAACACTGCCATCGGTGAAAACACCGTCAACATCAAAAACGAATGCTTTTATATCTTTTAACTTGCTTTTATAGGACATTATGTGATTTTATTTAAAAATTGCCACACTTTCAAAGTGCATTCAAATTTAATTCTTTATTCAGGAAAATAAAAATTCCCGAAATCGTTTCGGGAATCTTCTCAGTTTTTCAGTTCGATATGATTATTGTTACTTTTCATTTCTTCGCGAGCACTTTTTTCCATTTGTCTAAGCACGTCTTTCGGATCGGTAAATTCCTGTCCATTGACATTAATTACAATCCTTGAATTCGGCGTATTCAACACTTCTCGCATGCCCTGTACCGGATCGTTTCTGTACTGCTCCAGTTTTTTCACATATTGTGAACGGCTCACTTCTATCGGTTTTTTCATCAGCATCGGAATTTGCTTTCCATCAGGTAATTCTACTTCGTTCGATGTATGTGCTGCGTTGTTTTTAATGGCTTTTAATTCCATAATATGAGTCCCGGTTTTATCTTCTGCTTTAACAATCAGTCCGGGTAAACCGTGAAATTTATAAGGGCCATCCTGAAACGGAACTTCCGTAGTAAACCAAACGGTCCAAAGTCTTCCCGCGAAACTGGTTTCAGCTTTCTGAGCTTCGAATGCTCCAATTTTTGATTTTTCAGGCAAGATTTTCCATTCCAACGGACGGTCTTCCAACACTTTATAAGAATCATTTTCAATAGAAGTAATCAGATAAGTTTTAAAATCGGGATAGGTTTTCTTAACTTCATACTGAACATCACCACTGGAATAGCTTCTCGAAATTGAAATATTTCTGGAACCTGACGCAACTTGCTTCCTTACCATTTCGGCAATAATTGAATCGTTGTCGAAGGCTTTTTTGCTGTAATACTTGGAGCCGTCTTTATCGATATCGAGGTACATCCATTCCGTTTTCAGACTGTCGAGTTGAGTAGAGTCTTTCTTGAATTTGTATTCGTAAATCGCTCTGGTTTGTGCCGTAATCGCAACAGAGAAAAGCAAAAAAAGCAGCGTTAAATTTTTCATATTATTTAAAATTAAATTTAACAGTAAACATAACCTGACTTGGTCTTATATTGATGCTTCTGCGCGTTGTAGAAAGATACGTAGGATTGTAAGAAATGGTTTCGTAAACGTCTTTATTAGCGATGTTCAGCCATTTTACTTCAAAATCAATTTTCTTTTTATTCCAGGTGTACTGATAGCTTAAATCGTAGAATGAGTTTCTGAAAGTTTCATCAGCTTGGGAGGTCGTAAGGTCGTCCCAGAAGAAACCAATCGTATGATTTTCAATTGGATAGAAATAAGCACTCAAATTGTGGCTCCAACCGGAAGATTTAATTTCGTTGTTATACCTCAGGTTGGTATTTTTATTCCAGTTCATGGCGATGCTATAGTCCAAACTCATCCACGAGAAATAAGTATTGTTGAACTTGAAACCAAAGGATTGCCTGTTGTTTTTAGACTCCATCAGTTCGCCAAGGTAAAAGTAACTGTTGGAATCGTTGTTGGAAAAATTAGCTGAAATATTCGACTTGAATTTTGGGAAATATTTTCCGATTTCTGCACTTTCAGATTCTGAATAAGTCGTGTTTTCAATTTCGACAAACCTGTTGTTTCCGGAAATCGTGGATACAATTCCTGAGCTCACCAAGTTTCTGCGGACATTACTTCGCGAATAACGCACGTTGAAAAACAAATTATTAAGTGGATTTCGGTACTCGATTCTTGGCGAGAAAGACATAATACGGTTTTCAGGAAGTGCATTATCATTGTTACTGATAAATCTCGGCGACGTTAGAATATCTCCCGAATAAAGCGATCCGAATTCACCAAACCTGTAGCTCACACTACCGAATGCCCAAATTTTCCAGAACGATGCAAAATCATAGCTTCCCCAAAAGCTCGGCTCAAATTTCGTGGTGCTGATTTCTTTTCCCGTGTTTCTGTAAAGATCTTTATAATCCATTCCGTAGAAATTCATCGGAAGGTTGAAATTCATCTGCAATCCCTCACCTTTGTAGTTGAAGCCTACTCTTGTGTAAGGATTTACCTCGTTCCATTCCATATCATTTATGAAATTGGACCCTAGAATTGAACGGTTTCCGTAAAGCTGCGAATTCATATCATTAAATGAAAGATTAAGTCCAACTTCCGGAGTGATTGTCCATTTTTTATAACTGAAACCTACTGATGCTGAATGCGATAGATTCAAAGACTGAAGCTCAAGATGCTGTTGTAAATTTTGATAACTGAAACCAAAAACCTCATCCAAGCCATCGAAATTATCATAATCTGCATTCAGTTTCTGTCGGTCTTTTTGATAACTTATATAACTCTGGAAATTCACCATTTTTTCTTTAAACGGAATAATGGTGCTCAGCGAGTTTTGGAACATTCCGCTTGGAGACGACATTCCGTTTCCGATAAAAATATTTCCTTTTTCAGGGTCAAATATGTTTGATATCGCGCGGTCTTCATTCCAGAAACCGTTCCAGGTTGTGGTATTTTTAAAGAAACCTTTCTTGGCATTTTTAGTAAAAATCATTTCACCTTTCGCCGAATTATCATACAGATTGTTTGAAATTCTTGTGGTTGCAGATGCTCCGTTCGGGAAAAAATTAGAAGGTTCGTAAACGGTTTCAGTATAAGAATCTCTTTCTAAAGCATTGTTTACATAATTGGTGTTCAGTTTCAGTTCCCATTCCTTATTTTTAAATGGATTGGTAAGAAGGTTTGCCGAAAAGAAATGAACATTATTTCTTAAATGTCTTTTTTCAGGGATATTTGGTGTCCCTGCATTATCGATGCTTAGCCAGTTTCTTTGTGATGCCTGTCTGCGCATGCCTTCCCAACGGTTTCCGAACGCGAGAATATTTCTTTCATTCTCAACAGATTCACCGTTATTATTGGCTTTATAATTTACCACCCATTGATTTTTCTGTCCGAAAAACATGGGTGTAAGTTTCACATTCCACAACAGCGGATCCATTCCAACACCGACTTCTCCACGTCCCGTCATTGTAACTTTATTCTTCAGTTTGATGTTGATGGCAGCGTTTTCGGAGGGAACCTTATCCTGAAGAACCTTCACCGGTTGATGGTTTTCGAGAACTTCCATTTTTTGAATCGCATCTTTTGGAAGCGCTTTCACTAAAGCACCATAACCGCCTTCCATAGGATCTTTCCCGTTCACATAAAATTTATTTATAGGTTCACCTTGGTAAAGAATTGCGCCCGAGCTACTAACTTCAATCCCCGGAAGTTTTTTCAAAACATCAGCCAGTGTTCTGTCGCTGGCACTTTCAAACTGTTTTAAGTCGTAAGAAAGCGTATCGCCTCGTTTTGTAATGAGTTTTGCCTGAAGCTTAACTTCTTTAATTTCAGTAGCTTCCGGTTGTAGATTGAAATTCATCTGCTGAGTTGCATTTTTCACCTGTCGCACAATCGGACGCTGGTTGAATGCTTTAATTTTAACATCAACATTAGATTCCAGAGTAGTAAAAGTTACTTTATATTCCCCTTTTGAGTTGGAAATTCCGTAGGCGATAATTGCGTCTTTCCCGGGCTCTTCCACCGTAACGGAAGCGCTTGGAAGCGGCTGCCCGTCTTCATCCAGGACTTTACCCGAAAGTGTGCTTTGAGCGTAGGAAAAAACAGCAAAACACAGGGTAAATAATAAAGTAAGACTCTTGTTCATATATTGATTTTGAAAAATTAGTATTAAGTAAAGATGAATTGTTACAAAGATAAAGTAATATCACTAAAAAAACAGTGATAAATATGTAAAATAAATCCCGAAATAAGTTCGGGATTTAATATTTTTTAAAGAAAATTTCTAATCGTTCAACTTCAGAACCGCCATAAATGCTGATTGCGGAACCTCAACTCTACCAATCTGTTTCATTTTCTTTTTACCTTCTTTCTGCTTTTCAAGAAGTTTACGTTTTCTGGAGATATCACCACCATAACATTTTGCAGTAACGTCTTTTCTCAATGCCTTAATCGTTTCTCTGGCAATGACTTTTGTTCCCAATGCCGCCTGAACAGCAATATCAAACTGCTGACGCGGAATCAGTTCGCGAAGCTTTTCGCACATTCTTTTCCCGATATAATAAGCGTTACTGTCGTGGATTAATGAGGAAAGTGCATCAACCATATCTCCGTTAATCAGGATGTCCATTTTCACGAGTTTCGATGCTCGGAAACCAATCGGATGGTAATCGAACGACGCATATCCTTTTGAAATGGATTTCAGACGGTCGTAGAAATCAAACACCACTTCCGAAAGAGGCATATTGAAAATCAGTTCCACACGGTCGGAAGTCAGATAACTTTGATTAACGATTTCACCTCTTTTCTCAATACAAAGCGTCATTACTGCACCAACGAAATCGGATTTTGTAATGATAGATGCTTTGATATAAGGTTCCTCCACTCTGTCTAAAAGTGTCGGATCAATCATTTCTGAAGGGTTGTTGATAAGAATGGCTTTTTCCGGATCTTTTTTGGAATATCCAAGATACGATACGTTCGGAACGGTGGTAATCACGTTCATATCGAACTCCCGATCCAGACGTTCCTGAACGATTTCCATATGCAACATTCCCAAGAATCCGCATCGGAAACCAAATCCAAGTGCTGCGGAACTTTCTGCTTCGAAAACTAAAGAAGCATCATTCAGACGAAGTTTTTCGAGTGACGTTCTAAGTTCTTCAAAATCCTCAGATTCAACAGGATAAATCCCGGCAAAAACCATCGGCTTTACTTCTTCGAAACCTTCAATCGCTTTAGTTGCAGGGTTTTCTACAGAGGTAATGGTGTCTCCAACTTTTACTTCGCGGGCATCTTTAATTCCGGAAATAATATATCCAACGTCACCGGTTTTTATTTCAGATTTCGGTGCCTGTTTTAATTTCAGCGTTCCCACTTCATCGGCTTCGTAAGTTTTGTCGGTGGCCATGAATTTTACTTTCTGACCTTTCTTAATACTGCCGTTTACCACTTTAAAATAAGCTTCAATGCCACGGAACGGATTAAAAACCGAATCAAAAATCAATGCTTGAAGCGGTGCTTCCGGATCTCCCTGTGGTGCAGGAATTCTCTCCACAATCTGCTCAAGAAGATCGTGAACTCCGGCTCCGGTTTTTCCTGAAACCCTTAAAACATCTTCCGGCTGACAGCCTAAAAGACTAACAATTTCATCCGTTACTTCCTCCGGATTTGCAGAAGGAAGGTCGATTTTATTGAGAATTGGGATGATTTCCAAATCATGCTCCAATGCTAAATAAAGATTCGAAATCGTCTGTGCCTGAATACTTTGTGCAGCATCAACAATGAGTAAAGCTCCTTCACAAGCCGCAATAGAACGCGAAACTTCGTAAGAGAAATCCACGTGTCCCGGTGTATCGATAAGGTTTAGAATATATTTTTCTCCTTTGTATTCATAGTCCATTTGGATGGCGTGTGACTTGATGGTAATCCCACGTTCACGCTCCAAATCCATATTGTCAAGAGTTTGAGTTTGCAACTCTCTCTGCGTCACCGTATTGGTATACTCCAACAGACGGTCTGCCAAAGTAGATTTACCGTGATCGATATGGGCGATTATACAAAAGTTTCTTATGTTTTTCATTTAATTTCAGATAGTTTGCAAAGATAAAAAAATCGAACGAAACGAGGCCTCTTTTTAAAATCAACAATTACAACTGGAGATTCGCTCCGTTAATAAAAATTAAACGACCCTTACAAATTACTCTGTAAAGGTCGCCTAACATTAAAAAAATAAACTATTATGGGGTTCGTTTTTATTATCTCATTCCGCCGCCTCTGTTTCCTCCGGTTCTCATTCCGGCTGGTGGATTTCCGCTTCTCATTGTTGGCTGCGGCACATCTCTTCTCATCTGTCCGGGAGCTTCGTTTCTGAAACCTGGATTTCTGTTGGTGTTTTCGTTGCGCATCTCCATTCTTCTGTCGAGCATTCGGTCTCTCATTTGTCCTTCGTTTTGGAACATTTTCAAAACCTGCTGTGGTTTCACCACTTCCTGCATTTTGCGTGCGTATTCTTTTCTGCTGTCCATCAGTTTCTGCCCGAGTTCGAAACTTTCTTCAAGTTTGCGCTTTGCTTCTTCATCCGTCATTTTATCGGGATCGAAATCGTTGTTAAACTGCTCTTTTATTTTTCTCTGAGATTCCTGGTACTCATTATAAACCTTTTTGAACTCCTTTTGGTCTTTCTCAGGTACTTTCAGGTCATCTACCAACAAATTTTCACGGAACTGTTTCAAAAGCTCACGTCTTTCCTCGGAAGACAGATTCTTTATCAGCTCTTTTCTCTGTTCGGGCGTTGCTTTCTGCACATCAAGGCTCGTCACAATCTGCGCCTGATGCGATGTTGCAGCAAAAGCTGCCAGCAATATGGTAAAGAATAGTTTTCTCATTATGGTTTAATTAAATAAATCTAGGTAAACATCCATTTCTGCGTCTAATGAAGCTTCTGCTAATTCTGCCGCTGTAAAAGAGGTCAACATTTGGTTGATGGTTTCTTCCTTGCTTATTGCAGGTACTTTTACAGGTTTAGCTTTCGGCTTGGCTTCAGTTGTTGCAAATGCTCTGATTTGTGTGGCTTGTGGAACATTTACTTCTGCTTTTTGATTAGTTTTTTTATTGATGGTTAAATCTTCGGTTATCTGTGCTTGTGGTTCTTCGGTTTCTGTTGCAATCAATTCCTCTGCGTTCCCGGTAATTTCTCCTGTCTGAGGCGCTAATGTTTCAACAGTAGTGTTTCTATCCGCAATATTTATTTCTTCGTTTCCGGAATTGTTATTCATAAAAAATGTGATTCCAAAAATCATAGCAATAGCAGCGGCTGCAGCATAAACCCAATTGGTTTTCATTGGGATTACTCTTCCTGCAGGCTTGCTTACCGGTGCTGCAATTTCTTTATGAACAGTCTGTTTCAAAACATTTTCCTGCATAGCTGCAAAGAAATTTTCGGGTGTTTTGTAAACGTTTTTGCGTTCTAATTTTTCTATATCAAAATTTTTCATGTTCTGAAAAAATTTATTCTTCGTAATTCTCTTTTATATAATCTTCAATCTTCTGCTTGGCGTAGTGATAGTTCGTTTTGAGTGTT
>CAZPQV010000021.1:18164-22543 GCA_964588705.1 uncultured Chryseobacterium sp.
TCAGTTCTTCGTAAGGCAAATCGTCGTAATACCTCATCGTGAATACCAGTTTCTGTTTTTCAGGCAAACTTTGTATTGCTTTTTGCAGCAGGAGCTGAATTTCGTCTCCATCCACTTCCACATTGTCTGCTACAAGGTTTTGCATATGATAGTCGGCATCTTCATCGGTTTTCTGCATTCTCTTCAACTTATTGAGTTGTTGCAGCGATTCGTTGGTTGCGATTCTGTAAAGCCAGGTATAAAGTTGGCTGTCCTGCTTGAACTGATGGAAGTTCTGATAAGCCTTTATAAAAGTCTCCTGCAGTACGTCCTGTGCCAAGTCGTGGTCTACAATCATTCGCCGGATATGCCAATACAATCTGCTCTGATAAGCATCCATCATAGCCCGAAGACCTTTTTCGCGGCTTCGTTCTTCTGACATCATCGAAATGATTTCTGCGTCCTTAAACTTCATCTGATGCTCTCGTTGTTTTGATTATATATTTCCGCTAAAGTTAAAAATAATCTTAAACCTTATCGCTTTTTTACTTTTTTAATACCGTATTTCATGCAAACTGCATTTTCGGCTTGTTATCTCATTACAAAAATCGTGAAAAAGTTGATTTTTTTAATCTGATTTTATTTCTCAAATGATAATAATTAAATAATTGCTCCAACAAACACCAAAAAAACAATTGTTAATTTAACAAAAACGAGCCATATTCTCATGAATATATTGTTAATTATCTTGATTTATTAAAAAATATTAATTAAAACACAGCTTCGTTTGAAAATTTTATTATAATTTTACCTTTCATTTTTTCAGTCTATGAAAAGAGTATTAATTTTAATATTCGTCTTTATCATTCAGACTTGTTATGTTAATATCAAGGTAGAGAATTTTGAGGAGATTTCTGAATTCGATCCCGAAAAACAATATCTCATTGTTCTTCACAATAAAAAGGAACTTATAGCTAAAAAACTTTTCAAAGAGGGGAATTATTACCATTATTTTGTCGGAAATCAAGAAAAAGTAATTCCATTAAATGAAGTGGAAGAGCTTCAGGAAAGAGAATTTTCATTCGCAGAAACTTTCACGGTTGTCGCAACGGCTGTCGCAACAATTTTGCTTTTAGTAAAAATGCCGATGATTGAGTAATCAGAATATTTTAATTTTCGCCTGCTAAATCTGTATCTTTGAAAGATGGAAACAGTAATCATAGGTTCCGGAAATGTTGCTTTTCACTTGGCCAAAGCATTCAAGCAAAACGAAATTCCTCTGAAACAGATTTTCGGAAGAAACGAAGTTGCATTAAAGGAAATTTCCGAACAAAATGGCCTTCCACATTCTACAGAACAACTTGCAGATGCCGATTTATACATTATCTGTGTAAGCGATTCTTCCGTTGCCGAAGTTTCGAAACTCATTAAAAAGGAGAACTGCATTATTGCACATACATCAGGTTCGCAACCAAAAGAAATACTTGAAGGAAATTTCAGAAAAGCATGTTTCTACCCTTTGCAGACTTTCTCTAAAACTAAAAATTTAGATTACAGTAAAATCCCATTTTTTGTGGAGGCCGATTCAGCTGAGGATTTAGAAAAATTAAAAAATCTCGCATCAAGAATTTCTGAAAACGTGATGGAATCCGATTATGAAAAACGAAAATACATTCATCTTACTGCTGTGTTCTCATGCAATTTCGTGAATCATCTTTTTGCAAGAGCAAAGGAAATATCAGATTCTCAGGGAATTCCTTTTGATTTCTTCCTTCCACTGATTGAAGAAACCGTTGAAAAAATTCATCATCTCAATCCGAAAGATGCGCAAACCGGACCTGCGGTTCGCAATGATCAGCGCGTTTTGGAACTCCACCAGCAACTCATCAATGATGATGAACAAATGAAAATTTACAAAACCCTAAACGAATCCATACAGAAAATGTACGGCCTGAAATAGAAAAATCCCGGATTGCTCCGGGATTCTCATCATTTATTAACTCATTTTTCTAAAATTAGAAACCTTGGCCGTCCAAAGACGAACCATAACTTGCAGTAATGCTCCGGTGTTTTCACCGAACGCAAAATTCATTTCTGTCGTAAAAGCTTATGTTTACTGACTTTTACAATCTGCAAGAAGTTGTAACCGAATCCGTTTTCCGATATTTACAAATCTTCTTCCTCTTGTGTTTTCTGAATCTTTATTTCCTGCTAAAATTAAAGATTATATCCATAGCATTGTATTAAAGGCTTATTAAAGTTTTCATAAAAATTCTGTAACGTTTTGTTATATTGATGTACTAATTGATAAAATTGTTAAAATAAATGAAAAAATTATTTTCAATATTATCGGTGATGTTGTTCGTAGCAGTTGGTGCACAAAAAACATCAAACCGTTTCTTTTACGAACTGACTTTTAAACCTGGTGTTGAAGTCGACTCTCTGCATAAAGAAATGACGATTCTTGATATTCTTCCCGAAAAATCAGTTTATCAGGATTATCTGATGGTTTCACAGGATTCTATTCTAAAAGTTCACGTAGAACAAATGATGAAATCGGGAACATTCAAAGACATGTCTAAAATTGTTAAGCAGCCGAAATTCAGTTATAAAGTTGAAAAATCTTATCCTTCAATGGAGATCAGCTACAGCGATCAGATTCTTCAAAACAGAGTTTCATATAAAGAGACCTCTGCGTTCGACTGGAAAATCCTTCCTGAAAACACAAAAATTGGCGAATACAATACACAGGCAGCCACTACTACTTTTGGCGGAAGAAATTGGAAAGCATGGTTCTCAACAGACATTCCTTTTCAGGATGGCCCTTATAAATTTCACGGACTTCCGGGACTAATTGTTAAACTGGAAGATTCGGATAAAGACTACTCATGGGAACTGAAGGGGAATAAAAAAGTTGAAAATTTTGAAGAAGAATCTTATTCGCAAAAACTTCAAAAACAGTTTATGGGAGGCCGTTCAGAAGCATTAGTTGTTGATCGCGAAAAATTTGAAAAAATGTATGACGCCTATAAAAAAGATCCTTTTGGAAGCATTAGGGCACAGCTAAGCCAAATTCCTGCAGATGCGAAAATGCCCGACGGAACTTCAATTTCTCAAATGATGAAGGATCAGGAAGCCATGCTGAAGAAATACTTAAATGAAAACAACAACAGCATTGAAAGAGTAAAATAAACAGATTTCATATCAAATAGATTATATGCGTTGCCGGAAGCTGGAATAAAAAACTGCTTCCGGTTTTTTTATGATGAATGTTAGTTAAATTCCTTATTTAGATTTAATTTAAATAACGTATATTTGCAATCCAAGTTTTATTAAATTGAAAAGAGACGATTCCAATAAACTTTGCTGCTTTCCGCTGAATACATCGGGCAGAATAGTAGATTACGACAACGACAGCCTGAAGATGCCCAGCAAGATTATAGAGATGGGGCTTCTGCCAAATACCCTGTTCAAAATTCTTTATCAGGCACCGTTCAGTGGACCTCTTTATGTAGAATTTGGGGAGGAAAAAAGTAGAATAGCGCTTCGCGAAGAAGAGGCAAGATATATTGTGGTAGAAGCAATCTCCTAATGCAGCAGACCGAAAAAAATAAACAGATTCTTTTAGTCGGAAATCCCAACGTTGGAAAATCGACAATTTTCAATGCACTGTGCAACAAAACGCAAAAGACAGGAAACTACGCCGGCGTAACTGTTGCAAGCCATTCCGGAAACTATATTTACAAAAACGAAGAGGTAGAAATTGTGGATCTTCCGGGTTCATACAGTATTTACCCCACTTCTGAAGACGAAGCAATTTTCACAAAATTCCTGATTGAAGAACAGGAAAAATATTCAGGAGTCGTGTATATTCTCGATTCAATGAATCTCAAAAGAGGACTTCTTCTTTTTCAGCAGATTCAGGATTTGGGAATTTCGGCACTTTTAGTTGCCAATCAATTAGATGAAGCCGAAAGACGTGGAATTACCATTGATTTTGAAGCTCTTTCTAAAGAGCTTGGCGTAAAAATCATTCAAACCAATGCTAAAAAGAAAATTGGTCTCGATAATTTGCGTGAAGCCATTCATCAAAACGAATTTTCAAAATCCGACAGCGTAAGTTTTGAAATTCCGAGGGAACAATGTGCCGTAGTTGAACGTATTGCCTCTCAAACCGACGAAAACAATCAGTACAAAGTATGGACACTTCTTTCATCTGAAACCTACCTCGGGAAATTAGATTCTGTAAGGGATAAACTGAACGAGACCGATTCTAAATGTATCGTCCCGAAGAGATTGCAGACGCAGGAAACCGTACGACGGTATCAGGCCATCGATAAAATTGTGCAGAAAGTGGTGACCAAAAAACCACAGTTCAAAGAATTACTTACCGAGAAACT
>CAZPQV010000021.1:22553-32052 GCA_964588705.1 uncultured Chryseobacterium sp.
TAGTGCACAAAATCTGGGGCTATGTGTTTTTTGTAATCATTCTGCTTCTGATTTTCGAACTGGTTTTCTTCATGGCAGAATATCCGATGAACTGGATCGACAGTGCTTTTGTATGGCTTTCGTCATACGCCGGAAACGTTCTTCCGGAAGGGCCTTTAAACAGCTTAATTGCCGATGGTGTAATTCCGGGACTTGGAGGAATCATCATTTTCGCACCTCAAATCGGAATTTTACTTTACTTCCTTTATCTGCTCGAAGACTCAGGTTATATGTCGAGAGTGGTATTCCTAATGGACCGTTTTCTGAAGCCTTTCGGACTGAATGGTAAAAGTATTGTTCCGCTGATCTCAGGTATTGCCTGTGCGATTCCGGCAATTATGTCCACCAGAAATATCGAAAACGTTAAGGAAAGACTGATCACCATAATGGTAACGCCGTTTATGACATGTGCAGCACGTCTTCCGGTGTACAGTATCATTATTGCATTAGTTATTCCTGCTAAGAAATTCTTAGGATTCGATTACAGAGCCATTGCACTTTTTGCAATGTATCTGCTTGGTTTTGTAACGGCTTTACTTGCCTCTGTTGTGTTGAAATTCATCATTAAACAGAAAGAGAAAAGTTTCCTTGTAATGGATTTACCTCCTTACAAAATGCCGCTGTTCGGATACGATTTCAAGATGACTCTTGGAAAAGTTTGGGACTTTATTACGGGTGCCGGAAAAGTAATCTTTGCGGTAAGCATCATCCTTTGGGCATTGAGTTACGTAGGTCCAAGAACAAATCCAAATCAGTTGATGGCTACCGATGTTCATTTGGACGATTCCTATCTTGCGAAACTTGGAAAAGGAATAGAACCGGTGGTTGCACCGCTTGGATACGACTGGAAAATGGGCGTTGCCATCATCTCGAGTTTTGCGGCACGTGAGGTTTTTGTAGGCACAATGTCAACACTTTACAGTTTGGATGAAGATGCTCCTGAAGGAAGAATTAAAGAAAAAATGAAGAACGACACGCGAGAAAACGGCGAGAAGATGTTCACGTTTGCAACCGGACTTTCCATCCTCATTTACTACGCTTTCGCGATGCAGTGTATTTCAACCATTGCTGTAGTTTACCGTGAAACGCGCAGCATGAAATGGACCATACTTCAGGTTATTGGTATGACAGGATTAGCATATATTGCCTCGTTACTGGCATATCAACTGTTTAAATAATTAACAAAACGTTTAATAAATATTTTTGTAACTTTCTGATTCAGAAGATTTATTAACCAAAAAAATAAAACAAAATGGATAATTCACTTCTCATACAGTATATCATCATCGGAGTAATGGTTTTGGGTGCGTGCTATTATATTTTCAGAATTTTTAAAAACAATTTCACTAAAAAGAAAACGCACAATGCCGATGCTTACTGCCACAAATGCAGTGGTCACTAACATTATTCACTGTGAAAACTCAATAAATCAAAGTCTGGCTTTTCGCCGGACTTTTCATTTTATTAACTTTAATTTAAGAGTCTATGTCTATAGCTTTCCGTAAATTTGCAAACATTAAAAAACAAACAGTTTTATGTCTTTAATTAAAAGTATTTCAGGAATTCGTGGAACAATCGGCGGCAAAGTAGATGATAATTTAACGCCGGTAGATGTAGTAAAATTTACAGCTGCTTTCGGAACTTGGCTTCAAAGGAATAAAAACAGAAAAGACCTTACTTTGGTTATCGGCCGCGATGCAAGAATTTCCGGTGCGATGGTAAATTCTTTAGTTACGGCTACGCTTCAGGGACTGGGAATAAATGTGGTTGATTTAGGACTTTCAACAACGCCAACCGTAGAAATAATGGTTCCTGAACTGAATGCAGACGGAGGAATTATCCTTACAGCGTCCCACAATCCAAAGCAATGGAACGCCCTGAAACTTTTAAATGAAAAAGGCGAATTTATTAACGGTGAAAATGGTTCAGAAGTATTAAGCATCGCTGCGAACGAAGATTTTGAATTTGCAGAAGTTGATGATTTGGGTAAATACGAAACGCGTGATGACGCTTTCGACATTCACATCCAAAAAATACTGGATTTACCGATGGTAGATGCAGAAGCCATTAAAGAAAAGAAATTCAAAGTGGTTTTAGATGCTGTAAATTCTACCGGAGGGATTTCTATTCCACCTCTATTGGAAAAGCTGGGGTGTGAAGTAGTGAAGCTTTACTGCGAACCCAACGGACATTTTCCGCACAATCCGGAGCCATTGAAAGAACATCTTACCGACATCTGCGAACTGGTAAAAAAAGAAAACGCAGATCTTGGAATCGTTGTAGATCCTGATGTTGACAGACTTGCACTGATCGACGAAACCGGAGAAATGTTCGGTGAAGAATATACTTTGGTTGCCGTTGCAGATTACCTGCTGAAACATAAAAATGGTGTTGCTGTTTCCAACCTTTCTTCGAGCCGCGCTTTGAGAGATGTTGCCCAGAAACACAACTCCGAATATTTTGCAAGTGCCGTTGGCGAAGTGAACGTCGTGAAATTAATGAAAGAAAAAAATGCAGTAATCGGTGGAGAAGGAAACGGCGGAATTATTTATCCTGACCTTCATTTCGGAAGAGATTCTTTGGTTGGCGCAGCATTATTCCTGACGCATTTAGCAAAAGAAGGCAAGACCGTTTCGGAACTAAGAGCTACTTATCCGGCTTACTTCATGGGTAAAAAGAAAATTGAACTGACACCGGAAATCGATGTGGATTCACTTTTAACCAAAATGGAAAAAGAGTATCAAAATGAAGAGGTTTCTACCGTAGACGGTGTGAAAATAGACTTTCCTGAGAATTGGGTTCACTTAAGAAAATCGAATACCGAGCCGATTATCAGGATTTATACTGAAGCAAAATCGCAGGAAGAAGCCGATAAACTTGGCGATGATATGATTGCCAAAATAAAAAGTTTGATTTAACAAATTTTTTATATATTTAAAAAGTATAATTAAATGTTCTTCCGAAGTCCGGATAATATATTCTTTCTTTGGATGAACTTTGAGATAAAATATTGGAAGAATTTTTTGAAAACGAACTTGCCAAAAAGTTCGAAGAGATGATAGAGAATCATGATGAATTCTACTTCGACACCGAGGAACTTGAAGACATCATTATCTACTATCTGGAGTTGGGAGACATTTCTTATGCAGAACTTGCCGTGAATTTTGGCCTGAAACTGCACCCAAATTCCATTGAAATAAAAACCAAGCAACTGGAGGTTCTTCTTGAACTGGAAGACTACAGCCGTGCAAAAACACTGATTGAAGAGCTTAAACCATCATGCATGGAAAGTACCGATTTCTTGGTTTGCTGCGCGAAATACTACTCCAATCTTGGCAATCCGAAGAAATCCATTGAGTTTTGCGAAAAGGCACTGACGCTTGAAGAAGAAGAAAATTTCCTCCACAATTTCATTGCGGATGAGTATGTAAATCTTGGCGACCCTTTTAATGCGTTGAAACATTATAAAATGGCCTTGAAAGCAGATCCGAACGATGAATATGCTCTGGAAAATTCCATGCTTTGCTATAACGATCTTAAAAAAGGTGATGAAGCCATCGCTTTTCTAAATGAATATCTGGATGATTTTCCGTTTTCAGAAACGGCTTGGTATGAATACGGACAGTTTTATTTCAACCGTAAAAACTACGAGGAAGCCATTAAAGGGTTCGATTATATTCTTGCCATCAACTCGTCTTCCGTAGGTGTTTATGCCAATAAAGCAGCTTGCTATGAAGCGCTTGGCAACTTCGCGAAAGCCATTGAAGTTTACCACGAAATGCTGGAACTGGAATACACCAAGGCGTTTACATTTTACAAAATCGGACTTTGTTATAAAGAAATGAAGCAACCGGTACATGCACTTTCCGCATTTCAAAAATCTTTGATCGAAGACCCGCAGTTTTATCTCGCAATGATGGAACAGAGCTATATCTACGAAGAAATGGGCGGAATGAAAGAAGCGCTTCATTTTGCAAAAGAAGCCACTTTGCTGAACGAAAATAATCTCGATTATCAGAAGCGTCTTGCATTTCTGTTTATAGATGCCGGAAGGTTTGAAGAAAGCTTGGTATGTCTTAAAAAACTTGTTGACAGCGAACCAAACCGATTCTACAACTGGTACGCTTACACAGAAGTTCTGATGCTTATTGGCGAATACGAAGATGCAGTTACAGCACTTACTGTTGCAACGGCAAAACATCAGCGTGCAGAGCTTTACTATCAGCTGAGCAACTGTTGGTTTAATTTAAAAGACGAGCAAAAAGGAATCGAAGCCTTAAATACGGCGCTTACTTTAGATCCATCAATTATGGAAGATATGCAGCAGAAATACCCTTACATAAAGGATAAAATAAAGAAGACCAAAACCAGGAAAAAGTAATTTTCTAAATAAATGAAAACCGAAGCAGCTGCTTCGGTTTTTTTTAGTTTTTAGCTACAGGTTTTGCCCTTAGGAAAATCAGTCCACCGATAATAATGAGTCCACCAATAAACTGAACAAGCGTCAGTCTCTCGCCATCCAAAATTCCCCATAAAACAGCTACAATCGGCATCAATAATGTAACGGTTGAAGCAAATAGCGGTGTTGAAATATTCAATAACCGGTAATTGAGCAGCATCGCAAGTCCGGTTCCGAAAATGGAAAGCAAACTCACATATCCCAAACCGATGAAGTCGTC
Source organism: uncultured Chryseobacterium sp. (assembly GCA_964588705.1). Classification (GTDB taxonomy): domain Bacteria; phylum Bacteroidota; class Bacteroidia; order Flavobacteriales; family Weeksellaceae; genus CAZPQV01. The sequence goes on from CAZPQV010000021.1 coordinate 27,272, forward strand.
AGTCGTTCCTTTAAACTGAGTGAAAAATCCGGTCAATGCCAACGCCAGTAACGATGGCAGCAGCAGAATATAGAAAAACACAAATCCCGAAAGCACTTTCGCAGGAATATCGTTCAGTTTTCCTTTTACAGTTGTCGTACTTACCGCGTAAAGAAGTGTTGCCAAAAGAAGCAGTAAAATCGGGAAGACCTTTATCCCAACGTCACCGTGCGAACTCAGCATCAAAATACAGGCACCTGTAAAGCTTATTCCAACGCCGAGCATCTGCCTTTTTGTAGTTTCAAATTTCCAAAACAGAGCACCAACAATAATTACAAAAATAGGCATCATCGAGTTGACAATTCCCGCAATACTGCTGCTCACCTCAGTTTCGGCAATCGGAAACAGAAACATCGGAATAAAGTTTCCCGAAACGGCAGCAAGAATAAGCCATTTCAAACGTTTTCTCGGAAATTTTCTGAAATTAAGGATTGCCAGCGGTGACAGCAAAATCCCAGCAATCAGCACACGCAGTGCGCCAACCTGATACGGACTGAAATGTTCGAGCCCCTTTTTAATTAATATAAATGATGAACCCCAAATCACTGTTAAGGTAATGAGCAGTATCCATTTTTCACGTTCATGACTCATCTTCATCATTCGAAGTTCATGGTTAAAGGTAAAGTAAAATGATATCGCACCGGAGATCCGTTAATTTTTGCTGGCGTAAATTTATTCGGTAAAAGATAAACAGCAATCATTGCTTGCCGGTTGAAATTGGAATCGTCTCCTTCTGCCGCAACCGAAGAGATATTGCCGTCTCTTTCTACAACAAAAGTAACTTTAGTTTTAATTTCTTTTTGGTCAGAAATGTTAGCATCAAAATAAAATAAATCTGCTACTTCCTTTCTTAGGACACCTATTCCTCCCGGATAATTGGGCATAGAGGTTTCCACTTCTTCAACAGGAGCAATTTGCTTTGTATTATTAATTTTATTTTGGCTGAGAACTGAAAGATCTTCTCTGTTTTTAACTTTTATTAAAGCGCCGATGTATGCAGAATTCTGTATGCTGTCGAGTTTTATCATAAACTCAGAAAACTGCAAATTGAGTTCTTTCTTATCAATGGAAGCATCTCTGCTTTGTGAATGTTTTTTGAATTCGTTTGCGAGCAAATATCTCTGATAATCAAAGTGTTCCTTTACAGATTTGAATTCTTCGTTCTGCTGGGCAGAAAATAATCCGGAGAATATCAGCAAAAAAAGACAAATCGTTTTAGAAACCACTTTTAATAAAGAATAAGTGTACAAAAGTACTTAAAATTTAACCGTAATTGGTATAAAAATTTCAGAGAAAAAGACTGCGATTATTACCGGGTGTTTATTTCTTCTCATATTTCCAATTGCGTCCTTTCCCTTCAGAAATCCATTCCAAGGCCTTATCCAATCGTTTATTGCGAGTTGCTTCTGTCTTTGCATCAACAAGCCAATTAATATATTCTTTCCTAAAAGATGGCGAGGCTTTATCGAAAATTTCCTTTGCTTTTATATTGGATTTAAAAGCTTCGGCAAGATAATCAGGGACTTTAGGTTCGTTAGTTCCCGGTGCAGCACGTTTAATGGTTACGCCTATATCGGTGAGTTCCATCGCTTCTTTAATGCAGGCTTTCAACTGATTTTTTGACGGCAAATCTTCAATCTTTGTGATTTTTCCTAAAGCAAACATGGTGTTTTTTCCTTTGTCTTTGGTGAGTTCCTTCATCGTTTTCATTTCAGCTTCAAGCCAAAAACCAAAGGCGCAATGTGCTTTAAATGAAGACATCGAACAAAGTATTTTCCCGTTATAATTGAATGTAGGAAAACCCCATTTAATCGCTTCTTCAGTATCCGGACAAAACTCATGAACGGTTTCGCGAAGATATTCTAAAACAGGTTTTGCAAACGGTTGTGATTTTTCAATATAAGCGTCAACTCTTGCATCTCTACTGGCCATAGTGCTAAAATTTTAATTAAAGATAAAAAAATATTCCTCCCGTTGCCGAAAGGAATATCTGATATTTTTATATCTGAAAAATTATCTCAGAAGTTGATTGAAAGTATCTCCCTGTCTGATATCGCCGGTATTATAACCTTTCATAAACCATTCTTTTCTCTGTGCAGAGCTCCCGTGTGTAAAGCCCTCCTGATTCACATATCCCGACGTTCTTCTTTGGATATTATCGTCACCAACGGCTTCTGCGGCGCTCATTGCGGCTTCCAAATCTCCCGGTTCAAGGAAGTTTTCTCTTTCATTGGAATATCTTGCCCAAAGACCTGCATAGAAATCTGCCTGAAGCTCTGTAGCCACAGAAACTCTGTTGAGCTGCGCTTCCGAATATTTTCCACTTCTTCTCAGCTGTTCTGTTTTTTGTAACGTTCCCAATACATTCTGTACGTGGTGTCCCATTTCGTGAGCCAACACATACGCTACCGAAAACTCCGTAACCTTCGCTCCAAATCTTCCCTGCAGTTCGCGGAAGAAACTAAGATCCATATAAACGGTTTCATCCATCGGGCAGTAGAATGGTCCCATTGCTGCCTGCGCTGTTCCACATCCGGACTGCGTCATTCCTTCGAACATCACTACTTTTGCAGGACGGTATTTCATTCCGTTTTCCTGAAAGATTTGCGCCCACGTTTGTTCGTTTTCTGCCGTAAGCATACTGATGAATTCTTTGACCTGAAGTTCTTCTTTTGAAAGTTCTCTCTGCTCAGTTTGTGGACCTGAAGCCAAGCCTGAAGATAATATTGCGGAAGGATCGCCTCCTAAAAAGAAAACAACGGCTGCGATAATCAGAGTGATCAATCCGCCACCCAACAATCCGCCTCCACCGCCGGAACCACGTCTGTCTTCTACGTTACCGCTTCGGTCTGATGTCCATTTCATAAGTAATAGTTTATTTTAAATTTGATTAAAATTACAAAAATTTATAATTCTATTGAACCAAATTTTATTCCGTTATTATTATACCGTTAATTAAAAACCAATATGCGGTTTATCAGGATTCAGATTTTTCTTAAAATCAATCATTCGAAGTGCTGTAACTGCTGCTTCCACACCTTTGTTGCCTAAATCTCCGCCACTTCTTGCAATTGATTGCTCTTTGGTGTCATCCGTTAAAACACAGAAGATGGTTGGCGTATCCGTAAGAATATTACAATCTTTAATTCCCTGTGCTACAGCTGAACAAACATAATCGAAATGTGGGGTTTCGCCGCGGATAACACATCCGATGGCAATGACTGCATCAAATCTTTTTTCTTTGCAAAGCTGCATCGACGCGTAAGAAAGTTCAAACGCTCCCGGAACAGGAAACAAAGAGATTTTCTCTTTTTTCACACCTTCTTTTTCAAGGATTTCCAATGCTGCATCGCGAAGGTTATACGTTACAAAATCGTTCCACTCAGAAAATACAATGCCGATGGTAAACTCATCGGCATTTGTAATATTGAGTGGCTTGTAATCCGAAAGATTTACTGTTGCCATGTTTTAATAATATTTTACCATTTCGATATAAGCGTCGGACATTCCGTTGTCGTATTCTTTAAACTTCTCATCAATGGTAGAGAAATATTTTTTTGCTTCTGAATTTTTCTTCAGTGCTAAAGCTAAAATTCCCGCTTTTCTTGTAAAATAGTAAGAAGTGTAAGGATCATCTGATGCCGAAGCTGCCTTGTTCATTAGTGAAAGCGCATCTTCCGGCTTATTAAGATTTGCCTGAGAATCTGCCATTGCTCCGTATTTCATTGCCATCAGAATATCATTATCTGATTTGAATTTATCTAACAAATCATACGCTTCTTTATATTTTCCTTCTTTGAATCTGATAAGTCCTGCGTTGTAAGCGGCAAGTTTTCCGGCATCGGTTCCGCCATTATCCTTGTAAGTTCCTAAAAAACCAGGATTTGCAGCAGATTTTCCTCCCAAGGCTTCATCCATTTTACCTTCCTGCATTTTGTTGCTTGCTGCAAGATAAGCTTTGGTTGCATTTTCATTCTTTGGTTCTACCACAAACTGCTGATATGCGAAATACCCCAGTACCACAGCAATAAGTCCAACAAATATGATTGAAAGAAGTTTTGCGTTTTTCTCAAGAAAACGTTCCGTCTGTAATGCCTCTTTATCAAGGTCTTTAAAGAACTCTACCGTTTCTTTTCCTTCCTGTTCTTTCTTGCTAACGCGTTGTTTATGTTTTGCCATATTCTTTTTTAATGAAGTGCAAATTTAATTGTTTCTGAATGATTTACAAAATTATGCGATTTTATTTTGCTACTTACTTGTTTTCAGCTATTTCTTTCCAAAATTGAACTTGTTTTTCTAAGTCAGCAATTCTTTTTTCATATTGATTTATTAATCTCTCCGAAAGAAAATTTACGACATCATTTAACTGATTTACTTTTTCAGTTATTTGGTTCAAATCATCTAGCTCCGATTTTTTAAATTGTTCTGCAAGTAGAGTTTTAGGTTTGATTTCGAAAATGTCGCTTATCTTTTTAATGTGATAAGCCCAAGAATGGCTTTCTCCATTTTCTATTCTCGCATAAGAAGATTAGGAAATGTACAGTTTCTCAGCCATTTCTTCTTGGGTAAGTCCTTTTGCTTTTCGTAGATTTTTTATTCGCTCAGCAATAGTTGTTGTCATATCCTTTGTGTTGTAAACAAAAATATAAAAAATCTTTCACATGTATTATGCAAAATATGGGTATGCTGTAAGCTCCCCCGAAAACAGTACGGTTTAAAAGTATAAAATAATTAACTTTAAA
>CAZPQV010000022.1:0-31821 GCA_964588705.1 uncultured Chryseobacterium sp.
CTAAAATCGGTGTCGGAAGATCTACAGGAACAAAACTGATTTCTGCTTGCGGTAACATCAATAAACCTGGAGTTTACGAAATCGATATGACCATCTCAGTTGAAGAATTTATTTATTCTGATGAATATTGCGGTGGTATCCCGAACGGTAAAAAACTGAAAGCATGTATCCCTGGAGGTAGTTCAGTTCCAATTCTGCCTGCAAATTTACTTCTGAAAACCATTAACGGAGAACCAAGGTTAATGAACTACGAATCTTTGGCAGACGGTGGTTTTGCTACCGGAACAATGATGGGTTCCGGAGGTTTTGAAGTTTTAGATGAAGACCAGTGTATTGTAGAACATACGATGACGCTTTCAAGATTCTATGCTCACGAAAGTTGCGGACAGTGTACACCTTGTCGCGAAGGAACGCCTTGGATGTACAAAATCCTTAAGAAAATAGAAGAAGGCAACGGAACGATGGAAGATATCGATTTGCTTTGGGACGTACAGAGAAAAATTGAAGGTAACACAATCTGCCCTCTTGGTGATGCAGCAGCATGGCCGGTAGCAGCGGCAATCCGCCACTTCAGAGATGAATTTGAATGGCACGTGAAAAATCCTGAACTGTCACAAACACAAAATTACGGTCTTGCAAATTATGCAGATCCAATACCTGCTCCGGCAGCCAATTAATTAAATACAGAAAAGCATTTGCTTGATTGAAGATATGAGCGAAGAAGTTAAAAAATTTAAAGTAACCGTTGACGGAAAAACCGTGGAAGTTGCGCCGGGAACAACCATTCTGGAAGCAGCAAGATTAGTGGGAGGAGACGCTGTTCCGCCGGCAATGTGTTATTACAAACCACTTGAAACCAGTGGTGGACGATGCAGAACCTGTCTTGTAGAAGTATCCAAAGGATCGGATGCAGACCCGAGACCGATGCCAAAATTAGTTGCAAGCTGCAGAACAACGGTAATGGACGGAATGGAAATAAAAAGCAACACGTCGGAAAGAACACACACCGCACGTGAAGCTGTTACCGAATTCCTTCTAATCAATCATCCTTTAGACTGTCCTATTTGCGATCAGGCGGGAGAATGTCATCTTCAGGATTTATCTTATGAACACGGTCTTGAAAAATCGAGACTTGAGTTTCCGAAAAGAACTTTCGAAGCTGATGACTTAGGTCCTTACATCAAGCTTAACATGAACCGTTGCATCCTTTGTGCAAGATGTGTGCTTCTGGCCAATCAGCTGACAGAAAAACGTGAGCACGGTATACTTTTCAGAGGTGATCATGCGGAAATATCAACTTATCTTAATAAAGCATTGGATAACGATTTCATCGGAAACGTTATTGATGTTTGTCCGGTTGGAGCACTTACCGACAGAACATCGCGTTTCGCAAGCCGTGTATGGTTTACAAAACCTATGGATGCACACTGCAGCTGCGAAAAATGTTCGGGTAAAGTGGTTCTTTGGATGCGTGGAGACGAAGTAATTCGTGTTACAACAAGACAAAACCAATGGGGCGAGTCGGAAGAATGGATTTGCAACGAATGCCGTTTCGAAAAGAAAGACCTTAAATACTGGACCGTAGAAGGACCAAGACATATCGACAGACATTCGGTAATTTCTCTAAACCATTACGAAAAATCTCCGGAAGACAAACCACTGGTACTGGACAATCCTTCTGCAAAACAAATCAGCGAAGAAGACGTCAAACAGGCAGAACAAAAATAATTTATAATAATTTGAAATTCGGTGATGTCAATTGAACTAAAACCGAAGAATCAAAATATCGAATAAAAAAGATTATGGACTTAATCACTTTTAAAATCATACTGGTTGTAGCACTTTTCGGAGTGTCATTAGGCGTTGCCGCATATTCTACCTGGGGTGAGAGAAAAGTAGCAGCACTGCTTCAGGACCGTATTGGACCGAACAGAGCCGGACCTTTCGGTTTATTTCAACCATTAGCCGACGGTGGTAAACTTTTCTTTAAAGAAGGATTTATTCCGGCTAATGCCGAGAAATATCTTTTCATTCTCGGGCCTTCCATCACCATGTTTATCGCACTCGTAACCGGAGCGGTAATTCCTTGGGGACAAACTTTGAATATTGGTGGCGAATCTTTCAGTCTGCAGGTTGCAAACGTTGACGTAGGAGTTCTTTTCCTTGTCGGAATGGTATCCATCGGAGTTTACGGTATGATGATCGGAGGTTGGGCATCCAACAACAAATATTCATTGATCGGAGCCATCCGTGCATCGTCGCAGATGATCTCTTACGAACTGGCAATGGGTCTTTCTCTTTTATCCATCATTATGATGAGCGGAAGTTTAGATTTAAATAAAATTGTAACCGACCAGGGCGCAGGAAAACTTTGGGGACTATTTGCAGTGGACGGATTCAACTGGAATATCTTCTATCAGCCATTGGCATTCATCATTTTCCTTGTGGCTGCTTTGGCAGAAACCAACCGTCACCCATTCGATTTACCTGAATGTGAATCGGAACTGGTAAACGGATATATGACCGAATATTCTTCAATGAACTTTGGAATGTATATGTTCGGGGAATATGTTAATATGTTTATTTCCAACGCATTAATTGCTACCCTGTTCTTCGGAGGATTTAATTATCCTGGAATTGAATGGGTTACCCAAAACTGGGGCGAAAACGTTGCAGGTGTTTTAAGTATCCTTTCAATATTAGCAAAAGCGGCAATCGGTATCGTAATATTTATGTGGATCAGATGGACAATTCCGAGATTCCGTTACGACCAACTGATGCACCTTGGATGGAAAACTTTAATTCCATTGGCACTATTAAACCTTGTATTAACAGGAGCTGTGATTTTGTTCTTCGCGAACTAATCATAAACGATTGATTGAATTGAATAAAAATTTTGAAGACGGAAGGTGAACGCCGGAAGTCATTAACAAAATATAACATAATGAAACTAACAAACAGGTCAAAAGTTGTTTCGAATAAGGAAATGACCTTTATGGAAAAACTTTACCTTCCTGAAATTGTAAAAGGAATGGCCATTACGCTGCGCCACGCAATTGAAGGTCCAAAAGGGAAAGTATTTGCTTATCCGGAAGTTCAGAAACCAAGAGCCAAAGTATGGCGTGGGCTGCACGTATTGAAGCGTGACGAAGAAGGCAGAGAAAGATGTACCGCATGCGGATTGTGTGCTGTAGCATGCCCTGCTGAAGCCATCACCATGACGGCGGCCGAAAGAACGAAAGACGAAAAACATCTTTACAGAGAAGAAAAATATGCTTCTGTTTACGAAATCAATATGCTGAGATGCATCTTCTGCGGAATGTGCGAGGAAGCATGTCCGAAATCTGCCATCTATCTTACCGACAGATTGGTGGATGTGGAAAGAAACAGAGGTTCGTTCATATATGGAAAAGACAAGTTGGTAGAGGACATCAACAATCGTGTTGATATCACTGAAAGACAGTCTGAACTTCAAAAAAAGGCAGTTAAGTAATGGATCAGATATTATTTTTCTTAGTAGCATTTTTGGCTGTGGCTAGTGCATTCTACTTTGTATTTGCCCGAAACCCAATTTATTCAATTCTTTCACTTATCGTAACCATGTTCTCGATCGCCGGGATGTATATTCTGCTGAATGCACAGTTCCTGGGAATCGTTCAGATTATTGTGTATGCAGGTGCAATTATGGTATTGTTCCTATATATCTTAATGATGCTGAACCTGAACAAAGCAGACGAAAGTAAAAAGCAGAACTATCTGAAGTTTATCGGAGTTTTTGCTGCAGGTTTACTTTTAATCGGAATGCTTGGAGCTTTCAGAGGTGTAGAAAAGGGCATCGTTGCATTAGATGGTATTGACCACTCTGTAGGATTGACCAAAAACTTGGGAAGACTTTTGTTTAATGAATATGTGCTGCCGTTTGAACTGGCTTCAATCCTGATTCTTGCAGGTATCGTAGGTGCAGTATTAATCGGTAAAAAGGATTTATAGAATATGGAAGGAGTAAATACTTTTATACAAAATGTGCCGCTGAATTACATCATAATTCTGTGCACCTTATTATTCAGCCTTGGAGTATTGGGCGTTTTGCTTAGAAAAAATGCCATCATCATTCTGGGTTGTGTAGAGCTGATGCTGAATTCCGTAAACCTTTTGCTGGCAGCATTTGCAAGTTATAGTGGAGATGGACACGGACAGATTCTGGTATTTTTCATCATGGTGGTTGCAGCTGCTGAAGTTGCAGTAGGACTGGCAATTATCTCGATGCTTTACCGAAATACAAGATCTGTTGACGTAAGTATATTTAACAAATTAAGAGGATAAAAGATGGATGCTAATTTGATTTTTGCTGTTGTACTTTGGCCGCTTGCCGGGTGTCTGATTAACGGACTTTTCGGTAAGAATCTTCCGAAAAACGTAGTTGGAGGACTTGCAACATTGGTGGTTTTCGCGTCTTTCTTAATCGCGGGATATTTGTTTTTAAATTTTGATAAAGATTCGCAGCCGGTTGTAGTAAGAGCTTTCGAATGGTTCCGGGTAAACGGAATTCAGGTGAATTTCTCGTTCCAGATTGATCAGTTGTCATTAATGATGATTCTCATTGTCACAGGAATTGGTGCACTTATTCATCTTTACTCTATCGGATATATGCATGCAGATAAAGGATTCCACAGATTCTTTGCTTACCTCAACCTGTTCATCTTTATGATGTTACTTTTGGTAATGGGAAGCAACTACGTAATCCTGTTCATCGGATGGGAAGGTGTAGGTATCTGTTCTTATTTGCTGATTGGTTTCTGGTTCAAAAATAAAGAATACGGAAAAGCGGCAAGAAAGGCTTTCATCATGAACCGTATTGGTGACCTTGGTCTACTGATGGGTATCTTTATGATTGCCATGCATACCAACGCTTTCGATTATCTTTCTGTAGCACAGAATGCTTCCAAATTCGAACTTGACGGTCCGATTATCATTTTCATTTGTGCCGCATTATTTATTGGTGCAGTTGGTAAATCGGCTCAGGTACCGCTTTACACTTGGTTGCCTGATGCAATGGCCGGTCCAACTCCGGTTTCAGCTCTAATCCACGCAGCGACGATGGTTACAGCAGGGATTTATCTTGTAGTTCGTTCAAACTTCTTATATGTATTGGCCCCAACGGTTACAGACGGTATTCTGTTTATCGGATTGCTAACTGCGGTTCTGGCAGCTTTTTACGCGATGAGACAGAACGATATCAAAAAAGTACTGGCCTACTCTACTGTTTCGCAACTGGGTTTCATGGTTGTGGCATTAGGAGTTGGCGCTTACACAGCAGCAATGTTCCACTTAATGACGCACGCGTTCTTCAAGGCATTATTATTCCTTGGTTCCGGTTCTGTAATCCATGCAATGGGCGGAGAACAGGATATGCGCTTCATGGGTGGCTTGAAAGATAAAATTAAAATCACACACATTACATTCCTTATCGGAACGTTTGCAATCGCAGGAATGCCACTGTTCTCAGGGATGATTTCTAAAGATGAAATTCTTGTTGCAGCTTGGGCGAAGAATCCTATTTTCTGGGTAATTCTGTTCCTTATTGCAGCAATGACGGCAGCTTATATGTTCAGACTGTATTATCTGACATTCCACGGTGAATTCAGAGGAACTGAAGAACAGAAAAAACACCTTCACGAAAGTCCAACCAATATGACTTTACCTTTGGTAGTACTTGCGGTACTATCTGTAGTTGGAGGATTAATTAACCTGCCTCACATCATTGCACACGGCGATTTCTCTAAACTACAGCAATGGCTAAGCCCGGTTCTTACCGAAACAGCGAAAAGCCAGCTTGAGGCCAATCTGAAAGGAATTTCTCTGAATACTGAACTTCTTCTGATTGCGCTTACTGTTGCAATGTTCTTTGCAGTTTGGTTTATCATCAGAAGCATTTATGTTGGTAAGAAAAAATTGGCTCTTCCGGAAGAACAGTACACCGGTTGGGAAAAATTGTCTGCCAAGAAACTTTATATCGATGAACTGTATAACGCAGTGTTCGTAAGAACTGCAGAAGGACTTGGGCGTGCCGGTAAAATGTTCGACAACAATGTTCTCGACAGAGTTGTGAATTTTGTGGGCGACGGTGCTGAAGACAGCGGTAAATCGATGAAGAAACTGCAAAACGGAAATGTGGAAAATTATGTCCTGGTAATGTCTTTGGCTATCGGACTAATACTGATTGTTAACTTTATATTACAATAATAATGTCGTATCATTTATTAGCATTATTACTTATACCTCTTGTAGGTTCGGGATTACTGTTTGCCTGGAAAGGTAAAACCGGTAAATACGTGGCGCTTGCTGTTTCACTTGTACAGATGTTGGTAACGTTCTGCATCCTTTTTGGATTCGACAGCAAACCAACCGTAGACAGTGTTCTTCAGCACGAGATCAATTATTCTTGGTTCAATTCAATTAAAAGCACACTTCATTTCGGAATTGATGGAATGAGTATGCTTCTTTTGATGCTTACCAATATCCTTGTGCCGCTTATTATTAATTCAGCATTTAACGAAAAAGTAAATTACAGAAATTCGTTCTACGCTTTAATTTTATTAATGCAGTTCGGTCTTGTAGGAGTATTTACTGCTCTTGACGGACTTTTATTCTACATTTTCTGGGAAGTAACTCTTATTCCGATTTGGTTAATCGCAGGTCTTTGGGGACAGGAAAACAAGAGATTCCAGTTCACAACTAAGTTCTTCGTTTATACTTTCGTAGGATCGCTATTCATGCTTGGTGCATTTATCTATGTATATCTGTATTCGCCTTCATTTGGTGTAACAGATATGTATAACGCCAACCTGAATCTTACACAGCAGACTGTAGTATTCTGGTTTATATTCTTTGCATTTGCAGTAAAACTTCCGGTTTTCCCGTTCCATACTTGGCAGCCGGATACTTACACCTACTCTCCAACTCAGGGTACAATGCTTCTTGTGGGGATTATGCTGAAAATGGCAATCTACGGTATTTTCAGATATCTGCTTCCGATCACACCGGATGCTATTGCAGGAATTTCAGGATCTATCGTTTTGATACTAGCAATTTTCGGTGTACTTCACGGTGCTTTAATAGCATTAATTCAAACCGATATCAAAAGAATTTTCACGTACTCATCATTCTCACACGTTGGGTTGATGGTTGCAGGAATCTTTGCTTCAGCAATGCTGGTACTAAACGGAACATTTACCGTTGAAGGTGGCGAAGGAGCGCTGGTTCAGGCGTTTGCACACGGTTTCAATATTGTAGGTCTGTTCTACTGTGCTGACATTCTTATTAAAAGATTCAACACAAGAGATATCCGTCAAATGGGAGGTTTGGCAAGAGTAGCACCTAAGTTTGCAGTTCTGTTTATGATTGTTCTGCTTGGTTCTGTTGGATTACCTTTAACCAATGGATTCATTGGGGAATTCATCCTTCTTAAATCAATTTTTGATTATAATGTTTTAGCAGCAATTATTGCAGGTATTACCATTATTCTTGCTGCGGCTTATCTTTTCAGAGCATACGGACATTCGATGTTTACACAGGGTAATGATGATGTTCTTGCCTCAGCAAAAGATCTTACAGATGCAGAGTTTTCGGTAATGGCAAGTATTGCACTGATGGTAATTCTTTTTGGAGTATTTCCTCAGCCGGTTATCGAATTGGTGAGTAGTTCGTTGAAGTTTATCTACCAATCAATGGTGAGTTAAAAGGTATAAGAAATGAGTGTATTAATTATTGTTTTCCTTACAGCAGTTGTAGCGCTGTTCTCAGGAGTTTTCAACCAAGGAAAATTAGCAAGATATATCGGAATTGCAGGTCTGTTGGTAGCCCTTTATGTAAGCTACCTTCCGGAAGCCGAATTCTTCAGCCAATACAGCACGATGTATATTTTCGGACCGAATGCGGCGCTTTTCACAAGAATTTCAATCGTAGTAACACTATTGATTTTCTTCATGGCAGGCTTTGCGTTCAGCAACCACAGAAGCCATCAGTCTGAACTTTATGCATTAATGATGTTTGCCCTTTGTGGTGGTATCGTTCTGTTTGGATATCAGAATCTGGTAACACTTTTCCTTGGAATCGAAATTCTGTCAATACCGCTTTATGTTCTTGCTGGAGCACTGAAAACGGACTTACGTTCCAACGAAGCTTCCATTAAATATTTCTTAATGGGATGTTTTGCAACAGGATTTTTATTATTCGGTATCGCTTTGATTTACGGAACTACAGGAAGTTTCGACCTTTACGAAATTCACGCTTACGCATCTGAGTTTCCTGGAGACTTAATGCTGATTATGGGAGTAATCCTAATGATTGGAGCAATGGCATTTAAAGTGGCTTTAGCACCGTTCCATATGTGGAGTCCGGATGTTTACCAAGGTTCACCATCACTGATTACAACTTTCATGATGAGCGTTGTAAAAATTTCCGGTTTCTATGCATTCTTCAGATTGCTTACCATAGGTTTCATCGGAGTTTACGACGAGTGGTTCAACGTTATGGGAGTAATGGTAATCATTACTTTATTCCTTGCGAATGCCATGGGACTTGCCCAAAGCAACGCAAAAAGAATGTTGGCTTACTCTTCCGTTTCGCATGCAGGTTACATCGCCCTGATCTTCTTCGGAATGAACAATCAGTCCACTTACAATTTAGCATTCTACCTTTTCGCATATTCATTGGCGACTGTTGGTGTAATGATGACTCTGATTTGGGTAGAAAAACTAAAAAGAGAAACCTCATACAACGCCTTTAAAGGTCTCGCACAAACAGAGCCGTTATTGGCAGTAGTTGGTGCAATCTCTATGCTTTCAATGGCAGGTATTCCGCTTACAGTTGGTTTCATGGCCAAGTTCACCATGTTTGCACAAGCAATGAACGGAGCAGCATTTCTGGTACTGGTAGCTATTTTAGGTTCTGCAATTTCAATCGCATATTATTTGCGTCTGATTATTGCGATGTTTTTCTTCAAAGAAAGCAGCTTCAAAACTGCTGAAAAAGTTACATTAACCTACAATATTCTTGCGGTATTCATCATCGCATCCATTATTGTGCTGGGTGTCTTCCCGGATTTGTTTGCAATGCAATTTGTACACTAAAACAAATTAATTATTAAAATATCTAGCCCTTTCAGTTCTCTGGAAGGGTTTTTTAATTCCCCTCTTTTAAAGAGGCTTGTCTTTCGGAAGATAGAGGTGGATTCCGAGCTTGCGATGAAGACGGGGTGTTCTTTTTAGGAGCATCACAATCTGTCATTCTTCTGAACTCCTCTACCCGCTTTACACTATATCTTTTGCTCTTCGTTACACTCATCACAAAAGGATGCCGTTGCAACCGGGGCTAAAATTTCTTTCCAATTTCTTTAGAATAGTTCCAAATTAATCATTTGATTAAACTTTTTGATTAAATCATAAAAATAATTCCTAACTTTGTTTCATCAAATTAGAAATCAAATGGAAAACCAGGAAATTTCAACCGAAGACAAAATCCTTTTAGCAGCATCCAAAGTCTTTACAGAAAAGGGATTTGCAGGAACGCGCACACGGGATATCGCGGATGAAGCAGGCATCAACCTTGCGCTGCTCAATTACTATTTCCGAAGCAAAGAGAAACTTTTCGAACAGGTAATGAAGGTGAAAATTGTGTTGCTCTTCGGTCAGATTATCCCGATTGTGACCAATTCGAAAACCTCACTGGATGAAAAAATAGATTTGGCAACAGAAAAATACTTTGATATCCTCTCCAAAAACCCAAATCTTCCTCTGTTCATCATCAGCGAAATTCAGAAGAAAAATTCAGACATCACTACTTACCTTCCAGTAGAAAAAGTAATCAAGGATTCACTGATCCTCAAGCAAATACAAGAAAGAAAACCGGGAGCTAACCCTTTCCACTTCCTGTTTAATTATGTAAGTATGACAGTATTCCCTTTTGTAGCAAGACCGCTTATCAACGGATTGAATGTGATGAATGATGAAGAATTTCAAACTTTCATCGCAGAACGCAGAAAACTCGTTCCTGTATGGATTAAAGCAATGTTGGACGAAAAATAAAAGATAATGAACGCCTTTTTCAGCTCAAAATCAAATCAACTTCCGAAACGTTTTCAGTTAATTATGTTCTGGCTGTTACCCTTTTGTCCGATTGAATATAAAAACCGAACGCTAATCTCATTAGAATATCTGATATGAAAATGCGAAACACCATATTACTTCTTCTCACACTTTTCACTGGCTTGTGGAATGCACAGGAAACCCTGACATTGGAAGAAACTTATGCTTTGGCGAAACAGAACTATCCTCTGATAAAACGCCACGATCTGATAGCGAAAACCAAGCAGTACAATATCGAAAACACATCCAAAGGCTGGCTTCCGAAAATCAATGTCATTGGACAGGCAACGTACCAAAATGAAGTAACCCAACTTCCGATATCGTTGCCAAATATGACGATAGAACCTCTGAGCAAAGACCAATACAAAGTATTTGCCGATGTTCAGCAAACCATTTATGATGGCGGAATGATTGCCAACCAAAAGAAAATGGCTGAAATCAATTCAGAAATCGAAATGCAGAAAACCGCAGTAGAAACCGATAAACTGGAAGAAAGAATTAACCAGATATACTTCGGAGCACTTCAAATGGATGAGCAGATTCAACAGGTGGAACTCACAAGAACGGATATTGAGAATGCACTGACAAAAGCAGAAGCACAACTGAAATACGGCGTTATTCTTCGAAGCAATGTTGATGTTTTGAAAGCACAACTCATCAGTCTCGAACAGAAAAAAATCGAACTTCAAACTGTCAAGAAAAGCATTCTGGATATGCTTTCTATCTTCATAGCGAGAAACTTGGATGAAAACACAACACTTCAAAAACCGGAAAGAATTTTGGTTGAAAACCAAAACAACCGTCCGGAACTGAAACTGTTTGACCTTCAAAAACAGGCATTGGAACAGCAGAAATCAATCATCAATTCCAAAAATTTACCGAAACTCGGATTGTTCGGACAGGGCGGTTACGGAAAACCCGGATTCAATATGCTGAAAAATGAATTCGACCTGTTTTACATCGGCGGCGTCCGTCTGAATATCCCGATTTCAGGATTTTACACCAAGAAAAACGATTTAGCTTTACTGGATATTCAACAGCAGGAAGTAGAAGTTCAAAGGGAAAACTTCCTGTTTAACCAGCAATTCCAGACTTTGCAGAACAACAACGAACTCGATAAAATTCAGAAACTGATTGACAAGGACAGCGAACTGATTGCCCTTCGCGAAAGCATCAAAAAGGCATCGCTCGCCCAACTGGAAAACGGCGTCATCACCACCAGCGATTATCTTCGTGAAGTTAACGAACTCGACCGCGCCAGAAACCAGAAAATCCTGCATGAAATCCAGTATCTGCTAACACAGTATAATTTGAAAGCACAACTTAATAATTAAGAAGCAAGATACAAGATACAAGGCAAAAGGCAAAAGACAAAAGTTACAGTTGCAGCGCAACGTCCTATATCATAACCTTGGAATTCATTCCAAAAATTACAGAATATGAAAAAATTAATAATACTTCCCCTGTTTCTCTCAATCATCGCCTGCAACAATTCCGGTGCAGATTACGACGCGTCCGGCACTTTCGAAGCCGATGAAGTGATGGTCACCGCCAAAGCCAACGGAACCATTCTCGAACTGAATGTGGAAGAAGGAATGCAGCTTGACAAAAATCAAAAAGTGGGGCTCATCGACCCAAAAAGTGTAGAACTGCATAAAGAGCAGGTCATCGAAACCATTGGTGCGATTGAACAGAAAACCGGTTCTGCTGATCCGCAGATACAGATTTTACAGTCTCAAATCAGTTCTCAGCGTGCCAATATTTCAGTGTTAAACGAACAGCTCCAAAACGCAGTGCGTGAGCGCAACAGAACTGCAAACCTTGTAAAAGCGGATGCTGCCACCAGAAAACAACTGGATGATGCGAACGGACAGGTGGATGTCATTCGGCGACAGATTTCTGCAGCAAACACGCAACTTTCAACACTGAACTCACAGATTGTTGCAGCGAGAGAAAACGTAGCAATTCAAAACCAGGCTGTCTTAAGCGAAAGAAAACCAACGGCAAAACGCGTAGAACAGATCGATGAACAACTGAAAAACAACAATATCGAATCTCCGATTTCAGGAATGGTTTTAACGAAATATTCCAACACCGGAGAATTTGCAACCATCGGAAAACCGATTTTCAAAATGGCCAGTCTGGATGTGATGACTTTAAAAACCTTCATCACCGGCGACCAGTTGCCTAAAATAAAAACCGGACAACAGGTAAAAGTATTGATTGATTCCGGCGACGGCAACACCAAAGAACTTCCCGGAACAATTTACTGGATCAGTTCGAAAGCTGAATTCACCCCGAAAACCATCCAAACCAAAAACGAAAGAGCCAACCTGGTTTACGCCGCAAAAATCCATGTAAAAAACGACGGCTTCCTGAAAATCGGAATGTACGGCGAAGTAAAATTTTAGAAGCTGGAAGTCTGAAGCACGAAGATAGATGAAAAAAAAACTTTGTGTTCTCTGTGAGACCTCTGTAACCTCTGTGTTTTATTAAAAAATGAAAAGTATAGAAGTCCATAACCTCATCAAAACCTACGGTAAGAAAAAAGAAAAAGTTCTTGCTGTGGATGACGTAAGCTTTGACGTGAACCACGGAGAAATATTCGGTCTCATCGGTCCCGACGGCGCCGGAAAAACCTCTATTTTCCGAATGCTCACTACGGTAATTATACCGGAAAGCGGTTCAGCAAATATCGAAGGACTGGATATGGTAAAAGATTACAAGGAAATCAGAAAAATCCTCGGTTATATGCCGGGAAAATTTTCGCTGTATCAGGACTTATCAGTGGAAGAAAACCTGGAGTTTTTCGCCAACGTGTTCAACACTACCATTGAAGAAAATTATCATCTCATTAAAGATATTTACGTACAGATTGAACCGTTCAAAGACCGAAAAGCAGGTAAACTTTCAGGTGGAATGAAGCAGAAACTGGCGTTAAGCTGCGCTCTTATTCACAAACCGAAAGTTTTGTTTCTGGACGAACCAACGACCGGTGTGGATCCCGTTTCACGAAAAGAATTCTGGGAAATGCTCAAACGTCTGAAAACACAGGGAATCACGATGGTTGTAGCAACTCCTTACATGGATGAAGCTGCAATGTGTGACCGAATTGCATTAATCCAAAATGGAAAAATACTGCAGATTGACACTCCGGAAAACATCAGCAACTCCTTCCCTGACGAACTTTACGAAATAAAAGCAGGAAGAACTTCGGATGTTCTGAAAGCATTGAACGAGTATGAACATAAGAAAAATGTATATGCATTTGGAGAATTCGTACACCTCACAACGGAGCAAAACGAAAGTTTTAGTTTAAGTGAAATTGAAAAATTTCTTCAGGAAAAAGGATTTGAAAATATTGAAATCAGAAAAGTGAAAGCAAGTATTGAAGACAGTTTTATCAGACTATTGTCAGATGTTTATGATGTTTAATTGTTCTTTTGTCTTGAAACAAAAGAATGAAAAGTTCAAGACTTGGGTTTTCGGCTAAAATATTAAATAATTTCCTAAAATTTCCAAAACTCGCGCAAAAGAAAAATAAGTTGAATAAAAAAATTGTGGCGCGCTCAATCAGTGGAAATTTTTTAACGGAAATTCTTCAAAATTTCTTAACGCCTCCAAACCCGAAGTCAAAAAAAGAAAATCTTCGATTTTCAAACTAACGTGCGCTTTTAGAAAGTAAAAATAAAACTTAATAATTAGGAACAAAGAAACTTATGTGACTTTTGTGGTTCAATAAAAATGAATACTGAGCAAAAACATATCGCCATCAAAGCCGAAAACATCACCAAAGTGTTTGGAGATTTCACCGCCGTAGACCACATCAGTTTTGAGGTGAAAAAAGGAGAAATTTTCGGATTTCTCGGCGCTAACGGAGCAGGAAAAACGACAGCGATGAGAATGTTCTGCGGACTTTCAGTTCCAACGTCAGGAAATGCCACTGTTGCAGGTTTTGATGTGTACAAAGAAACCGAAAACATCAAGAAAAACATCGGTTATATGAGTCAGAAATTCTCATTGTACGGAAACCTGACGGTAAAAGAAAACCTGGAATTCTTTGGTGGAATCTACGGAATCGGAAAAAAAGAACTGAAAGAAAAAAGTGCCGAACTCATTAAAACTCTCGGTCTCGAAAACGAGAAAAACAAACTCGTTTCCGAACTTCCATTGGGATGGAAACAGAAACTGGCATTTTCAGTGGCCATTTTTCACAACCCGGAAATCGTTTTTCTGGACGAACCAACCGGAGGCGTGGATCCGGTAACAAGACGACAATTCTGGAGTATGATTTATGAAGCTGCCGATCGTGGAATAACGATTTTCGTAACCACACATTATATGGACGAAGCCGAATACTGCGATCGGGTCTCAATTATGGTAGATGGAAAAATTGCCGCTCTCGACACCCCTTCAAATTTGAAAAAACAGTTTGAAACCGACTCGATGGATGATGTGTTTTATCAGTTGGCGCGTGGCGCAAAACGCGGCGCCGATTAAAGCACAGAGATCACACAGATTGACACAGATAGCTAAGATTTAACTAAAGTGACATCAAAATTTACATATAATCACCTCAAAATTAATCTAATACACAACACAATTCGTGAAAATCTGTGAAAATCTGTGAGCATAAAAAAGCGCAGCTCTAAAAAAAATCTGCGTAATCTGCGGGAAAAACAAAATAAAATGAAACAGTTACTCACCTTTGTACGAAAAGAATTCTGGCACGTGCTGCGCGACAGAAGAACTTTGCTGATCCTATTCGGAATGCCCATTGTTCAGGTACTGCTCTTTGGTTTTGCCCTCAGTACAGAGGTGAAAAACACAAGAATCGGTGTTTTGGATCAGGATAAATCTCAGAATTCCATTGAGCTGATTTCCAAAATAAACTCCAACCAATATTTTGAAGTTGATAAAAACCTCAACTCCATCAACGAAGCAGAAGACGCCTTTAAAACTGGAAAAATAAAAATGATTTTGGTGGTGCCACAGGACTACTCAGAAAATTTCGTTTCCGGAAAAAAAGCGCAACTGCAACTGATTACCGACGGCACCGACATCAACCTTGCGAATCAGATTTACAATTTCATGTCGAACATTATCCTGGATCTGTACGGACAGTCGTCGATGCAGACTATGAGCGGTGCACAACCGGAAATCAGGATGCTCTACAATCCCCAACTGAAAGGCGCACCCAATTTTGTTCCCGGCGTAATGGCACTGATTTTATTAATCATCTGTGTGTTAATGACCGCCATTGCCATCGTTCGAGAAAAAGAAACCGGAACCATGGAAGTGCTGCTTGTTTCCCCAATGAAACCTTCAGTAATTATCCTTGCCAAAGCGATTCCGTATTTTATTCTGTCGATGATCATTCTGATTTCCATTGTGTTGCTGAGCATCACATTTCTCGATCTACCGATTAAAGGAAGTCTGCTGCTGCTCTTTTTAGTGAGCATTATTTTCGTTGTATCGAACTTGCTTTTAGGTATTTTGGTATCGATACTGACCGAAACTCAGCAAACTGCAATGCTTATTTCACTGATGGCAACCATGCTGCCAACCGTAATGTTGAGCGGTTTTATGTTCCCGATTGAAAATATGCCGATCCCTTTGCAAGTTATCGCGAATGTCATTCCCGCAAAATGGTATTACGAAATTGTGAAAAACATCATGATTAAAGGAACTGGACTGGAAGTCATCTGGAAACATGTTCTGGTACTCACCGGATCGATGCTGCTGTTCTTCTTCCTGTCTGTGAAAAATTTTAAAACAAGATTAGAGTAATGAAAACACTTGGTATTTTAATACGGAAGGAGTTTCTGCAGATTTTCAGGAACAGAATCATCATTGCCATGATCTTCATCATGCCGGTTGTGCAATTGTTGGTACTTCCACTGGCGGCGAGTTATGAAATCAAAGATGTAAAAGTAGCGATTGTTGATCACGACAAATCCACTTACTCACGTGAACTGATTCGGAAAATTACGGCTTCGGGCTACTTCAAAATTTATCAGTACGGAAATAATTATGCAGAAGCTTACAGTGCCGTAGAGAACGAAAAAGCCGATTTAATCATAGAAATTCCAACCAATTTTGAGAAAAATCTCGTCCGCGAAAACAGCGAAAAAGTTTTGGTCGCCATCAATTCCATCAACGGAACAAAAGCAGGACTTTCAGCAAGTTACATCGCTCAGATTCTCATGGATTTCAACCAACAGATTCAGGTTAAAATGCAGCCGCAGGCAGAGCAAATGTCTAAAACTTCCGGACTGGAAATTCTTCCAAAATTCTGGTTCAACGAAGGTTATAACTACCGGCTTTCACTCGTTCCGGCCATTCTTGCGTTCCTTGTGACGCTGGTTGGCGGCTATCTCACTGCCCTTAACATCGTGGAAGAAAAGGAAGTCGGCACCATCGAACAAATCAATGTATCGCCCATCACCAAACGCGATTTCATCCTCGGCAAACTTATTCCGTTTTGGATTTTAGCGATGGTTACTTTTACGATGGGACTTTTGGTTACGGTCTTCATCTACGGCATCCAGATGCAGGGCAGTTATCTCCTGCTTTACCTCTTTGTAGCGGTGTATCTCATCACGCTGCTCGGTGCCGGACTTTTGGTTTCCGTGTACAGCGAAACGCAGCAGCAGGCGATGTTCGTGGTGTTTTTCTTCATGATGATTTTCGTCCTGATGAGCGGTTTGTTCACTCCAATCGAAAGCATGAACGAATGGGCAAAATACATCGCTTACGCCAATCCTGTAACCTACGGCGTTGACGGAATTCGGTTGATCATCCTGAAGAACAGCGGTTTCAGTGATCTGAAAATGCACTTTACCGTATTGTCTGTATTCGGATTGGTTCTCATTTTATGGGCCGTTTTAAAATACCGTAAAACCAGTTAATTTTTAATAACCAAAATCATGAAAGGAAAAAACAACATCGCAATCGGATTCCTAACCATGGCTGTTTTCATGGCATACGGATTTCTGCTGATTTACCTTCGGGACTTCGCTCCGGGTAAAGAAGAATGGATTAATTCCTACAGCGTAGGAAAACACTTCGAGGCGCGGCTTGCACATGTGCATGGTAACCTTTTCGCCTTTTTGAACATTGTTATTGGATACCTTCTGATTCATTTCAAAAATCAGTTGGTAAACGTCAGCACAATTTCATGGCTGGCTTTGATTGGACTTTTAATGCCTCTTGGAATTCTGGGCGAAATATATCTTGGTTTGCCGCCAATATTTGTGTTAATCGGCGCAATTTCAATGACGGCATCGGTTGTTTGGCTGGGCATTTCATTTTTTAAGATGAAAAGCAATGAAAAATAGAATTTTAGCTTTTGTAATCATATTTTTTGGCTTACTAACCATTTTTTTAAGCAGTTCCGTAATTTTCGACTGGTTTGGAATTCGGGAAAAAGAAGGCAATTATGTATTGTCGGTAGTTTGGGCGAATTTCATTGCTGCAATTATGTATATTTCTGCTGCTTATGCCTTATTTACCCACAAAAAGTGGGCAAAAACTCCTCTAATAATTGCTGTAATTGTCCTAATAATTGGTTATATTGCATTGTTCGTGCATATCAATTCCGGTGGACTTTACGAAACAAAAACCATTGGAGCGATGGCTTTTAGAACTCTCTTAACTTTAACATTTTTAATACTAACCTATAAATTTAATCAAAAATGAAAAGATTTATTATTCCGGCAATCATCGGTATTGTAATGCTGACTTCCTGTGAAAAGAAGCAATCTGAAACCGTAGATCATTCCGACCATGCGACCACTGAACAGGTAGCCACCGAAAATCATGATGACCACGCAAACACCAACGTTGCATTGGAACTCGACAACGGCAATAAATGGAAAACCAATGCTGAGATGCTGCCTTTCATCCAGGAACAGGAAAGACTTCTGGAAGCATACGATGACGACAAAGACGACTATAAAGTATTGGCAACCAACCTGAATGCAGCCAACGAGCAATTGATAAAAAGCTGCACCATGACCGGAAAATCACACGATGTACTGCACGTTTGGCTTACTGACCACATGAAAAATATCGATCTTCTCGCAAAAGCGACCACCAAAGAAGAAGCCGACCGCATTACAGATGAACTGGATCATTCTATGGAAACGTATCATCAGTATTTCGATTAAGAAACACTCAAAATTAAACCTTCGGATTCCTCCGAAGGTTTTTGCATTATATTGAAAACCAGTAATTAGACTCTCAATTTTTTATTAATTTCGCTTCCTCCCAAAGCAAATCCATTTCTTCTAAAGACATTTCTGATAGATTCAGACTTCTTTCATTAGCCAGTTTTTCCATTTTCTGGAAACGATTGATGAATTTTAAATTGGTTTTTTCCAGTGCCGAATCCGGATTGATACCCGAAATTCTTGCGTAATTAATTAACGAAAAAAATACGTCACCCAATTCCTGTTCTTTTTTTTCCAAATCGGTTTCAGCGTGGAATTCTTTCAGTTCTTCATCTACTTTTTTCCAGGCATCTTCTGCATCGTGGAACTCAAAACCGATTCCTTTTACTTTTTCCTGAATTCTGAATGCTTTCACCATGCTCGGCGTTCCTATGGAAACTCCCGAAAGCACCGATTTATTGCCTTCTTTCAGCTTCAGTTTTTCCCAATTCTGCTTTACTTCTTCCTCATCCTGAACCTTCACATCACCATAAATATGTGGATGGCGGAAAATCAGTTTTTCATTCAAGGAATTGATAACATCCGCAATGTCAAAAGCATTTTTCTCTGAACCGATTTTTGCATAGAAAACCAAATGCAGCAATACATCGCCGAGCTCTTTTTTTATTTCCTGTAAATCTTCTTCCAGTAACGCATCTGAAAGTTCGTAAACCTCTTCCAAAGTCAAATGTCTAAGCGACTGCAATGTCTGCTTTTTATCCCACGGACATTGCGCCCGCAAATCATCCATGATATCGAGAAGTTTGGAAAAAGCTTCGAGTTTTTGGGCTTTGGTGTTCATATTTTTGAGTTACGAGGTTCGAGATTTGAGTTACAAGTTACGAGTTAAGGGATAAATCAAATTTGTGTTTCAAATTTACTGATTTTGTAAAAGAAAAACCCTTTCAGAAGTTGACATTCTAAAAGGGTTTTAAAAAAACTTTGACAAAGATTTGAAACTTTGTCAAAGTGGACTATCCCTGTTTTCTGTGTGTGCTTTTCGGAGCAGATTTAGCTGCAGATGTGCTCGCTTTTGTTTTTGGAGCGGTGGCTTTCTCTGCTTTTGGTGCTTTTTTTGCCGGTTTTGCTTCTGCTTTTTCCTCCACGGCAACTTCTTCCTCCACAACTTCAGGTTTTACAAAACTTTCCGCAGAAATATATCCTGCTTTGTGAAGAATATTATACCATTGTGCCAGTTTCTTAATATCCGAAACATACACTCTGTCGGTATCGTAATTCGGTAATGCTTTACTCATAAATTCTCTCAGTTCTGCATCTGTAGATTTATGAGAAATGGTTTCTTTATAATCGTTTTCTTTAGCAATATTTTCGAAAACATCGAAAAGAGGCACTTCTTTATCAAAAGTGAACATTGCAATATTATCCAGCAAACTTACCTGGCTGCTGTTTCCAATGCTTACTTTCTTTTTAGTGGTAACATCTTCAATGATAAATCCGTTTTTCAGTTGCGAAACCAGTTTAAATAATCCCGGTTTTCCTGAAATTGAAATAATTTTTTCTAACTGCATATCTTGTTTCTTTATTATTTTTGGTTTGATGTGGTTTGATGTGGTTTGATGTGGTTTGATGTGGTTTGATAACGTTCGAACCAGTTAAAACCTTTCAAGCAATTTCAAACTTTATTTTGGGAATCTCATTTTATAATTGACATCCACTTCTCCTTTTGTAATTTTCTGAAGTTTTCCTTTTACCAGTTTTTTCTTCAATGCCGAAAGGTGATCGGTGAACAGAATCCCCTCAATATGATCGTACTCGTGCTGAATAACGCGGGCACGAATATCGGAAAAAGTTTCTTTATGTTTTACAAAATTTTCGTCTAAATACTCGATTACGATGGTCTCTTTACGCTTCACATCTTCACGCACTTCCGGAATTGAAAGGCAACCTTCGTTGAACTTCCATTCCTCTCCGGATTCTTCAAGAATTTTTGCGTTGATGAACACTTTCCTGCCATCTTTAAGTTCTTCGGCTATATCCTCGTAATCCTCATCTTCAGCCAATGGCGAAACATCGATTACAAACAGACGGATATCGAGTCCGACCTGCGGCGCTGCCAAACCAATTCCGTTGGCACCATGCATCGTTTCGAACATATTTTCGATTAATTCCTTCAGCTCGGGGTAATCTTTATCGATATCCTTTCCTACTTTTCTTAAAACCGGGTCGCCAAATGCGCGGATTGGTAAAATCATCTTTTAACTTTAATATTTATTTCAGAATCCGAAACTTCCTTTTTGTTTCTGATCTAAAAAATTTTGCAAAATTATCGTAGCACTCACTTTATCAATCAGTTCTTTACTCTGTCTTTCCTTTCTGCTTTTTCCACTCTGACTGATATAAAACGATGCCATTTTGGAGGTAAATCTTTCGTCAAAACGTTCTACAGGAACCTCAGGAAATTCTTTTTTAAAGTTTTCAATAAATTTCTGAATATCTGTTTCCACTTCCGAAATATTCCCTTTCAAATCTGTGGGAAGCCCAACGACAACGGTTTCTACTTTATTTTCTGAAAAATATTTTTTCAAAAACATCATCAGTTTAGTCGTTTCTACCGTATCTAAACCACTGGCAATAATCTGCATATCATCGGTTACGGCAATTCCCGTCCGCTTTTTTCCAAAATCAATTGCCATTAACTGTCCCATCCTGCAAATTTACTAATTTTTGAAAAACCTTTGCTAAAAGTAGATTCACAATTACAAAACTCTTGCCCAATTGATTTTTTTTAATAATTTAGTTTCTGTTTTAATAAAAATATCTGTGAAAACACTTTTTTTAGTCAGGCACGCCAAAAGCGACTGGACACATGATGTCCCCGATTTCGACCGCCCTTTGAACGACCGCGGGCACCGCGATGCTCCACGAATGGCAAAATATTTACAGGAAAACGGCTTCCAAATCGAACATTTTATTTCGAGTCCGGCAAAACGGGCTTTGACCACCTGCCGTTATTTTGCAGAAACTTTCGGAAAACCAAATATTAAAAAAGCAGAGGATTTGTACGAAGCACTGAATGAAGATTTTACCAATACAATTTTAAGAATTGACGATGAATTCAGTTCTGCTGCTCTTTTTTCGCACAATCCAACCATCTCACATTATGCAAGTTCTTTGACTTCAGAACATCTAGATTTTCCAACCTGCGGCGTTGCCATATTTGAAATCGATTGTGATGAATGGTCGCAATTTGAAAATGCTGAGAAAACTTTGAAGCACTTTTTCGTTCCAAAAGTGGTGCTATAGGAAGGTTGCCACTAATGACTAATTTTTTAAAAAAATAAAAACTTCAGCAGTTGCTGAAGTTTTTTATTGAATGTTCTCGATATGGAATTTTTCAAATTTCTACTCGAACTGACACTATCACATCTCATTCTTAAATTTGTGGTAACCTATTTTATTTAGTTCTCTTCAAATCCAAATCTCCAAAATCAAAAGAGAAATCGGTGATGTCAGAAATCGGTTTCATCGTTGCAGACTGCGCTTTACCGTTTTCATCAAAAGTGAAAATCATAAACGCATCGGCATCGTAACTTCTGTCGTCCCATTTAGCAATAAAAGTATTGGCAGAATATGGGATGAAATCACCTTTCAGTCTTGGAGAAGTTTTGCTCTCAATTCTGTAACCCTTTCCGTTCTGAGTAATTTCTACATCGCCAAACCAAGCATCGGTGTATGTTCCGGTAATTTGTTCAGGCTTTATTACACAGTTTTTTGACTTGATGAAAGCGGCGGATTTATCCCAAACTTCTTTCTTGCCTTTATCCATATCGGCAAAATATTTCGTCATTCTTTCATCGTAAGTTTTCAGCCAGTTTCTGTCTTCAATCCCAAGATAGGAATCTTTCACCGTGTTGGTAATAGTGTTGAACGCTGCTCCACTTTGTTGATTGGTTAATACGACAATTCCCAGTTTCATATCAGGAATCAGAGTGAAAAGCGTCACTGTTCCAATTAAACCACCACTGTGCTGCACCTGCTTATGCCCTTTAACATCGGTAATAAACCAACCTAAACCATAGCCATAATTTTGGGAATCATAAGGATTTTTCAAAGCTATTGGTGCCGGCTGCTGAATTTGCCACAACTGCTGAATCTGCTTATCTGAAACCAGTTTTTTACCATCTTTGGTCGTAAAACCATTCATCAGAAATTCAGCCCAAGTCATCATATCGGTAACATTACTCATAATTCCACCGGCAGCATTTGCTGTTTCGTTCCAGTCGTGAGGAACTTGCACGGCTTTGCCGTCAACCGGAGCGTGAGCATCTATTTTGTTAGCGATATGTTTTGCACGGTTATAACTTCCAAAACTTGCAGTCATTCCAACCGGTTTCATTATTCGCTGTTCAATGAATTCAGCCCAGCTTAATCCTGAAACTCTGGTGATTACTTCTCCCGCAACAATGAACATGATATTGTTGTAATCCATTTTATTTCTGAAAGAATGTTCCGGTTTCAGATAACGAACATTGTGGACAATATCTTTTATTGAAAGGGTTCCGCCTTCCGGAAAAAACATCAGGTCACCCTGCCCCAAACCAAGTCCGGCTCTATGCGTAATGAGATCTTTCACTGTGATTTCCTGTGTGACATACGGATCATACATTTTGAATTCAGGGATGAATTTTGTGACTTTATCGTCCCAATTCAGTTGGCCTTCATCTGCTAAAATTGCAAGTGCAACCGCTGTAAATCCTTTTGAATTTGAAGCTATTCCGACCAAAGTATTTTCATTCATCGGCTGTTTCGAAGTGAGTGAGGCAACGCCGTGGCCTTTGGAGTATACGATCTTACCATCTTTGAGAATTCCGACAGACATTCCGGGAACATCAAAGGTTTTCAAGGTGTTTTGAATGAGTTCATCAAGTTTTTTCTCTTCGATCTGAGAGAATGAGAAAATTGAAAAAAGGATAAAGAGAAAAGACAGTTTTAATTTCATTAGATAAAATTTTCAGTAAAGATAAAAAATGAAATGCAAAAACGGATGATAAGATGTTGTTTTCAGATGGGTTTATAAAGAGGTCGCTCCTACGGAGCCCCGCATTGCTACAAAGGTTTAATGGCTACAATGTGTTATAATTTACAAACTTAAAATCATTATGATTTATTTCATTCAGGATTTTAATTTAACTCAATCAAAAATCATCTGTCATTTTCCTCAAAGAAATTTTTGCATTTCAGTTTCTGCTACTCATCTACAACAAAAAACATAACTTTGCTAATCAAAACAGCCAAATATGGAACCTAAAAAAACCAAAAATGTTACCGATCATCTTGCGAATGAAAGAACTTTTTTAGCATGGATAAGAACGGCTATTGCGGTTTTGGGATTTGGTTTTGTAGTGGTGAAGTTCTCCCTCTTTCTTGAATATTTCGCAGCGGTTTCGGGTAAAAACATTGAAGTTCCTACAAGTGAATATTCCTCAGAACTAGGTCTTTCGTTTGTGATTATTGGGGTTCTCGTGGTGCTTTTTGCTTACATCCGATATAAAAGAAACGAGCAGAAAATTGACGGAACCGAATTCAGGAACAATTCCCTTTTGGTTACCGTACTCACCGTTTTAATGGTATTAATCAGCATCCTACTATTCTGGTATCTATATACCAATATTCGGGCTTATCAATAAAAAAATCTGCGGAAAATTTGTGCAGATTCTTATGCTTTCTCACTTTCAGTTTCCACCTTTTAGCCTTAACTTTGTAGAAATCGAAAAAAAGTAATGGAAACTAAAAAAGAATTCTTTCTACAGTGTTATAATCTGGACATCATCAAATTTGGAAGATTTACTCTGAAATCCGGAATCGAAAGTCCGTTTTATGTGGATTTAAGACCTTTGGCATCAGATCCAAAAATCCTGAAAGACCTTGCCAATTATATGCTCGACATCCTTCCGTTGGATAATTTCGACCTTATTTGCGGCGTTCCTTATGCGGCGCTTCCGATGGCAACCGCAATGTCTTTGGAAAGTTATCTCCCACTCATTATTAAGAGAAAAGAAGCCAAACAACATGGCACCAAAAAACTGATTGAAGGTATTTATCAGAAAGGGCAAAACTGCCTTTTGGTAGAAGATGTGATTACTTCCGGAAAATCTCTTTTAGAAACTATTCCTGAAATTGAAGACGAAGGTCTAATCGTTTCTGATATCGTAGTTGTGCTCGACAGACAACAGGGCGGAAAAGAACTTCTTGAAAGCAAAGGATACCGTGTACATACTTTGTTTACCATTACTGAAGTTTGTAAAATGCTGCAGGAGGACGGAAAACTTGCCGATGATGAAGTTGAAAGAATTAATGATTTCCTTGCCGGAAATGTGGTGAAATTTGAAGAAAGGAAACGTAAATCCTACGAACAGAAAGTAGAAACAAACGGACTGCATTCGAAAGCTAAAAAACTTTTGGAACTGGCCATTGAAAAGAAATCAAACCTCATCGTTTCAGCGGATGTTTTAACCACAAAAGAGCTTCACGAACTTGCTGAAAAGGTTGGCCCAAACATCGTTGCACTGAAAACACATATTGATATCATTACCGATTTCGATTACGATAAAACCATTCTTCCACTTATTGATATTGCAGCAAAACACAACTTCCTGCTAATGGAAGACCGCAAATTTGCTGATATCGGGAACACGCAGGAACTGCAGTATTCGCAGGGAATTTACAAGATTTCAAACTGGGCAGATTTGGTGACTTCACAGGTAATTGGCGGATATCAGTCACTGGATTTCTTCCATAATTGTGGAGTTATTGCCATTATCGGAATGTCTTCTGCCGGAACTTTAACGGATAAAACTTACCGTGATGAAGCTACTGCAATAGCTCAGTCTCATCCGAATGTAATTGGTGGTGTTGCACAAAACGAGCTGCCGGAAGAACTTCTTCTGTTTACTCCAGGCGTAAATCTCGACACAAAAGGTGACGGAAAAGGACAGCAATACAACACGCCGGAACACGTTTTTGGAAAGCTGCATACTGATTTTATCATTGTAGGACGCGGTGTTTATAAATCTGATAATCCGGAGCAAGCATCCCTGAACTACAAGATTGAAGGGTGGAATGCTTATGAGAACAGTCTTTAGAGTTAAGAGTTAATAGATAAGAACTAAAAGATAAGAGTTTACTGTTGGGAAATGTTTAAAGATAATAAGAAAAGTATTCGTGCTGAAAAACGTACTGTTCTCCTTGCAAAACTCAGTGAACTCCGTGTAACAAAAAAGTGTCTAATTTAATTCTTCTTTTTCTCTGCCTGATTCTGGGAATTATACTTCGGAAAACAAAACTTTTTCCGAAGGACGGACACGTAGCGTTGAATGCATTTGTCATCAATATATCGCTTACCGCACTTTGTTTATATTATATCCCGAAAATTCAGGTTGATCTGAAACTGATTTTTCCCATTGCAATCGCCTGGTTGAATATCATTCTTGCATTGGTGATTTTTTCGTTTATCGGGAAAAAATTAGGCTGGGAAAAGACATTGCTTGGTGCCGTTATTATGTGTATTGGGTTTGGAAACACGTCATTTGTAGGCATTCCGGTGATACAGGCGCTGTATGGCGAGGAAGGCATCAAAACCGTAATGCTTGTCGATCAGCCGGGAAGTTTTGTGGCACTATCGACGTTTGGAATTGCGATTGTTAATTTTTATTCCGGAGGTCACAGTTCGGCAAATCAGATTATAAAAAGGATTATCAAATTTCCGCCGTTTATTACTTTCATCGTAGCGCTTTTACTGAATGTTTTTCAGGTTTCCGTTCCGGAATCTATTGATGTGGTGTTTGAGAAATTGGGAGCAACGACAGTTCCTTTGGCATTGGTTTCTGTCGGAAGCCAATTGCGGTTTGAAAAACCGGGGGAATATGCTAAACCATTATTCTTAGGGCTTTTATTTAAATTAATATTGTTCCCACTATTTATTTTCATTCTTTATTTTTTAATTCTGAAGCAAAGTGGCGAAATGATTGAAATCTCTCTGATGGAAGCTGCAATGGCACCGATGATTATGGCTTCAATTATGGCAGCGTCTCACAATCTTGAACCGCGACTCTGCAATCTTTTCATTGGAATTGGGATTCCGCTTTCGTTCATTACGCTTGCACTTTGGTATCTGGTGCTGCAGTTTTACTAAAATTAAAATTTTCGTTCAATATTTTCTCCGTCAAATCAAGAAAGTTTGAAAGAATCCCTTAACTCTTAGTTCTTAACTCTCAGTTTTCTTCCTTTTCTTATCCTACATCAACGTCTTCCAAAATAATGATAAGTAACTTTGCATCATTAAATCTGAATATTATGAAAGTAGATATTTTTAGTGACATCAGATGTCCGTTTTGTTACGTTGGTAAAAAGAAATTCGAAAAGGCACTGGCAAAGTTTCCAAATGCTGAAGACATTAAGATTACATGGCACAGCTTCCAATTAGATCCTTCGTTGCAGTCGCAGCCGGAGAGAGATCCGTTTGAGTTTTTCTCAGAAATAAAAGGAATTTCTGTTGCTGAGGCAAAAATGATGCACACTCATGCAAAAAATGCAGGAAAAGAAGCCGGAATCGATTTTAATTTTGAAAATCAGAAAGTAGCAAATTCCTATAAAGGGCACCTTCTTATTCAGCTGGCAAAAACAAAAGGACTGGCTGATGAAATGGAAGAAGAACTTTTCAAAGCGCAGTTTATTGATGCTAAAAACATCGACAGCGAAGCAGATTTAATTGAAATCGGAAAAAATGTTGGCCTTACAGAAGAGGAAGTGAAAACTGCTATAAGCTCCGACGATTTGGCTTATAAAGTGAAAGAAGATGAAATGCTGGCTCGACAGATTGGCGTAAGAGCGGTTCCGTTCTTTGTGTTTAATGATAAATATGGTGTTTCGGGAGCGCAGCAACCAGAACTGTTCCTGGAAGTTCTTGAAAAATCCTGGAGCGAATTTTCCGCGGGTGACAAAGGTCTTCATATTATTGAAGGTGACGCTTGTGATATCGACGGAAACTGTGATTAATGAATAAAGCATTTGCAACTTGCACCGTGCATCCCGCATCCAGCTTTTCTTATCATACGTCAATGCCAACGGAATAATGCTGCCGTAAATTTGCATCATCAAAATTAATTAATTCAACAAAAAATAAATTTAATCATTATGAAAAAGTTTTTATCATTAGTAGCAGTAATGCTTTTTACAGTGGGTGTTTTTGCACAG
This sequence comes from uncultured Chryseobacterium sp., assembly GCA_964588705.1. Taxonomy (GTDB): domain Bacteria; phylum Bacteroidota; class Bacteroidia; order Flavobacteriales; family Weeksellaceae; genus CAZPQV01. The sequence goes on from CAZPQV010000022.1 coordinate 27,572, forward strand.
AAAGTTTTAGTAAACGATCCTGCGCACTCAAGAATTCAGTTTACAACCATTCACCTTGGAATCAATGACATTATTGGTAACTTCGAGAATGCTTCATTAACCATCAATGCCGACGAAAAAAACTTCGTGAACTCTACATTGACTTTTGAAGTTGACGTAAACTCCATCAACACACACATCGAAGCAAGAGATAATCACTTGAAAAGCGCTGACTTCTTTGATGCTGCAACATATCCGAAAATGTCTTTCGTAAGTACTTCCCTAAAAAGACAGGCAAAAAACTACTACGAACTGAACGGAAACCTTACCATGCACGGTGTAACAAAACCTGTAAAACTGACGCTAATCTACAGAGGATCAACGGTAAACCCAATGAACAAAGCAACCACTCACGGTTATGAAGTAAAAGGTTCGCTTAAAAGATCTGATTTCGGTGTGGGGCCAAACTTCCCTGAACTGGTAATCAGCGATAACGTAAGAATCAAAGGAAACTTCGAACTTACTGAGAAGAAATAATTCTCCAAATATATCATTACTTAAAACGGAAATACTCTCGGGTGTTTCCGTTTTTTATTTTATGGCATGAAACCGTTTAATTACCGGCGGACTGAAAACATATTTTGCCGTAATAATTCTCGGCGCATTGACATCCAGCTCATACCAAGGCGAAAGATTTCGGTTTAAAGGATTGATGAGAATATGAATATCCTGCGCCGGCATAAAGCTTTCCGCCAAAAGATAAACCCTCTTCCCTGCTCTGTTCTGAGCAATTCCCACAATAAATACCAAATGGCCGGGACTTCCCGGTTTTATCAAATAATCTCCAACTTTGATATCTTTATTGGATTTTATTGGAACCGATTCGCGGTCAATAGAAATAGTTCCCGCATACTGAAAAATTAAATCCAGATATTTTCTGAAACTTCGGTAAGAAGCATCGGGTTTTGCAGTGAGATGAAATCTTACACGGTCGCCAACTTCCGTGGTTCTCATGCCCTTTTTGTAATCAATCCAGGACATGGGTTGTCCGCTGGTAAACTGAAACACCACTTCTTCGGAACGGTTTTGCTGCCACAAATATTCTGAATAAAGCCGCATCCACGCATCGGCGCATTGCTGCAAATCTCTTCTTCCAACATCAATATCGAGGATTGCTACGTGATTATATTGTCGCGAAATCGGTAAATCTTTATAATCGCGAACCGGAAAACCTTCGGGTTTTAGAGGAAAATTAATAAGATAATCTTCAAAAGATCCGGGCTTTTCTTTCACCCATGAAAATCCTGCCGGAGGAGAAATCCTTGAACGAATTGTAATCTTTTCGGGGTTAATATTTAATGCTCTTGTTGACTCAATGACTTGAGACATCCCCGAAATGTAAATCAGGAAGCAAAAAAGGAATGATATTTGAAAATAAGATTTCAATTAAAATGCTTTATCAAATTTAATAAATTAGAAACTTATCTTATATTTGAGGCTGCTTCTTTGCAAAGGATGAAAAAACTGCTGTACTTATTTTTCTCGGTGATGGGTTTTGTTGTGGTAGATGCTCAACAGGACAGCATTTTCATTCAGTCAAAATTAGCCGATGATTTACAAACGCTTACGGTAAACCAAAATTTCAAATACAAAAACAAGCTCGAAATTCCCATTGAAAGAATAAAACTTCTAAACTGGGCTGCTGCGTATAAAAATGAAGGAACATCGCTTTATAAAAGGAAAATTGAAGACCGAAAAAAAGAACTTCATTTTGCAAAGCCCGAAGATTTAGCAAAACTTCTGAAGCTGACTGTAAACGACACCCTTCAGATTTCCGGTCTTGATGATGAAAGCATTTACATCAACCTGCCAAAACCTTTAAATCCGGGAGAAACTTTCGAACTGAAACTTGATTATTCCATCAATCTTCCTAAAATTTCAATTACGGGCTACGGCACTTCGGATGATAAAGTTGCACTGAAATATTTCTTCATTGTTCCGGATGGTTTCGAAACGGAAGAACAGTATATAAAATCATTTAATGATGTTGAAGAAACGCAATCGGGAGGAAATTTTTGGGAGATTAAAATTGATATTCCAAGTGGATTTGCAGCGGAAAGTAATTTAAACCGAATTTCTGAAAATAAATTTACCGGCGTTCTTACCATTGACCCGGAACTCTATATTTCAAAAAATAAATCTGATCGAATTTTAGTTTCCTACAATGGAAAAATTACGGAAATAGCTTTTGGATACAACCTTACACCACAACAAAAATCTGAACTGGAATTTTATTTACCGCTTCAGTTAAAATTTATTGAAGAGAGGATTGGCGATATTCCAAGTAAATTATTTATTTCTGAAAAATTTAGAAATAAGGAAGATTTCTTTGGCAATGATGATATTAAATTCTGGAAATTTAAATTTCAGATGTTCAGTGATGCTCAAAAAACCGACATGGATTATTTTAGTATTATTTCTAAAAAAATTATACAAAGAAAAATTCACACCGAAAAAATAGAAGACCACTGGATTAAAAACGGTCTGGCGAAATATCTTGAAATACAGTACCTAAATTCTTTTTATAAAGATGAAAAACTGCTCGGAAAATTACCGGAAGAAGCTGTCGTTTTTAGCATCAGACCTTTGAAATATTTCAATGCTTCAAAACTGAAACTTACTGAAAGATACGGACTTGCCTATCAGTATATCTTAGCACAAAATCTAGATCAGAAGATTGGCGAGCCTTTTACAGTGCTCAGCAATTTCAATGATATGGCGATCAGTAATTTCGAAACAGGAAGTCTGTTCGATTATATTGCGCAAAAAATGAATCATCAAAAATTTGAAGAATTCCTGAGAAATTATTTTGCTAAACACGAAAATCAAATCATCGATTCTAAAGATTTTCTGGACCAACTTTCGTTGGCAACGTCCTATTCTTCGGATTTCCTTGAACATTATATCAACCATAATAAACGACTGAACTTCAAAGCCAGAAAATTTAAACAGATTCCCGAAGGATACTTGGTTGATATTTCAAAAAACTCGGACTATCCTATTCCGATTAAAATCACTTCTGAAAATAAATCGGGTGAAAAACTTTCGTTTTGGTACGACACGGCAGAAGGCCGACGAAACGGACAATATTTAATTCCAAGATCGGATATCAACAAAATTCAATTGAACGACGAATACATCTTCCCGGAGTCCAATTACAGGGATAATTATCTCTATACGAAAGGGCTTTTTGCCAATACAAAAAAAATAAAACTTAAGCTCTTCAAAGACATTCCGGATCCGGAGTACAACGAAATTTACCTGAATCCACGTTTAAGCATCAACGCTTACGATAAGGCTCTAATTGGTTTAAACTTCACGAATAAATCACTGTTTGATCAGAAGTTTCTCTTTAGTGTCACACCATATTTCAGTACCGGTACTGGAAAATTTACAGGCACGGGATCGGTGGCTTACAGTTTCCGTCCGGATGATTCGTTTTACAGAAGCTGGCAGGTTGGCGCTTCCGGCTCCTATTTCCATTACGATTATGATTTGGCATACCGCAAACTGTCGCTTTTTTCTAATATTAATTTCGCAAAAGTTTTAAGGAGTTCCATCAGCCGTACATTGAGTTTTTCTTATAACTATTACGAAAAAGACCTCAATCCGCTACTTTCAAACGATACTGAATACAGCAAATATAACCTTTGGAATCTGGGCTACAGCTATGTTGATAACAAACTGATTCACGAGATTTCATTAGGCGGAAACCTGCAATGGATGGAAGATTTTCAGAAACTTTCGGCTGAAGCATTTTACCGTTGGGAATTTGCCGAAAACAAAAAAATAAGCTTCCGGTTCTTTGGAGGATATTTCTTCAGCAACAAAGCAAAAAACAATCTTTTTGATTTTGGGGTTTCAAGAGTTTCAAATTATGCATTTAACTATAATCTCTTGGGACAGAGTGCAACTTCCGGACTTCTTTCCCAGCAGTATATTCTGGCGGAAGGAGGTTTTAAATCTTATTTAAATTCATCGGTAAATCAATGGATTACAAGCATTAATGTAGATTCTCATGTTTGGAAAATGTTTAATATTTATGCCGATGCCGGACTTTACAAAAACAAAGGTCACGACCCGAAATTCATCTGGGACAGCGGTATAAAACTGAAAGTGATTCCGGATTTTCTGGAGATTTATTTCCCAATCCAGTCTTCGCTTGGTTTTGAACCTTCATTCAGCGATTATGGTAAGAGAATTCGCTATAC
>CAZPQV010000023.1:0-31686 GCA_964588705.1 uncultured Chryseobacterium sp.
CACCCAACAGTGATAGAAACCACCAATCCTCAGTACGAAAGTATGGTTGAAGAAATTTTCGGCCCAATCCTTACCGTTTATATTTACGAAGATAAAGACTGGAAAGAAACACTGAAGTTGGTAGACCAAACTTCTCCGTATTCTTTAACAGGATCTATTTTCGCGCAGGACCGTTATGCAATCGACGAGGCATATAAAGCCCTTGAAAACGCTTCCGGAAACTTCTACATCAACGATAAACCAACAGGTGCCGTTGTTGGACAGCAACCTTTTGGCGGCGCAAGAGCATCAGGAACGAACGATAAAGCAGGTTCGAAAATGAACTTACTGCGTTGGGTTTCTGTAAGAAGTATTAAAGAAACTTTTGTTTCGCCTAAGGATTATAAGTATCCGTATTTAGGATAATACAAAACATTAACATAAAATATAAAAATCCGTGAAAATTCACGGATTTTTTTTGATAATTACGAAACCATTATTTAATTTTGATATAATAAAAAAATTACTGATGGACACTGATAACCTGTCAATCATCAATTATCTAAACAAAAGGAAACTTTTAAGTGAAGATGAACGAAAACTAATCGGTGAAATTTTTAAAGAAAAATATTGTGCAGAAGGCGAAATCATCCTCAACAAAGGAGACATCTGCGGAAATATTTACTTCATTGAAAGCGGTGCTCTGAAAACATATTTTTGCGACGACGAATGCAGGGAAATTATCAACGGAATTGCCATTGAAAATAATTTCTGTACTTCGGTAGCAAGTTTCATCAATCAGCACCCTTCCAGAGAATTCATAAAAGCCATTGAAAAAACCAAATTGATTTACATCAATTTCAGAAATTTCAAGCAACTTATAGAAATGCATCCTGCCTATCAGCAGATTTACATCAAGATTATTGAAGATTATCTCTCGTTTATGACCTGGAGAATGGAGTCTCTGGTAATGATGAACTCTAAGAAAAGGTACGATACACTTATGAAAATATATCCCAAACTTTTTCTGAGAATCCGAAATAAAGATATGGCCGAATATCTTGGTATGACGCCCGAAACACTCAGCAGAATAAAGGCATTAAAATAGAATTACAACGCAGATTTTTCAGATTCTGCGTTTTTTTGATTTTCGTCAATTTTTTTATGTGGGTGATGGAGATATTTTTACATTACAAACTAAAAACAAACCAATCATGAAAACTCTATTTTATTTTGCCGTATTGCTCTCGCTCGTGAGCTGCTATACATTTAAAGTTACTCAGGAAACAGCACAGCCAACAAACTTTGATCAAACCAAAGTTTATGAAATTCGAACCGACAGCACTCGTGTTATTGCGAGAAATTTAACGGTTGAAAACGACAATTTTAAATACACAGACCGTAAAAATCAACAAAAGACCATTTCTGCAAAGGATATTGTTAGCATTAAAGAACGAAAATTTTCGGTGCCTAAAACTTCCGGTTTAGTAGTTGGGAGTGCAGCAGCTGTTGGTCTTGTGTTATTGTTGACAGTGGACATAGAATTTGATTTCTCGGGATTAAACAATCACTTTTAAAAGAAAATATAGCTATGAAAACAAAAATTTATTTTATCATTCTTCTGACGCTTTTTTCAGGAGCTTTATACTCACAGGAGACTCACGAATTGAAAATCGGAGTTGGTGATTCGAGTATGCTTACATCATCCAATCAGATTGTGAACGCCTTTGAAAATTTTTTTTCTGCGATACTGTTAATGGGAACCAGTGAAGATGACTACAAAGTAAAAACACCGTATTTATTTGCGGACTACAGATATCCTCTTTCGGAAACGGTAAAAATTGGTCTTCAGGTTGGATTTGGCAGTGTTGAAAATAATAAAACCTCAACTTATATTGACGGCTCTCAACTAAGTAAGAAATTTACCTACAATTATTTTACGGTAATGCCGGGAATAGATGTCCGCTATTTTAAGAAAAACTTGTTTACAATGTATGGCAATGCCAATTTGGGTGTCTCTTTTACTACCGTTAAAGATTCTAACAATGAAAAAGAAAGTACCACGGGATTCTCCTTTCAGATCAATCCTGTTGGCTTGTCTTACGGTGATAAAATTGCTGGATTTGTCGAAGGTGGAATTGGAATTTCATTTGTAAATGCCGGGATAAAATTTGGATTATAAACAATTTCTTTAAAAAACAATCTTTCAATCCGTAGAAAATTCTGCGGATTTTTTGTTCACTAAAAACCTTTTATATAAAGTTAATTTTCTTTAATCAGTCATAAATAAAGGACTTTTGCATATTTTTTCAATAGTATTGAAACAGAAGAATAAAATCAGTAAAATTTAAAATTATGAAAAATGTATTGGTCACTGCACTTGTGGCAGGAATCACTTTAACAGCCTGTAAAAAAACAGAAGAAATTCAAACCACCAATCCGACAACAGAAACAACAGAAACCGTTGTTGCCGAAACTGAAATTCCAACCGGCGACACCACGCAAACTTCTGTGGACTGGAACGGAACTTACGCCGGAACTCTTCCTTGCGCTTCCTGCCCCGGAATTGAAACAAAACTTGTTCTGAATGATGACGGGACCTACACTTTAGATGAAAAATATCTTGAAGAAAAAGACAGTGATTTTTCAGAAAAAGGAACATTCAGCTGGAGTGCCGACGGTTCCTTCGTGACGCTTTCTCCTGAACCTGCAGAAAAAGATGGCATGAAGAAAGTGTTTTTTGTAACAGAAGGGTCAGTTTATCAGGCTTCAAATGAGACCGACCGCTCTATGAAGGAGGAATATAAACTTACTAAGCAGTAAAATTTAATTTAAATAACTAATTGTGCATTTAGGATTTTTTGAAACGCAAAGACTTTTAATGAATTACTTAATCTTTTAGTTAGCAAAGATGACGAATAAAATTCGTCGTGAAGCATTCGCTTTGTCAAATTCGCTAACGAATTATTGCTTTGCTCTCTAAGAATTTTAGATTGAATTTGGAAACTTTGCGTTTTAGAAATATAAAGCATTTATTACTAGATATTTACATTAAATGTGATTATTGAAGCCTTAATGCAAAACAGGTTTAAATAAAAATAGAAAAGGGCTCCCAAAGATATTCGGAAGCCCTTTTCATTATTAACAAAAAATATTATTTCTGCTTGTCTTCAATTGCTGCCTGTGCTGCTGCAAGACGTGCAATTGGAACTCTGAACGGAGAACAGCTCACATAGTCGATTCCAAGTCTGTGACAGAATTTCACAGATTCGGCATCACCACCATGTTCACCACAGATACCTACTTTCAGTTTGTTTTTCACTGAGCGTCCTCTTTCAACCGCAACTTTTATCAGTTCACCAACACCGCTTTGGTCGATGGTTACGAATGGGTCGTCCTGAAGAAGTTTCAGATCAAGATATTCCGGTAAGAATCCTCCGATATCGTCTCTGGAGAAACCAAAAGACATCTGCGTAAGGTCGTTGGTTCCGAATGAGAAGAACTCAGCAACTTCTGCCATAGAATTGGCTTTCAGAGCGGCACGTGGAGTTTCAATCATCGTTCCATACAGATAATCGATTTTCTTAACTTTCAGTTTTTTGATGGTTTCATCATACACTCTGTCTACGATTTCTTTTTGGTGACGAAGTTCATGTTTGCCCATTGTTACAGGAATCATAATTTCCGGGAACGATTTTACACCTTCTTTATTCAGTTCACCTGCGGCTTCAAGAATTGCACGAACCTGCATTTCAGTAATTTCAGGATAAGAAACTCCCAAACGAACACCTCTGTGACCAAGCATTGGATTGTTTTCGTGCAGAGCAAGAATTCTTCTGTTAAGAACGTTCAGTTTAATGCCAAGTTCCTTAGCCAGTTCCTGAAGTTTAATTTTATCGTGAGGAACGAACTCGTGTAATGGCGGATCCAGAAGACGGATGGTCACCGGTTTTCCTTTCATTACTTCAAGAGTGGCTTTCACGTCTTTTTTCACATATTTGAACAGATCGTTCAGCGCAGCTCTTCTTTCTTTTTCGTTGGATGCCATAATCATCTTACGAAGAATGAATAATGGGTGCTCACCACCTTCACCGTAGAACATGTGCTCTGTTCTGAAAAGTCCGATACCTTCAGCACCGAAATGAACGGCCTGTTCTGCATCTTTAGGCGTATCAGCATTGGTTCTTACACCAAGAACTTTAGCTTTGTCCACCAATTTCATCAGAGATTTGTAAGCTTCGTTTTTATTAAGATCTGCAGCTTTCAAAGGAAGAACACCTTCGTAAACCAAACCTTTAGTTCCGTTCAAAGAAATCCAGTCACCTTCGTGAATTCTCTGTCCTTTTGCAGTAATCAGAACTTTTTCTTTACCTCTGATTTCAATTTCGCTACAACCTACGATACAGCATTTACCCCAACCTCTTGCAACAAGTGCAGCGTGGGAAGTCATACCTCCTTTTGAAGTAAGAATTGCCTGAGATTTGTGCATACCATCAACATCCTCTGGAGAAGTTTCTTCACGTACAAGAATTACTTTTTCGCCACGAAGTCCCCATTCTACAGCATCTTCAGAAGAGAACACTACTCTACCGATCGCACCACCAGGACCTGCAGGAAGACCTTTAGCAACTACTTTAGAAGTTTTTTCAGCATCCGGATCAAGCATTGGAAGAAGAAGTTCTACCAACTGGTTCGGGCCAACTCTCATAATTGCTGTATCGGCATCAATAAGTTTTTCTTTATACATATCGGTTGCCATTTTCACTGCAGCAACACCATTACGCTTACCAACACGGCACTGAAGCATATACAGTTTACCTTTTTCAATGGTGAACTCGATATCCTGCATGTCTTTATAATGCTTCTCAAGTCTCTGTTGCATTTCATCAAGCTCCTTGTATTGAGCAGGCATGAATTTCTCAAGAGTGGTCAGCTTTTTACTGTGGTCGTTTTTAGAAAGATTGTTGATTGGCGCCGGAGTTCTGATTCCTGCTACAACGTCTTCCCCTTGTGCATTTACCAAATATTCTCCATAGAAGTGGTGATCTCCGTTACCAGGGTTTCTTGTGAAAGCAACACCAGTACAGGAATCTTCACCCATATTTCCGAATACCATTGCCTGAACGTTTACCGCAGTTCCCCATTCATCAGGAATTCTTTCGATACGTCTGTATTCTACTGCACGTTTTCCGTTCCAGGAAGCGAATACAGCACCAACACCACCCAATAACTGATCCCAAGGATTCTCAGGGAAATCAACTTTCAGGTGTTTTTTGGTCATTGCCTTAAATTCTTTCACCAAATCTTTAAGATCAGATGCTGAAAGTTCAGTATCAAGCTCTACGCCTCTTTTCTTTTTAAGACCTTCCAGTTTTTCGTCCATCAGCTTACGGATACCAACACCTTTTACAGGTTCTCTTCCGCTGGCTTTTTCAATTACAACGTCGGCATACATCATAATCAGACGTCTGTAAGCGTCGTAAGCAAATCTTTCGTCACCTGATTTTTCGATAAGTCCTTTAACGGTATCATCATTCAAACCAAGGTTTAGAACAGTATCCATCATCCCCGGCATTGAGCGTCGTGCTCCGGAACGAACAGAAAGTAAAAGCGGATCCTTCACATCACCATACTTTTTACCCATCAGTTTTTCGATCTGAGCAACAGCATCTTTTATTTGCTTATCCAGTTCTTTTGGATATTTTTTTCCGTGGTCATAATAGTAAGTACAAACTTTGGTAGTAATCGTGAATCCTGGAGGAACAGGAAGTTTAAGATCCTTGTGACCTGCCATTTCTGCAAGGTTAGCACCTTTACCACCGAGCAAATTCTTCATCGATTCATTACCATCTGCCTTTCCACCCCCGAAGGAGTAGACATACTTTTCTGTTTTTGCTTTCGTAGCCATAATATGTTGTTTGATTAATTATTCTTTTTAAAGACAAGTAAAATTACGAATATCTGAACTTAAACACTTATTTAACCTTATGACAATTATCAAGATTGACAAATGTCATAGTTAATCAAAAAAAAATCACTGCAAAAGTGTGGGGTTAATAATTTGTTTGATTTAAAGAAAAATTAATATTAACCGTATTTACAAAAGATTAACTAAATATTTCCTGATGTAGCTTTTTTAATTAATTTAGCTGAACTGTATAGAACTGATCATATTATTTAAGGAAAATCCGACAGCAAAATCTAGCTTTAAACCAGGAACCGGAATCTCAAATTTAAATAACGACAAAAATGGCTGAAACCTGTAAAAACTGCTCTGCCCAAATTACGGGAAATTTTTGCCCCAATTGCGGACAGAAAAAATACAAACGTATCGACAGAAAATATGTTGCTGATGAACTGCAGTACACTTTTTTGCATACCAATAAAGGGTTTCTTTACTCCATTAAAAACATCTTGAAAAATCCAGGCAGAACTGCAAAAGAATTCATCGATGGTAGCAGAGTGAACCATTACAAACCGATATTACTGGCATTTGTATTAAGTGGTATTTTAACATTTATTTCTTACAAAGTTTTAGGACTTAAAGAAATAATGCAAACCTATTACAATGATAAAAATATGAATTCCCAATTTATGAATGATTTTCTGGCATTACTCTCGAGTTACAATACGATTATAATGCTGGCTTTGATTCCGTTTTTTGCAATTGCAACCAAACTGAGTTTTCGTAAATGGGGGGCACAACTATTATGAGCACATCGTAATGAATGCTTATATATTATCCTTTTACACATTAATTAACCTGATTATTGTATATCCTTTAATGCTTATTTTCAAAAACGATACAGCAATTTTTAACATTACCGGATTTACAATGCTTATGATACCTTTTATATTGGATGGTTTTTTAAAGCAGTTTATGCGGAAAAACCTCTGAAAAGCATTATCTGCAGAGTTTTACTAGTTGTTTTATTTACGCTTTTGGGTTATATCCCTCTCACCATGTTAGCAATGTTGGTTGGTTTCCTTTACAGTATCTTAACGGGACCAGAATCTTTGGATTATATAAAACCTCAACAATAGCTTTTATTTAACACCTTTATTTGAAATAAATCAAAAAAAATACACCGATGAAAACCGGTGTATTTTTGTATAAAAACTTATTTTTCTAATATTCAAAAAGAACACTTCCCCAAGTAAATCCGCTTCCAAAAGCTGAAAGCAGCACGAGGTCTCCCCTTTTTACTTTACCTTCCTGTATCGCTTCGCTTAAAGCCAAAGGAATGGAAGCTGCTGTGGTATTACCATATTTCTGGATGTTGTTGTGCACTTTTTCATCCGGCAATCCAAATTTCTGCTGTACATACTGTGCAATTCTGAGGTTCGCCTGGTGAGGAATAAACATATCCAGATCTTCAACCGTTTTTCCGGCCGAATTTAAAGCTTCGTTCATGGTTTCAGGAAATCTTGTTACCGCATGCTTGAATACGAAATTTCCGTTCATAACCGGATAGATTTCAGCATCGGTTACATTCTCCGGTTCCAAACGCATTCTGTCGCTCCAACCGAATTTAGAACCCGGGAATTTGGTGCAAAGTTCATCCGCATATTTTCCTTCAGAGTGCATATTAAACGCCAAAATATCTCCGGCATTTTCATCATCTGTAGCTGAAAGAATTACCGCTCCTGCACCGTCTCCGAAAATTACAGAAACACCTCTTCCCGCATCAGAAAAATCAAGTCCAAAGGAATGAACTTCTGCTCCTACAACCAAAATATTTTTATAAGTTCCCGATTTGATAAAAGCATTGGCAACGCTCATCGCATATACAAATCCTGAACACTGGTTTCTTACGTCCAAAGCACCAATCGTATCGCAGCCCAACATTTCCTGAAGCTGAACTCCACATCCCGGGAAGAAATAATCCGGCGAAAGCGTAGCGAAAACAATGAAATCGATATCTTTTGCAGTAAGGTTCGCATTTTTAAGTGCCATTTCTGCGGCTTTGAAACCTAAATATGCAGTTGTTTCTTCCGAATCGTTTCTGTTTTTACGGTGGTGGCGCTCTTTGATTCCCGTTCTTTCAGTAATCCATTCGTCATTGGTGGTCATCAGTTTGGCCAAATCATCGTTGGTTACAAGGTTTTCAGGAACGTGATGCCCAATACCTTTAATGATACTTTTAAGCATAAGTTTTATTAATTTTGGGCAAATTTAACATTTTATTTACAAACAGTTGTATTTTTAAACCGTCAATAAACTTAAACAGATTCACAGAATGCCCACCGAATCAATATTTAAAAACAAACATTGTGAATGGATTGATGTAGAAGGTGCAACACAGGAAGACCTCGATTTTTTGCACGACCGTTACCGGCTGAACGACCTTTGGCTGGAAGATACCATTGATGCCAATCACCTCCCAAAATATGAGGAAGACGAAAGCGTAAAATTCTTCCTGCTTCGCGAAAACACAGAACTTGAAAGGGCAAGTCTGAACACCATTAGTGATGTAACGACGAAACTGGGAATCTTTATTCTTAACGGACTGATCATCACCATACACCGGATGAAAAACAGCAGTATTTCTGATATGAGAAAAGAAGTGCTTCAGAATCCTGAAGAGTTTACTGCAGAAAAAATTGCCCTCGGTTTAGCGGTGAAAATCATGAAGTCTTTTGATGATGAAGCCATCAATATCCTGGAAGTTATTGACAATCTTGAAAACGAAATATTTCTTAAAAACACCAACAGCTCCAATCAGCTGCGAAGGTTGTACCGCCTCAAAAGAAAAACCGGACTTAACTTCAGAATTCTGAATATGTCCGCTGATGCCGTTGATAAGTTTAAACGGCTTAATATCAGCGATTCCGAAATCATCGATTTAAAGGATAAATACAAAGACGTTGTTGCAGATTTTGATCATCTGCAGGCACAGGTGCTTAACCTGATTTCAATGTTCCTGGCACTTTCTGACCAAAAGGCCAACCAAACGATGAAGCTGCTCACACAGTTCTCGGTTTATTTTCTTCCAATTACTTTTATTGCCGGTGTTTATGGAATGAACTTCGACAATATGCCGGAACTCCGCGAACCCATGGGATATTTTGCAACCCTTGGCGTGATGGCAATTGTGGTAATGGTCATCTTCATTTATATGAGGAGGAAAAAGTGGTAAGCTAAGGTTGAGGTTGAGGTTAAGGCTAAGGTTGAGGTTGAGGTTGAGTTATTTTCTGCCTGTGAATTCCGTCATGGTATCGTAAATTCCGAAGACATTTCGCATCACCCAATCAAAAACAGGCAACGGCAAAATTCCTTGTGATAAACGAATGAACCAGTATGGAAGCGGCATTGCCAACATTTTGGTTTCTTTTTCGATAGCTCTGATGATTTTTTCTGAAGTTTTTTCAGGCTCAAGAATTGGCAAAAGTTTCGATTTTACACCATCAAACATTCCTGTATTGATGTAGAAAGGCATTATTGTGGTTAAAGAAACTTTTTTACCCAATTGTTCCATTTCAAGGCGCAAACTGTCGCTCCAACCAACAACAGCCCACTTCGAAGCGGCATAAACAGACATTTTAGGATTTGAAATCAGGCCGGCCGAAGACGCAATATTACAGATTGCACCTGAGTTCTTACTCATCATTCCCGGAAGAAACTCTGCTGCTATATGCATCAGCGCACTGGCGTTTATCGACATACTTTTAGAAATCTGCTCGTGCGAATGTTCGTGAAAATATTTACCAACAACAATACCGGCATTGTTAATGAGAATATCGATATCTCCTACATCATTTCTGGTTTTTTCGGCAGTAGATTTTATCTGTTCCAAATCCGAAAGATCAATCTGAAAAGAAGAGACTTTACCTCCCAACGCTGAAAAATCTGTCGCAGTCTGCCTCATCCCTTCTTCATTAATATCCCAAATAATCAAATCAGAACATCCGCGTTCCAACGCTTTTCTACCCATTATCTTTCCAATTCCCGACGCTCCTCCGGTAATGAGAACTTTCTTGCCTTTAAAATCCATTTTAAATCTTCTTTAACACAAAAAACCAAAGCTTTTATTTAATTTTACAATCAATAAATAAAAGTAATGAATTTCCAAGAGATATTATCCAAACAGAAAGAATTTTTCGCAACGCAGAAAACTAAAAGTCTGAAGTTCCGGAAAATGCAGCTTGAACTTCTGAAGAAATCGATAAAAGATAATGAAACTCTTCTATATGAAGCCATTTACAAAGATTTCGGAAAATCAAGGTTTGATACGTTTACGACAGAAATTTCTTTCGTGCTGAATGATATTGATTTTTACCTGAAAAATCTTAATTCTTTAGCCCGTCCAAAAAGGGTGAAAACCAACCTTGTAAATCAGCTGGGAAGCAGTAAAATATACCACGATCCTTTAGGTTGTACTTTGGTTATCGGTGCGTGGAATTATCCTTATCAGTTGTCACTTTCCCCTTTGGTTGCTTCCATCGCCGCAGGAAATACGGTAATGCTAAAGCCAAGTGAAGTAGCTGAAAATACGATGAAGGCCATGGCAAAAATCATTAACGAAAATTTTTCACCGGATTATCTTTTCTGCGCTGAAGGCGGCGTTGATGAAAGTACCGAAATACTGAAACTGAAATTCGACAAGATATTCTTCACCGGAAGTACACGGGTTGGAAAAATCGTTTACGAAGCTGCGGCAAAACATTTAACTCCGGTAACACTTGAGCTTGGCGGAAAATCGCCAGCCATCGTTTCTAAAAATTCAGATTATAAAGTTGCGGCAAAACGCATCGTTTGGGGAAAATTTTTAAACGCAGGACAAACCTGCGTTGCTCCGGATTATGTTTTAGTTGAAAAAAGTATTGAAGAAAAGTTTCTGGAATATCTGAAACAATATATTAAAGAATTCAATTATCAGCCGGAAAGTGATCATTATACAAGAATCATCAACGAGAAAAATTTTGACCGACTTTCTGCTTTAATTGCTGAAGAAAAAGTCTATTTAGGAGGAAATACTGACAGAGAGAAAAGCCACATCGAACCAACGGTTTTGAAAAACATTTCTTGGGAGGATGCTGTAATGCAGGAGGAAATTTTCGGCCCAATTCTTCCGGTGCTTACCTATGAATACTTTAACGAAGCTTTAAACCAAGTTCTTGAAAATGAGAAGCCATTGGCAGCGTATCTTTTCACCAATAATTCTGAAGAGAAGAAACTTTTCACTGAAAAAATTTCATTTGGAGGCGGCTGCATTAATGATGTTGTGATGCATCTCAGCAACGAATCGCTTCCATTTGGCGGCGTGGGACATTCCGGAATTGGCAATTATCACGGGAAATTTGGCTTCGAAACTTTCTCGCATCAGAAAGCCGTTCTCGACCGTGCAACTTGGGGCGAACCCAACTTCAAGTATCCGCCGTATTCTGAGAAAAAACTAGGGTGGATTAAGAAAGTTCTTTAGATTAAAATAAAAAAAACCGGAAAATTTTCCGGTTTTTTCTTTTATCCTTTAGGCTTCCAGGCTTCAAAAAATTCTTTCACTTTGGCTACACTGTAACCTTTTCCCTCTTCCAAACTACCACTTTCCTGCGTGTGAATCTGGTTTCCGTCTTTATCCAAAATAATGAAAACCGGATACCCGAATTTCTTTCCCGGATCACCATATTTTGCAAAAACTTTTTCATTCTTGTTATCCGGAGAATAATTCAGGTGGTAATAGATATAATTTTCATCCACAATATTCTTCAACTCCGGTGTTTCCTGCACAAACTGATTGAAACGCAGACACCAAATACACCAGTTTCCACCGGCCTGCATCATAATATTTTTATTTTCTGCCTGTGCCTGCTTTACCAATTCGGCGATTTTGGCTTCCGCATCTTCTTTTGGATCGTAAGGTTTTGGAAGTTTGGCCTTTTCAGCATCCTGCTCTTTTTTCTTTTCGGCAGCAATGGTTGCACTGTCTTTTTCCACTGTAACGGTATCCGTTGTTACATTTTCTTTAGTTTCATTTTTCTGTGAACAAGCTGTAATCCCGACAAATAAAAAGGCAAAAACGCCTACTTTCATTAATATACTTTTCATTTATTTCTTTTTTTCAAAAATACAGATTTTATCTTAAGCAAAAAGCCGGCCTGAAAATATAATTCTTAAATTTGCCAACGTTTATGAATGTATTGGTTTCCATATTAAAACTCATTTCAAGGCTTCCGCTTGGATTTCTTTACCTGTTTTCAGATTTTTTCTTTTTGTTGAACCATTACATCATCGGCTACCGTAAAAAAGTGGTTTTAGAAAACCTAAGAAATTCATTCCCGGAAAAAAACGACAAAGAACTGAAAGAAATTGAAAAGAAATTTTTCAAGAATTTCTTTGATTATATGGTAGAAACCTTCAAAGCGCTTACCATTTCAGAAACTGAACTTCGCGTGCGCATGCAGCACATCAACCAAAATCTGTTTCATGAAGCCAAAGCAGAAGGTAAAAATATTATTTTTCTTGCCGGACACGTGTTCAATTGGGAATGGATTACGGCTTTAGCGAGAATTTTACCTCAGGAAAACAGTCATCCGGTTTATCGTAAAGTGAACAGTTCTTTTTGGAACGATCAAATTGTGAATGTCCGAAACCGCTTTGGGAACAAGTCATTGGAAGATAAGGAGGTTTTAAGGCATATTTTGAGAAATCCAAACAACGGAAATTCGACTTATATGTTTGTGGCAGACCAATCGCCGGAAATACAGAATGTGGATCAGGGATTGAAATTCCTAAATCAGATGACACCCGTTTTTATTGGCTACGACAAACTTGCCACACGAATGGACTTGGCTTTCATCTACTGTGAAATGAAGAAGGTGAAACGCGGCTATTATCAGATAAATTATCACAGGATATATCCCGATGATGAAAAATTTAGGGAATATGAAGTGGTGAAAAAATTTCATAATCTGCTGAATGATACCGTTACAAAAAGGCCCGACAATTACCTTTGGACGCACCGCAGGTGGAAACATTCAGGAAGGATTAAAACAAATTTAGATTTACAGCATTGAGCAAACTTGCCATCGTCATATTAAACTGGAACGGAAAAAAATGGTTAGAAAAATTTCTACCCAACGTTGTTGAACATTCTCAGAATGCAGAATTTTACGTTATTGATAACGGTTCGACAGACGATTCAAATGATTTTTTGCAGACCAATTTTCCTTCTGTAAAAATCATAAAAAACGATAAAAACTACGGTTTTGCAGGCGGTTATAATGAAGGATTAAAAAAGATTGATGCCGAAATCTACTGTCTTCTGAACTCCGATGTAGAAGTCACTGAAAACTGGACACAGCCAATTCTGGAGCTTTTCAGCAGCGACGAAAATATTACTGCAATTCAGCCGAAAGTTCTTTCATACAACCAAAAGACTCATTTCGAATTTGCCGGTGCCGCAGGCGGATTCATTGATAATCTCGGCTATCCCTATTGCAGAGGACGTGTTTTTGATAAACTGGAAGTAGATAAAGGACAGTACGATGATGAAACTGAAATTTTTTGGGCTTCGGGATGCGCCATGTTTATTAGAAGTGAGGATTTCTGGAATCAGAATGGGTTTGATGAACGCTTTTTTGCACATCAGGAAGAAATCGATTTATGCTGGAGACTGATTAATTCCGGAAAGAAAATTTATTATACCGGAAAATCAACAGTTTATCACGTTGGCGGAGGAACGCTTAGCAAACAAAGTCCGCAAAAAACTTATCTCAACTTCCGCAATAATCTTTCGATGATGCTCAAAAATCTTCCTTTTCCAAAATTGCTTTGGTTGATTTTCATCAGACTTTGTCTTGATGGAATCGCAGGAATCCGTTTCGGGCTGAAAGACGGTTTTCCTCATCTTTGGGCAGTTGCACGCGCACATTTTGGATTTTACGGACAGGCTTCGGAAACCTGGAAACGTAGAGGAATTTACCAAAAAGAAAAATTTTATCAAACAAAATGGTTGATTTTTAAGCATTTCCTTTAATCTAAAATCTACTCCACAACTGTCATTTTTTAAGTAAATTTATGGTTCAAAATAATTTGAAATGAACTTTAGATTTCTTCCGTTATTAATTTCATTACTATTTTTTGGCAGTTGCAACGTTCAACAAACCGAAAGTCAGTATCAGCCACATAAATATGTTGAGTTGAAAAATCCGGAATGGATTAAAAACGCAACGATTTACGAACTCAATATCCGTCAGTTTTCACAGGAAGGCACTTTCAAAGCTGTCGAAAAACAACTGCCACGACTGAAAAAAATGGGAATTAATATCATTTGGTTGATGCCAATTCATCCGATTGGAGAAATCAACCGGAAAGGAAGTTTAGGAAGTTATTATTCTGTAAAAGATTATTACGGCGTAAACCCGGAATTTGGAACTGAGGAAGATTTTAGAAATCTTGTAAATGCCATACATCAACAGGGGATGTACGTAATTTTAGACTGGGTTGCGAATCACAGCAGTTGGGATAATGAACTTGTAAAAAGGCATCCGGACTGGTACATCAAATCAAGGGAAGGAAAATTTCAATCGACACCATGGCGCGATTATGACGATATTATAGACTTCGATTACAGCAAACCTGAACTGCGAAAATATATGACCGAAGCCCTAAAATACTGGGTTAAAGAATTTGATATAGATGGCTACCGCTGCGATGTTGCAAGTTTTATGCCGATTGAATTCTGGGAAAATGCAAGAAAGGAAATGGAAACTGTAAAACCTATTTTCATGCTGGCAGAAGCAATGGATAAAGAGCTTCACCGTAAAGCATTTGACGCAACTTATGCCTGGGAATTGTGGAACGTCACTCATAATATTGCGACACAAAATACTTCTATTAAACCTTTGACTGAAGGCTATATTGCGGAGCATATTTCTATTTTTCCAAAGGAAGGAATCAGGATGAACTTCACGGATAATCACGATAAAAATTCATGGGAAGGAAACCAATATCAAAATTTCGGTGAAAGTCTTCCCGCAATGATGGTTTTAATGACGATGATGGACGGAATGCCTTTGGTTTATAACGGTCAGGAAGCCGGACTCAACCGCTCGCTAAAGTTTTTCGAGAAAGATCCAATAGAATGGAAAAAACACGAAAATGAAGTAATTTACACCAAACTCTTTGCTTTAAAACACCAAAACCAAGCATTATGGAACGGAAAATGGGGCGGCGAAATGGTGAGAATTATGAATGATAAAATGGACGAAGTCATTTCGTTTGTCCGTGAGAAAAATGGTGATAAAGTTATTACCATTATTAATTTAAGCAATAAAGAGGTTAATGTAAACCTCGATACTACTTTTGACGAAGGTACATACAAGAACCTGTTTTCTGATGAGGATTTTAAACTTGATAAAAAGCAGAATCTTGTGATGAAGCCTTGGGAATATTTGATTTTGCATAATTGAGGTTGAGATTAAGGTTGAGGTTGAGACTTAGCTATGTGTCAGGCTGAGCGTAGTCGAAGCCTTCTAAACCTATAACTTTAACAAAGATTTCAATTGGTTTATCTACTTTCTAAGAAAAATTCCTACTTTTATATTTAGGATGAAATTTGACCTTTACACTTTTATTGCAATTTTTCTGGTAATAACTCTTGTTATCGGGCTTATCATTTATTTTTTTCAACAGAAATTTTTCTTTCATCCTGAGAAACTTCCTGAAGATTTTAAGTTCGCTTACGATAATCTAAATGCAGAAGAACTGACGGTAGAAACGGAACCGGGTGCAAAAATCAATTATCTGCATTTCAAATCAGATCATCCTAAAGGCATCGTTTTTTATCTGAAAGGAAACACCAAAAGCATCAAAGGTTGGGGAAAATTCGCCATCGATTTTACAAGGCTGCATTACGATGTTATTATGCTCGATTATCGTGGTTTTGGGAAAAGTACAGGAAAAAGAACACAGGACGGAATGAAACACGACATCCAATTCATTTATGATTTGGTTAAAAAACAGGTTTCTGAAGACCGCTTAGTCATTTACGGAAGAAGTATTGGTGCACCATTCGCGGCAATGTTGGCATCAAAAAATAATCCAAGAGTATTGATTCTCAATTCTCCTATTTACAGTATTTCACGATCAATACGTCGTTATTTGCCTTTTGTACCGGCGAAATATTTTGTGAATTTCAACCTTCCGACATTCAAATATCTTCAAAGTGTAAGATGTCCTATTAAGATAATTCATGGGAGCGATGATAATTTAGTACCGGTAAAAACCGCCATCGAACTTTCGGAAATTCAACCGGAAAATACGCGGCTTTATATTATTCTTAAAGCCGGACATATCAACGTGCACACATTCAAAGAATACCATCGGGTTTTGGACGAAATTTTTGAAGACATCGATGAACCGGAACAGGAAATCGACTTCAAAAATACCAGTCTGAATGTGAACCATAGAAATTAATTGCTGATTTCTGCCGCCATTTTATTATTTTTGGAAAAACCTGAAAATTATTTAATGGAATTAATCATCATAATTGCCCTCGTTCTTCTAAACGGAATTTTTGCAATGTCGGAGCTGGCGTTGGTTTCCTCAAAAAAGTTCAAACTCGAAAATGCCCGTAAAAAAGGAAGTGCCGGAGCAAAAAAAGCTCTGGAGCTTTCTGAAAATCCAACAAAATTTCTATCAACGGTTCAGATTGGTATTACTTTAATCGGAATTTTATTAGGGGTTTATTCCGGGGAAAATCTAACCAATGATTTCCAGGATTTCCTGAGCAAATTTGAAGTTTTGCAGCCCTATTCCAAAACATTGGCAACCACGGGAATCGTTATTTTTATCACATATCTTTCCATTGTTTTGGGCGAACTTTTACCAAAAAGAATCGGGATGACATTTCCGGAAAGCATCATCACCGTCCTTTCAAAACCGATGGATATTCTTTCTAAAATCACATCTCCATTCGTTTGGCTACTTACAACTTCCAACAATTTGCTTTTAAAAGTTTTGGGAATTAAAAGTAATTCAGACAGCATTGTAACTGAGGAAGAAATTAAATCCATTGTTAAAGAAAGTGCTCAGGAAGGTGAAATTGATGAAATTGAACATGATATCGTAGAACGTGTTTTCGAGCTGGGCGACCGAAAAATCAACACACTTCTTACACACAGAACTGATGTGGTTTTTCTGGATTTAGAAGAAAATCTTGACAGTATTATTGCTAAAATTAAGGAAAATAAACATGCGGCTTATCCTGTAACCAACGACCATAATCCTGATGATATTGTTGGAATTGTACTTCTGAAAGACCTTTTCCCAATGGATAATCCGGAAAGTTTTGATATCAAAGATTATCTGAGACAACCGGTTTTTCTGAATGAAAATTATTTTGCCTACAAAGTTCTGGAACTCTTCAAAAAAGAAAAAAATCACATTGGGATTGTCATCGACGAATACGGAAACACCGTTGGAATGGTTACTTTGGATGATGTAACCGATGCATTGGTTGGCGATACCACAACTTTTGATTACTTCGATTACCGAATTACTGAACGAAGTGAAAATTCGTGGCTTGCAGATGGACAGTTCCCAATTGTGGAATTTAAAAAATATTTTGACCTCGATTTTGAGTTTGACAATAAAGAAAACTATACCACTTTGGTTGGACTTTTTATCAAGGAATACAACAGAATTCCGCAGGTTGGAGATAAAATTACCATTGAAGACCTGGAACTTGAAATCATTGATAAAGACGGACAGAGAGTAGATAAAATTCTTATCAACCGGTCGATAGAAAACAATAATTAATGCCAAAACTACTTCAATATCTGCAGGAAAAAGTAGTATTTCTGCCCATAAAACTGGCGGAAGACCATACCTATGATTTCCCGGTAGAATTTGAAGAGCATCTGTTTGAAACACCTTTTAAAGGGAAAATCAATGCCTTGCATTTCAAGGTGAAAAATCCAAAAGGTGTTATTCTTTACTTTCATGGAAACGCCGGAAACCTTGTTCGTTGGGGTAAAATCACGTCAGAATTCACTGATTACGGTTATGATGTTTTTGTAATCGATTACCGCAGTTACGGTAAAAGTTCCGGTCCAAAAACTGAAGAATATCTGTTTTCAGACGCTCAGTTTTGCTATAATTTTCTAAAAGAAATTTATGGTGAGGAAAACATCATTGTTTACGGCAGAAGTTTGGGCGGCGCTTTTGCGGTGAAAATGGCTGCAGAAAACGAACCTCAGAAACTGATTCTGGAAGCTACATTTTACAATTTGCAGGATATGGCCAGCCGTTGGATTCCTTATTCCGCAACTGAAAAAATTTCACCGAAAATGACTTTTCATTTCAGATCAAATCAAAATATTGTGGATGTCAATTGTCCCGTTTATCATTTTCACGGCGATAAAGATTTTGTAGTGCCAATAAAATCTGGCAAGAAACTATTTGAAATTCTTGAAGAAGAAAAACCTGCACTGGAAAAAAAGTTCATACTCATAAAAGGCGGAAGTCATGATGATCTTGCAAGATTTGATAAATTTAAACTGGAAATGAAGAAAATACTCTAATGCTGGATTTCTGTGCCATAGACTTTGAAACCGCAACCCACGAAAGAAATTCGGCGTGTGAAATGGGCATTTGTCTGGTAGAAAACGGTGAAATTGTTGAAACCAAAACATGACTGATAAAACCTCCGAGTTTTCCTTATTTCAACCGTCACAATATCGCAGTACACGGTATTCAGCCGGAAGACGTGCTTTACGCTCCCACTTTTGATGAAATCTGGTACGAAGCCGAAGAATTGCTTTACGGGAACCTGATGATTGCTCACAATGCCGGTTTTGATGCCGGTGTTTTACGTGGCTGCCTCGATCATTATGGATTATTCAAACCGAAGATAAAATACCTCTGCTCTATTCAGCTGGCGAAGAAATCCTGGAAAGGACTTACAAGTTACGGACTGAAAAATCTTGCCAACCAACATCAGATTGAATTCAACCATCACCGTGCAGGAGACGATGCTGAAGTCTGCGCAAAACTTTCAATGCTGGCTTTCGACCGCTTGATGCTTACGAGAAATGATGAAGTGAGAGACCATCTTAAGAATTCCATTAAAGATTTGTGATTTTCACTTAATCGCAATTATTCAAGCAAATAATACAAAAACAATAACAAATATTTATTAATTTATAATCCTTTTAAATTATAGATTAAAATTTTGGCAATCGGAATATATTACTATTTTTAGCCAATAATCTAAAACTTTTTTAATTAATCATGAGAAAAAATTTACATGGAATCATCAGTTTAGGGCTGATGACAGGGGTTTTTGCGTTTACATCATGTTCTTCAGAAATTACTCAAACCAGCGAGGAACCGTTGTTGAAAAGTGCCGAAATGAAAACCAATATTTTTGGTAAAAGTATTACGCAGAAGCCATCCTATCTCGTAATATTTAAGGACAACAATTCCGTTCCGAAACAATTCCACGAAAAACTTCAAAGTGACGAAAATCTTGGCCTGGAGCTGGAAAACATCGGAATTGCTGTAGTTGATTCTGATGATGCTAATTTCATGAACAGATTCGGTAATGATTCTTCGGTAGAATCCGTTGTTCCCAACCTTGAACTTCAGTGGGTTTCCGAGCCTACAGAAGCTAAATTATCTGCTGATCATATTGGTTCAGACGACACGTTTTACAAAGCAGGTTATCTATGGGGGCTAGATGTAATCCAAGCGCCACAAGCATGGGATGCCGGTTATACAGGAAAAGGTGTAAAAGTAGCGGTTCTGGATTCTGGAATCGACCATGACCATCCTGATTTAATGGCCAATATTAATAGTGAACTCAGTAAGTCTTTCATTGCAGGTGAAGATTGGAGAGTAAGACCTGGTAGCTTTTTTAACCACGGGACTCACGTTGCCGGAACAATTGCTGCGGTTGATAACAAAATTGGTGTAATTGGTGTTGCTCCATACTCAGAAATTATTGCTGTAAAAGTACTTTCCGAATATACAGGCACCGGTCCATTCAGCAGTATAAATGCAGGCATTATTTATGCAGCTGATGCAGGTGCGCAAGTAATTAATATGAGCTTAGGAACCAATCTTAATAAAAATGGTTTGGTTGTACTTAAAGACGGAACCACTGTAAAATATCCTGGAAAAGTGATTCAGGAAATCATAAAAGCACAACAAAGAGCAGTTGATTATGCTTTCAGAAAAGGGGTTACCATTGTTTCTTCTGCTGGTAATGATGCTATTAATGCAGATGGTGATGGACCACAAATTAAGTTGCCTGGTGGATTAAATAATATTATTACAGTTTCTGCAACAGGTCCTCGAGGTTATACGGGTCGCCCAACAAACTTTGATATTCCGGCCATTTATACAAACTACGGAAAATCTCTTGTTGATATTGCTGCTCCGGGTGGTGATTATTCTTTAGGAAACTCGCTTGATTTCATTCTAAGCACAGGATCAGGAGGTTATTATTTCTCAGTTGGAACAAGTATGGCTTCGCCTCACGTAGCAGGAGTTGCAGCATTAATCATTCAGAAAAATGGTGGAAAAATGGATCCGAAAGAAGTTGCGAGAAAATTATATAAAACTGCTGACGGTTTTGGAGCACAGAATCCTTATTTCAACAATGGCAGAGTAAATGCTTACAGAGCTGTTACTGAATAAGAAACAGCTAAATACAAATAAAAAAACCGCTTTTGTAAGCGGTTTTTTTTAACTCTAAATATCCAATTCCTGATGTCGAATTGCTTCTAAATCCTTCACCGTATAAGGAATCTTCTGCAGGATATATTCCATGGCTTCGGTTCGGGCTTTGGATTTTCTGTTGGCTTTCAAAATTTTCCAAGGAGCATAAGCTGTGCTGGAAACACTGAACATTTTTTCTTTATACTCGGTATATTTATCCCAAAGCGCTAAAGCATTTTTATCAACATCGCTGTATTTCCATTTTTTCAGCGGACTGTCGATAATCTCTGCAAACCTCCTTTCCTGCTCATCTTTTGAGATCGAGAAATAAAGTTTAATCAAATAAATTCCTGAACCAACGAGCATTTTTTCAAATTCATTAACTTGCTCCATAAATACTTTGTATTCCTGCGGTGTACAGAAGCCATTTACCGGTTCTACGATAGCGCGGTTGTACCAGCTTCGGTCGAAGAAAACAATTTCGCCGGCATTGGGCAACTGTTTGATATATCGTTCAAAATACCATTGTCCAAGTTCAACTTCATCAGGTTTTGGCAATGCCACAACTTTGTGCATACGTGGATTCAGGTTTTCGGTAATTCTTCTGATGGCGCCTCCTTTTCCGGCAGCATCACGGCCTTCGAAAATTATCACTACTTTCTTCTGATGATCAACCACCCAGTTTAAAAGTTTAATCATTTCTTCCTGAAGTTTTGCCAAACGTCTTTCGTATTTTGCAAATTTCAATGCTTTATCGGCATCCAGAACTTCATTTTGTAAAAGTCCGTAAAGCCCTTTCTTTGAATTCAATAATTCGAATTGTTCCTGTGTTAAATTCATTTCAATTATCTTTAAGGGTTAAACGGTTAAAGGTCTATCTGTTTTACAGTTCTGAAATATCTCTGCACCACATTCGGATCCGGATTCAGGTTGGCCTGCGATTTTCCTTTTCCAGTGTAGTTAAACAGTGAAAGAACGTATCTAATCGCTTCCAGTCTTGCTTTAAGTTTATCATTCGACTGAACAATAATCCAAGGTGCAAAAGCATTGTGAGTTCTGCTGAACATCTGATCTTTGTAATAGGTAAACGTATCCCACAATTCCTGTCCTTTTTCGTCAACAGGGCTGTATTTCCAACGTTTCAAAGGATTTTTCAACCGGCGGTTGAAACGGTAAAGCTGCTGATCCTTCGATACAGAGAACCAGAATTTAATGATATGAGTTCCTGCTTCATATAGCATGTGTTCAAACTCAGGAACCTGAACCATAAAGCTTTCATACTGCTGTGGCGAACAGAATCCCATTACTGGTTCTACAACGGCACGGTTGTACCAACTCCTGTCGAAGAAAACGATCTCGCCTTCATTGGGAAGTTCTTTGATATATCTCCGGAAATACCACTGCCCGCGCTCAACATCGGTCGGTTTATTTAGGGCTACCAAACGCATAGCACGCGGATTGAGATGCTCTGTAAAACGTTTAATGGTTCCTCCTTTTCCGGAAGCATCACGGCCTTCAAAAATAATGGCTATTTTCTTTTTGTTTTCAACTGCCCATTGTTGGAAATCCACAAGTTCGGCCTGAAGTTTTCTCAGTTCCTCTTCGTACACGAACTTATCTATCGCTTCTTTATAAACCGGATTGCTTTCCTTATTTTTATTAAGAAACTGTATTAAATCCTTTCTGGTAGTCAGTTTCTGAAACCCGGTTAATTCAGTCATTCTTAACGTGTTTTCTAAAATAAATATATTAAAGTTTCGTTAAAAAATGCTAGGATTTAAATGAAATTAACTGACATTTAGCATATTTAAAAACAAAAAAGTGAGTCGTAAAAACTCACTTTTAATAGGATATCAATTGAAATTTATTAATTACATAAAACCTCCGAATGAAGGTTGAATTTAGGAATTTCGACCTCAAAAATTTCGTCGGTAACCAAATTTTTGAAGGTATAGCTCCCTTTCATGCTTCCAACTCCGGAACGTAAAATAACGTTTGAAAAATAGCTGAAATCTCTTTGAGGATAAATTTCAGGTATCAATCCGATAACACCGTCACCGATGACCTCCGTAAAACCAAACCCTACGTCATAAATAATCCACTTCCTTCTGAGGAGCTGAACCGGAACGTTACCCAAATTTTCTATTGTGATATTATATCTGAAAACAAAACGGTTTTCCGAAGGATAACTGTTCTTGATGTCATACTTCGGTTCTGCGGTAACACGGATGTTAAAAGTAATTTTAGAATCCATAACTCTACGTTTAGTATAATTAATACAAAAACATTGCCTAAATGATTTTGATAAAAAAATCCTGCCAAAAATGACAGGATTTTAAAGTTTATATCAAATAGAATCTTAAAGTTCAAGCGCTTTTCTTTCGTCACCTCCCATTAGGATTTCTACAGGGTTATCGATACCTTCTTTCACTGCCACAAGGAAACCAACAGATTCTCTACCATCGATAATTCTGTGGTCATAAGACATTGCAACATACATCATTGGGCGAATTTCCACCTGTCCGTTCACAGCAACCGGTCTCTGGATAATATTGTGCATCCCAAGAATCGCAGATTGTGGCGGATTGATAATCGGAGTAGAAAGCATTGAACCGAATACTCCACCATTAGTGATCGTGAATGTTCCTCCGGTCATTTCGTCAACACTTACACTTCCGTCTCTTACTT
The DNA here is from genome assembly GCA_964588705.1 of uncultured Chryseobacterium sp. Taxonomy (GTDB): domain Bacteria; phylum Bacteroidota; class Bacteroidia; order Flavobacteriales; family Weeksellaceae; genus CAZPQV01. The sequence continues at coordinate 23,333 of CAZPQV010000023.1, forward strand.
TATCTGCAAGTCCTTTAATGTTAGCTTCAACACCTCTGAACGTCATGTTTTCAGCATTTCTCAGTACCGGAACCATCAAACCTTTCGGCCCTGAAACTGCAATAGAAATATCACAGAAATCATAGTTTACTTTGAAGTCTCCATCGATAGAAGCGTTCACATCCGGATACATCTGTAATGCTCTGGTAACCGCTTTGGTGAAGAATGACATAAATCCTAAACCAATACCGTGTTTTGCTGCGAACTCATCTTTATACTGCTTTCTGATTCTGAAAATTTCAGACATATCAACTTCGTTGAAAGTGGTAAGCATTGCAGTTTCGTTTTTCACAGAAACCAATCTTGCTGCTAATTTTCTTCTCAGCATCGAAAGTTTTGTAGTCGTTTGCGCTCTAGAACCTGATGTTGCAGAAACCGATCCGAATGACGGCGTTGCTTTCACAGCGTCATCCTTAGTAATTCTTCCGTCTCTGCCAGTTCCCTGAACCTGAGATGCGTCCATTCCTTTTTCGTCAAGAACTTTTTTAGCAGCAGGCGATGGTGTTCCGCTTGCATAAGTTGCTGCTGGTTTTGGCTCTTCTTTTTTCACTTCAGCTTTTGGTGCTTCAGCAGGTTTTGCTTCTTCTTTCTTTGCTTCTGAAGCTGGAGCAGCATCACCGGCAGGTTTTGCAGCGCTCATGTCAATCAGGCAAACTACCTGTCCTACCTGCACTACTTCTCCTTCTTCTGCTTTCAGTGTAATTACACCACTTTCTTCAGCAGGAAGTTCAAGAGTAGCCTTATCGGAATCTACTTCTGCAATGGGTTGGTCTTTTTCTACGTAATCACCGTCTTTTACTAACCACGTTGCAATTTCAACTTCTGTGATCGATTCGCCCGGTGAAGGAACTTTCATTTCTAGAACTGACATATGTTTTATTGTTTTATTTCGTTAATGATTTTTAATAATTAAGCGGTTACAGGTCTGCTTGCCGGTGCATCGTTGGTACCGAACACCTTATTGATCACAGCATTCTGATTTTTCTCGAACATCTTGTGGCTTCCCGGCGCTGGCGCTCCTGCAGGAACCGGCGCTACCACCTGAATTCCGGTATCTCTGAAGTTTCTTAGGATATAACTCCATGCTCCCATATTTTCAGGTTCTTCCTGAGCCCAAATCAGTTCTTTTCTGTTTTTATATTTAGCAAAAATTTCTGCCACTTTATCCTCTTGAAGCGGATACAACTGCTCGAATCTTACCAATGCAACATCATCTCTGCCAAGTTCTTCTTTCTTCGCAAGAAGTTCGTAGTAAAGTTTACCTGAACAAAGCACCAGTTTTTCAACTTTAGCAGCAGAAGCAGAAGCATCATCAATAATTGGCTGGAACGCTCCGTTTGCAAGATCTTCCATTGAGGAAACTGCTTTTGGATGTCTAAGAAGAGATTTTGGCGACATTACCACCAATGGTTTTCTGAAGTTGAATTTCAGCTGTCTTCTCAGTGCGTGGAATAAGTTTGCAGGTGTTGTGATATTTGCAACAATCATATTTTCGTTGGCGCAAAGTGTAAGAAAACGCTCCAGTCTCGCAGAAGAGTGCTCTGCTCCCTGCCCTTCAGAACCGTGAGGCAGAAGCATTACTAATCCATCCTGAATTTTCCATTTTTCTTCGGCAGCAACTAAATATTGGTCAACAATAATCTGCGCTCCGTTTACGAAATCACCAAACTGCGCTTCCCAAATCGTCAGCGTATTTGGCGATGCCATCGCATAACCGTAATCGAAACCTAAAACGCCGTATTCAGAAAGATGCGAGTTATACACATCAAACTGACTGTTTGAAATATGTTTCAACGGTACATATTCTTCTTCTGTATCTTCAGTTTTAATTACTGCGTGACGGTGCGAGAATGTTCCTCTTTCAACATCTTCCCCGGAGATTCTTACTCCTTTACCTTCATCTAGAAGTGAAGCGTAAGAAAGTAATTCACCCATTGCCCAGTCTAAACTGTTGTTTTCAACCATTGCAAGTCTTCCTTCAAAAAGCCTTGTAATTTTCTTGATGAATTTTTTATCAGCCGGAAGTGTAGACATCTGAACTGCCAATTCCTTTAATCTTGCAAGGTCAAAAGAAGTATCTACAGCTTCCTGAAGTGCGCCTCTTTTGCACATCGGATAATCTGCCCAGTCTTCAGCCATAAACACATCCATCGTGTTTTTCTGAATTTCTTTTGAGGCATCAAAATCTTTATCAAGAAGTTCCTTGAATTCGGTTTCCATTTTCTTTAAAACCTCATCAGAAACTACATTTTCTTTAAAAAGTTGATCTTTATAGATTTCCCTTGGATTCGGGTGTTTAGAAATAATCTTGTAAAGATTTGGCTGGGTGAAACGCGGCTCATCACCTTCGTTGTGCCCATATTTTCTATATCCTAAAAGATCGATGTAAACATCTTTATTGAATTTAGCACGGTATTCAGCGGCAAATCTAATGGCGTGAACCACTGCCTCTACATCATCTGAATTAACGTGCATTACCGGCGAATTCGTCACTTTGGCGATATCTGTACAGTATGTTGATGAACGTGCATCCATATAGTTCGTTGTAAACGAAACCTGATTGTTCACCACAATATGAACGCTACCTCCGGTTTTGTAACCATCAAGCGTCATCATCTGAGCTACTTCATAAACGATTCCCTGTCCTGCAATCGCGCCGTCACCGTGGATTACGATTGGCAATACTTTAGAATAATCGCCTTCGTATCTGTGATCAACTTTTGCACGGCAGATTCCCATTACCAGTGAAGCAACAGTTTCTAAGTGCGAAGGGTTTGGCGTAAGGTTAATCGCAAATTCTTCTCCGTTCGCTGTCTGTATTTTTTTAGAAGATCCCAAGTGATCTTTTACGTCACCGGAGAATAGATCTTCTTCAAATTCTTTACCTTCACACTCAGAGAAAATTTGATTGTATGATTTACCAAAAATATTCGTCAGTACGTTCAGTCTTCCTCTGTGCGCCATCCCAAGAACCACCTCATCTACACCTAATTGAGAAGAACGGGTAATCAACTGGTCTAAAGCCGGGATTAAAGATTCGTTACCTTCCAGCGAGAAACGCTTCTGCCCAACAAACTTCGTGTGAAGATAGTTTTCGAAAGCAACAGCTTGATTTAATTTATGAAGAATCTCTGTTTTTTCTTCTGCCGAAAGCGTCGGATGGTTTTCATTTACCTGAAGCCATTCTCTTACGAACTGCTTTTCTTCAACACTTTCCATGTGCATATACTCAACACCGATGGAATCGCAGTAAATATTATCCAAATGGCGAATGATTTCCTTCAGAGTTGAAGGTTCCTTCATTCCCGTTTGAGTAGCACAGTTGAATTTCTTGTCGAGATCTGCATCTGTAAGCCCAAAATTCTTGTAACCAAGTGTTGGTTCGTAATGTCTTCTTTCTCTTACAGGGTTTGTTTTAGTGAACAGGTGACCTCTGTTTCTGTAAGCATTAATCAGGTCTAAAACCTGAAATTCCTTTTTAATTTCATCAGGAACGTCTCCTCCTGCGACAATCTTTTGAATTTGCTGCACCGGAGCAGTCGCAACGCCATTGGTTGGCTGTGATGTATAATCTTCGTCGCCATAATTTTCGAGTGCAAAATCGAATCCCTGGAAAAAGGCTTTCCATGAAGGCTCAAGAGAATCCGGATATTTTAGGTATTGTTGATAAAGGTCCTCAATAAGTTGAGAATGTGCTGCATTTAGAAATGAAAATCGGTCCATTTTTACAGTGTCTGGTCAATAAATTTGTTAATCCACAAAATTAGGAAAAATATATGCGGTAAAGAAATTATTTAAGCCAAAAAATCAATGAAAGAAATAGGTTTTATAAAATCTATTTTATCAAGTAAAAAAGAGTAAAAAATTAAACTGAATTAAATTTTTAAAAACAGAAAAGAAAGAATTTCAATTTAAAAAATTGAGTGAATTTTAAAGCAAAACTGTCTATCTGTAAACCGGAAGCGCAAACTTTACATTAACGTCTCTTCCTTCCTCTGGCGACTCGATAAAAGTTTGCTGGAGTTCACCGTTGCGCATGGAATCCTTCTTGGCTTTATTAAGCAATTGCTGGATAGATTTCACTCGGTTTTTATAATTTCCTTTGAAATAAATCACATACTGTTTTGACGGATTCACCGTTCGGAAACTGAAATTATTGTCCGAAACTCCCACTCTTTTGGAAAGCGGAATTCCGTAATAATAAGAGACCTCTTTATCCTTGTAGTTACCTACATCGGTAAGCATCACCGGAAAACCAAATTCGTCTTCCCTTTTGCCCATATCTACCGTTACGAAATTATTGACCTTATTGTGGTTGTGGATGATATTTTTAATTAAAGCATCGCCTTTATTCGAAGTACTGACATTCACACCGATTAAAAGGTTGCCTTCGTTCTCTTCAACCATGATGCTGTCGTATTTAATAGATGCCAACTGCTCATCACGATCCACTTTATTACTGAGAATATTGGCTAAATTCACAATGCTTTTGTCCAAATTATCTACAAAATCACTTTCTGTCCAAAGGTTTACGGAACGTTTCAGCCAAGGCTGTTTTGGAGTATGAACCGACCAGATCATTTTGGTTTGCGTTGGCGAAACCACTTTGAATTTAATGTCAATTAAATACGGATTGCTGTCGTCCTGTTCAAAAAGCTGATATTTCAGCGTCTGATAAGGATTTTCGTAACGGATGAACATATCACCGTTTCTGCCCGATTTAGAATCCGCAAAACTCATCGAAGCGCCTTGCCCCACGTACGGTGAAAAATAATCAATGGATAAATTTTTCGAATCGGTAAAATACTGATTCCAACGGGTGAAATTCTGAAAATTATTGAACTGAGGATAAACCTTTTCTATTGGATAATTAATGTCCTTTTCGATGGTAAACGATTTGCTCTCGTCCACAAAAGACATGGAAGCCGCATAAATGCCCAGCACCACCAAAAAAAGTATCACCCCGTATTTAATCCATTGCATGCGACAAAAATAAAAATAATAAAAAGAGTGACCAAGATGTTTGGCCACTCATTGCTTATATTAAAAATGAAGTTATCCGATGTGCGTTCCTTCTTTAATTACTGCGTTTTTCTTCACCACAACAATTCCGTCTTTTATGGAATGGGTTTCGTAATCGCCGTCAGGAAGGTGCTTGCCACCAATAATTCTTACGTTATTGCCGATTTTAGCATTTTTATCGATAATTGCTCGGTCGATATAGCAATATTTGCCGATACCGATATTTGGCCGTCCTGCTGCGTCGTTCTCAATAATTTCCGCAGTTGGCTGATAGTAATCGGAACCCATGATATAGGAATTCACCACGGTGCTGCCTTTATCAATTCTCGTTCTGTTGCCAATAATCGCATTTTCAATCTTATCTGCCATAATAATGCAACCGTCTGCAAAGACCGCTCTATGAACGTAACTTCCCATCACTTTTGACGGCGGAAGCATTCTCGCTCTTGTGTAAACCGGACTGGAGCTGAACAGGTTGAATTTCGGAAAATCCTGCGCCAAATCGAGGTTGGCTTCGTAGAACGATTCAATTGTTCCGATGTCCGTCCAATACCCTTCGTATTGGAAACTTAATGTATTGTACCCTGCTTTAATCGCATTAGGAATAAGTTCTCCACCAAAATCATCTCCCGGATCTTCGTCGAACATCTTTTTGAGAACTTTTTTGTTGAAAACATAAATTCCCATGGATGCCAAATATTCCTTTCCTTCACTTTTACTTTTCTCAGAAGTATCGGATTTCCATTCACCTAAAAGATCACTTGAAGGTTTCTCGATGAAAGACTCAATTGCACCTTCGTCATTAGATTTCAATATCCCAAATCCTGTGGCGTCTTTAGCATTTACCGGAATGGTTGCAATGGTAATGTCTCCTTTATTTTTGATATGAAAATCAATCATTTCACGGAAATCCATCTGATAAAGCTGGTCTCCGGAAAGAATCAGGATATAATCGTATTCGTACTTGTCCAAATGCTTCATACTTTGTCGCACCGCATCCGCCGTTCCCTGATACCATTGATCGCTTTCCAAGTTCTGCTCAGCCGCAAGAATATCTACGAAACCTTTACTGAAAATATCAAAGTGGTAAGAATTCTTAATATGTGAATTCAGCGAAGCAGAATTAAACTGCGTAAGAACAAGAATCTTGTTATAGCCCGAGTTCAGACAGTTTGAAATTGGAATATCTACCAATCTGTATTTTCCGGCAATTGGCACTGCAGGTTTGGACCTTGAATATGTCAATGGAAAAAGCCGGCTTCCCCTGCCTCCTCCAAGAACAATTGAAATTACGTTAGGTTTCATATTTTTTTAATGATTTTTTAGGTGTTTGTAAGTAATTATTTCTTGTATAAATTTACGTAATTTTCCGCAGATTTTTCCCACGAAAAATCAAAATTCATATTGGCTTTGATGAGATTTGTCATCAACTTTTTATCGCTGTAAATGTACATCGCACGGTGCATGGCATTCACAGCATCTTCAGCACTTGGATATGCAAAATTTATACCTGCACCACCGGTGGAAATATCTTCTACCGTATCTTTTAAGCCGCCGGTATAACGCACGATTGGAATGGTTCCGTAGCGCATGGCATACATCTGATTCAGTCCGCAAGGCTCCACTCTCGAAGGCATCAGAAGGAAATCGGCAGAAGCATAAATCTTGTGGGAAAGCGCTTCCTTATATCCCAAATCCAAAGCAAAATTGGAGAAATGATAATCGAGGTCTTTCAATTGATTTTCGGTATGTTTTTCTCCCGAACCAAGAACGATAATATTTAAAGAACCATAAGTCTGCTGAATACTTTTCTGAACAATTTCTGGCAGCAAATCCGCTCCTTTTTCTCCTGCAAACCGTCCGATGAAACCGAAAAGCGGCAAATCCGGATCTAAACCATATTCTTCGCAGATGTCTTTTTTATTTTTTAATTTTCCTGATTCTGCATTTTCAACTCCGTAATTGGCATCGAGGAAATCATCGGTTTCCGGATCCCAAACTTCAACATCAATTCCATTGATAATGCCATATGCTTTCTGATGTTCCTGCTGAACCAAAGTTTCCAAACCACGGAGACTGTGATACAGTTCTTCCATATATCCTCCCGAAACTGCATTAAAAGCTGTACAACATTTGATCATCGCAGCAAGCGGATTGATATATCCTCCCCAATCCAAAAGTCCGAGATTGGCAGTACCGTTCACCCAAGGAAAATACTGCAGCATATCCCAACTCATTTGCCCCTGATATTCGCCATTATGAATCGTTCCTATTGTTTTTACACCTTTCAGAAATCTGAATTCCGGACAATGTTCAATCATAAAAGGAACCAATCCGGTGTGATAATCGTGACAGTGCAGTACATCCGGCCGGATTTTCATCGCACTCAACCAATGTAAAACGCCGTGCTGAAACGCCAAAAACTGCTGACTTTCATCCCAATAGCCATAAGGATTATCGCGGTCTAAAAGTCCGGGGATTTTTACCAAATAAAGTTCAAAACCAAGAACGCTGCTGCGCTCCTTCATCACCTGAACCTGAAACATGTGATGGCTCTGATGAATGAAACCATCGAAAACTATTTCGAAATCATTGTCGTGTACAAAAGGGCGGTTATACCAAGGCATCACCACTTTTGCACTGATACCGTCAATTTTGTTCTGATATTTTGGCAATGCACCAACCACATCTGCCAAACCTCCGACTTTTGCAACCGGATAACATTCTAAGGACAGGTGAAAAATATTCATATTAAATATTTCAGTTCTTTATTTCTTGCTTTTCTTAACTGGTGGTGTTACTTTCTCAGCTTTTTTCTGAGTTTTTGTAACCTTTGGTTTTACTTCTTTTGGAACAGCGGTTTTAGTGCTTGCCGCTTTTTTTACAGCAGGTTTTTTCGCAGTTGTTTTGGCAGCCAATTTAGCTGTTGTCTTTTTTTCAGCAGTTTTCTTCTCAGTTGTGTCAGCTTTTGCAACTGTTCTTCGTCTTCTTTTTGGTGTTTTCTTTTGTTTTAAAACCACTCCTGCCAATGGCGGAAGTTTCAATACAATGGCATTCGGGCGATACATCCATTCATCATCTTCTTCATCTACGATTTCTGCATTTACACCACTTCCAGCATATTTTATATCATCGGAATTCAAAATAACTTCCCAAGAAGTTCCTTCGTTTACACCAATTTTGTAATCGAATACACGAGGCGTAAGATTCAGAACGACCATCAGAACATCATCTTCCTCTTTTCCTTTTCTTAAATATACATATATCGAATTGTCGCCGTCATTGGCTTCAAC
>CAZPQV010000024.1:0-30753 GCA_964588705.1 uncultured Chryseobacterium sp.
GATAGCCTGCGCCCTGATGCGGCTGACAACCCATATCTGCAGCGCCCTGAACATTATTCTGTCCACGAAGCGGATTAACACCTGCTCCTTTTTTACCGATATTTCCGGTAATCATTGCGAGGTCTGCAATCAGTTGAACGGTAAAGGTTCCCTGCATCTGCTCAGTAACGCCCAATCCGTGGAATTCCATTGCTGCATTGGCTTTGGCGTAAGCAATGGCGGCTTCACGAGCAAGATTTTTATCCACACCGGTGATTTCTGAAAGTTCATCCATATCAAGTTTCAGAATTTCGGCTTTCATTTCTTCGTAACCTTCGGTTCGGTTTCGGATGAATTCTTCGTCTTCAACACCTTCTGAAATGATGTAATACAGCAGCATATTCAGCATCGCCACATTCGTACCCGGACGAAGCTGAAGATGATACTGTGCATATTTTGCTAGTTCAATTTTTCTTGGATCAATCACAATTCCGGTTACTCCCTGCATCATTCTCTGCTTGATCTTTGCTCCAGTCACCGGATGAGCGGCGGTCGGATTCGCTCCAATCACCAAAATGCAGTCGGTATAAGCCAAATCTTCGATGGAATTGGTGGCGGCTCCCGTTCCAAACGCTCGCTGCATTCCAAGTGCGGTCGGTGAGTGGCAAACCCTCGCGCAGCAGTCGATATTATTGGTTCCGATGACGGCGCGCATGAATTTCTGCATCAGGTAATTTTCCTCATTCGGCGTTCTGGCAGAGGAAATTCCGGCGATGGCATTCGGACCGAATTCTGTTTTTATCTGATTGAATTTATCAACAATAAAGTCATAGGCTTCATCCCAACTTACATTTACAAATTCGCCGTTTCGCTTGATCATCGGACTGCGCAAACGGTCGGGATGATTGTAGAATTTGAAGGCGTAACGGCCTTTCAGACAGGTATGTCCACCATTGGCTTCGGCATCGTAAGGTGCTGTAATTGAGATGATTTCCTCGCCTTTTGAAGCCACATCCAGGTTACAACCAACACCACAATAGGTGCAAATGGTTCTCGTCACTTTCGTTGGAACAGTTTCAGACATTTGGAAAATATCGGTAATGGCATCGGTCGGACAAGCCTGAGAACACGCACCACAACTCACGCAATCGCTTTCCATATAACTCACATCCATTCCTTTGATGACATACGCATCGAAACCGCGGCCGGCCATACTCAGCACCATTTCTCCCTGAACCTCGTCACACGCGCGGATACAACGGAAACAGTTGATGCACATATTGAGGTCGGAACGCATATACGGATGCGAATCATCGAGTTCGAAATGCCGTTTTCCTTTGCTTTCGTAGCGCACTTCCTTGATTCCAATCCTTTCTACAACCTCCTGCAGTTCCGTTGGTTTTTCATCTTTGATAAACCGTTTTTCCTCCGGAAGATCTGATAAAACGAGTTCGAGAATATTCTTGCGAAGCGAGGTGATGTTTTCTGAATCCGGATAAAGATACATATTTGACGTAACGGGCGAATGACAGGACGCCATCGCTCTGGTGCGGCCATTTTCCTCAAGCGCCACATCGACGCAGCAAACACGGCAGGAACCGAAAGGCTCCAGATTGGGCGCATCACAAAGCGTGGGAACCGACTGCTCGCCTTTATTACGGCGAATGAATGAAAGCATCGTTTCTCCCGGAACGAATTCGAATGGTTGGTTGTTGATGTAAGCAGTATTATTCATACTTTTATTTTTTTTGGAACGCGGAGAACACTATGTTTTCACGGAGTTCACGGAGATTTTGTAATTATTTACTTTTTGAAGTTTAAGAGAAATCAAAACACTCTGTGTCTTTTGTGATCCCTCTGTGACCTCAGTGGTTAATCAATCAAAATGCAAATCCAATTCTTCTTTAAAATACTGCATCGCGTTTCTCGCAGGCAGTGGAATTCCTCCGCCATGTGCACAGAGTGAGCCCTGTTGCAGTGTATTTAATAAATCTTCAAAAAGGGTTCGGTTGATGGGTTTCATTTCGTTGGCGGCGCCTTCGAGCATTTCGTGGGCACGTTTGGTTCCGAGGCGACATGGGAAACATTTTCCGCAACTTTCAAAAGCGGCGAAATCAAAGAGATGCTCCAGATATTTTATCATCGGAAAATCTTTCGGAATACAAACGATCGAAGCGTGTCCTAACAGGAATCCTTCTCTTGCAAACGACTCAAAATCAATGCTTAAGTCTTTAATTTTTTCAATTGGAACAATTCCGCCTAACGGTCCACCGATATGCAAAGCTTTTACTTCTTTTCTAAATCCGCCACCATATTCGTAAACAACTTTTTCGAGTGGCGTTCCCATTTCCACTTCTACAATTCCGGGTTTATTGAACAGTCCGTCGAGGGAAATCAGTTTGGTTCCGGTAGATTTTTCTGTGCCAATTTCGGCGTATTGCCAACCTTTATTTTTGATAATCCATGCGACAGCAGCTAAGGTTTCAACATTATTTACTACTGTTGGTTTCATAAATAAACCTTTCTGCGTTGGAAAAGGAGGTCGGGTTCTTACTTCCGGCCTTTGCCCTTCGATGGCGTTAATCAGTGCAGTTTCTTCACCGCAGATGTAGGCACCTTTCGCTTTAATTACTTTGAAATTGAATGTGAAACCAGAATTGAGAATATTCTCACCTAATAGGTTGCGGCTGTAAAGTTCTTTAATAGCATTTTCAATGGTTTCAATCGCTTCCGGATATTCTGCACGGATAAAAGGAATTCCCCAGTTTGCACCGGTGCAGTAACCTGCAACGAACATTCCATAGAGCGTCATGAAAGGTTTTTCTTCCAGAAGGTAACGGTCTGAAAACGCTCCGGGATCACCTTCATCGGCATTACAGATGATGAATTTATCGTCGGATTCTTCTTTTGCGCACGATTCCCATTTAAGAGCCATCGGGAAACCGGCGCCGCCACGACCACGGTTTGCAGAGTTTTTTATTTTATTTAGAACTTCTGCCGGAGTTCTGGTAAAAAGGTATTTTACCAGTTTTTCAAATTCATCGGCACGACCGAAAGGAGCGGTAAGGATTTCCTTATCAGCAGTTACACTGTATTTTCCGTTTTGTGAAGATTCTTTTTTTGAAATAATTTCTTCCAGATGATTAATACTATCACCGGAATAGTTTTTCCCGCCGTAATTGAACGAAGAATTCTCGTGACAGCGGCCAAGACAGGTCATATGCCCGATTTGGTCGGCATTGAAATGCTTGGAAATTTCTTCCTGAACTTTATCCTGAGTTCCCGCGCAAAGACACGCCGAACCGTTACAAACGTAGATTTCTTTGCCCTGATTTTCGGGTTTCATAAAATCGTATGCGGTGATGGCACCATAGGTATTGGCGTCGCCCATCAGGAATTCTTTGGCGAGTAGATGAAGGTCTTCTTTGGTTGGGGTTCCACCGTCGGAAACGGCCAATTGACCCATTTTATCGAACAGGTTTTCGCGCATTCCCTTGCGGAACGAAAGGTGACTGAGGTTCTTAGACATCACTTTTTAATTTAGAAAGTGAAGTTAAGAATTTTTTTGCGGTTGGAAAATGATTTATTTAAGCCTTTTCTGAGTTCAGAACATTGCCGAGATATTCAACAAATTCGTGAGCGGTAAGGTCAAATTTTACAGGAACAACTGAGATGTAACCTTGTGACAAAGCAGTTTCATCGGCATCATCGCCTTCATCCATATTATTGAAATAGCCTGTGAGCCAGTAATATTTTTTACCGTGAGGATTGATGCGCTCATCGAAACTTTCTTCCCATTTAGCATTGGCTTGTCGGCACACCTTGATGCCTTTTAGTTCTTCTTTCTTCAGTTTCGGAATATTAACATTCAAAACCACGCCTTTTGGAAGCGGATTTTCTAGAGTTTTACGAACAATCTGCTGGATATATTCTTTTGCCTGATCAAAATCGGCATCCCAACTGAAATCGAGAAGTGAGAAACCAACAGCGTTCAGTCCTTCAATTCCTGCTTCAACAGCGGCAGACATCGTACCGGAGTAAATTACATTAATAGAAGAATTCGCACCGTGATTGATACCCGAAACCACGATATCCGGCTTTCTTTTCAGAATTTTATTTAAAGCAAATTTCACACAATCCACCGGAGTTCCGGAAAGGGAATAATCTGTCTGCGGACCATCGAGCGAAATTTCTTCAAAAGTAAGTGTGGAGTTGATGGTGATGGCATGTCCTTTTCCACTTTGCGGCGAATTGGGAGCAACGACAATTACCTCGCCAATTTCGTTCATAAATTCTACAAGTTTACGCACTCCCGGTGCCGTAATTCCGTCATCATTGGTAACTAAAATAAGTGGTTTCTGCATTTTTTAAAAATGGTTTTCAACAAAAATAATTAAAATTCAATCTATAATTTGCAAATAAGGTATTAAATTTGATTCTTTGTAAAATCCGCATTGTAACAAATTTGCGGTAAAATTGACCAATTATATTATATAGCATGCCGAATATGTTTAAAAAATTTAAACTAAATACACTTTTACTCTTCATACCATTAACTTCGCTGATGTTCTGTTTCAATTCACCGAAGAATGACGATGAAAAGATGCAAACGATAATGGTGAGTGTGAAAAATACACTCAGTTATCTGCATTACAGCCCGAGACCGATAAACGACGCTTATTCGCAGGAAGTTTATAAGAAATATCTTGAAATGATTGATCCTGCGAAGAGATATCTCCGTCAGTCGGACGTGGATGAATTTGAAAAACACAAACTGAAACTTGACGATTACCTGAATAAAGGAGACCTTACGTTTTATAATCTCACGTACGGAAGACTTTTCGAAAGGGTGGATGAAATCGATAAGATGACGCAGGACATCTTCAGCAAACCAATTAATTTGGATGAAGATGAAAGCATTGTGCTTGAACCTGAAGCAAAAAAACATCCTGTAACCAAAGAAGAACAGTATAATGAATGGAGAAAATTCATTAAATACAATATTCTTCAGGAGATTGAAACGCTCAGTGCAAAAGAAGAAACCCAGCAAAAGAAGAAAGATTCTGTTATAAAACACAATCTTAAAGACACTATAAAAGTAGAAATTCTTACTCCGGAGCAGAAGAGAATTAAAGCAACAGATGAGGTGAAAGACCTAGTTACTGAATCTTTCCGAAGAGTGAAAAAGAGAAAGAAAATGGATTGGTTCACGGTTTATATGAACGCCTATACCGAAGTTTTCGATCCACACACAAACTATTTTTCACCAAGAGATAAAGAAGATTTCGATGCCAGTTTCACCGGAAAAATCATAGGAATTGGTGCATTAATTCAAGAGAAAAAAGGGTATCTGTACCTTGGTCCATTAACGATTGGAGCACCTGCCTGGAAATCGAAACAGCTGAATGAAGGCGATAAAATTCTGAAAGTAAAATCGAAACCTAACGAAGAACCTGTAAATGTTGTCGGAATGCTTGCTGATGAAGCAGTAAGATTAATCCGAGGTGAGAAAGGAACAGAAGTTATTCTTACCGTTGAGAAAAAAGATAAAACCATCCGCGAGGTGAAAATGGTGCGTGAAGAAGTTTCCATAGAAGATACTTTTGCAAGAAGCATCGTGATTGACGCGCCAAACGGGAAAAAATATGGATTCATCAATCTGCCAAGTTTTAATGCCGATTTCGAAGATGCGAAGGGAAGAAATGCTTCCGATGATGTGAAGAACGAAATCATTAAACTGAAAGCTCAGGGAATCTCCGGAATTGTTCTTGATTTAAGAAACAACGGCGGTGGATCGTTGACGGAAGTGGGCGACATCATGGGACTTTTCATGAACGAAGGCCCGTACGTTCAGGTGAAAACCGGCGAAGGAAAAATACAGACTTTAAGAAATAAATCCAATGCGCCGTTGTGGACTGGTCCGCTGGTGATTATGCAGAACGAACTTTCAGCTTCGGCATCCGAAATTCTTGCCGGAATGATGCAGGATTACGGAAGAGCAGTGGTTGTTGGCTCTCCGCAAACTTTCGGAAAAGGTACGGTACAGACGTTTGTTGATTTAAACCGTTTCCTGAGCACGAATGACGATTTCGGTTCATTGAAGCTTACCATTCAGAAGTTTTACCGTGTAACCGGAGAATCTACTCAGAAGAAAGGAATTATATCGGATATTACCCTCAAAGATTATTTCACATTCTCAGAAATCGGTGAGCGATATGACGACAGTGCTTTGGCTTGGGATAAAATCCAGGCGGTAAATTATCCGAAACTTAATTATTTCGATATGGAAGCACTTCGCGCTGCAAGTGCCGCAAGAATGGCCAAAAACCAAACGTATCAGTTAATAATTGAGTCGGCGAAGTGGAAAGAAGCGTTGGATAAAGAAAAAACCATTACGCTAAATCAGAACAAATTTACTGAATTGATGAAGGAAAGAAAGGCTCAGATTGAAAAATTCAAAGCACTGGATAAATACCAAAACGGACTGAAATTTGCACTTTATCCTGCCGATCTCGAAAGAGAGAAAACAGATGAAGCCTTTAAGAAAAAATCAGAAAACTGGATGAAAAACCTTCAGAGAGACCTTTATCTGAAAGAAGCAATAAATATCATCTCAGAAATTAAATAGAAACATTTGAAATAAAACTTAAAACCGCTAATTTTATACTCTTAAGATTGGCGGTTTTTTAATGGCGTATGAAACAGGAAACAGAATCGAGCATCAAAGCACTTTCGGAAAACGTATCCTACAGTTTTAAAGAACTGCTGGAGTTTGAATTGTTTTCTCTCGGGAAGTACACACTTTCAGTCTATGAAATATTGGGCGCAATTTTCATCATAGTATTGGGGTGGTTGGTTTCTAAGGTGGTGAAAAGTTTCATTTACAAGTCCGAAAAACTCGAAATCAGCAAGAAGTTCGCCTTTTCAAAAATCATTTATTATATCATAGTCGTTATCACATTTTTTATGGTGATGCGAACGCTAGGTGTAAATATTTCTCCAATATTATTAGGTTCAGGAGCGATATTAGTAGGAATTGGATTGGGGCTTCAAAATCTTTTCCTCGATTTTGTTTCCGGGATTATTATTCTGATTGACCGAACCGTGAAAGTTGGTGACGTTGTAGAAATCAGTGGAATTATCGGTAAGGTTGAAGAAATTCAGATGAGAACGACAACTATTTTAACGAGGGATAATAAACATATGATATTCCCAAATTCATTACTTACGAAAGATAAGATCATCAATTTTTTTCATGGAAACGATATCGTAAGATTTGAAATTAAAGTTGGTATTTCCTATGACTCTGATGTTGATTTGGCTGAAAAAATCTTGAAGCAAGTCGTTGAAGAACACAGAGAAATTGTGACTTCAGACCAATATAAAACTATTGTAAGACTTGAAAATTTTGGCGACAGCTCACTTGATTTATTAATGCTGTATCATTCGCGTAACTTATTTCGCCAACCAATAATCCGAAGTGAATTGCGCCGGGAGATCCTGAAAAAATTCAGGGAAAACAAGATCACAATTCCTTTTCCAACCAGAACTTTGGATTTTCCAAAACAAAACGAGAATAACAATTTACCTATATGAAAACCATCATGATAACAGGCGCTACTTCCGGTATTGGAAAAGCCTGTGCAGAACGATTTGCCGAAAACGGAAACAAACTGATACTTTGCGGTCGCCGGCAGGAAAAGCTGGATGAACTGAAAGAAAAATTTTCGGTTACCAATGAAGTTCTAACGTTAAAGTTTGATGTCAGAAATTATGATGAGGTCGAGAAAGCCATCGACTCAATTCCGGAAAATTTCCGTGATATTGATGTTCTTGTAAACAATGCAGGGAACGCTCACGGACTGGAACCCATTTGCGACGGAAGCGTTCTGGATTGGGATGCGATGATGGACGGTAATGTGAAAGGACTTCTCTATGTTTCTAAACTGATTATTCCTAAAATGAAGAATCGGAAAACGGGACATATTGTGAATATCAGCTCGGTTGCAGCACGGCAAACTTATACCAATGGAGTAGTTTACTGCGCTTCGAAACGTGCTGTAGATGTTATTTCCGAAGGAATGCGCTTGGAGCTTACCGAATTTGGAATTAAAGTAACCAATATTCAGCCGGGAGCGGTTGCAACGGAATTTTCTGAAATCCGTTTTAAAGGAGATAAAGAACGTGCAGCAACGGTTTACGCAGGTTATGATGCGCTGCAGGCAAAAGATATTGCTGAAACTATTGCGTTCTGTGTTTATGCGCCAAAGCATGTAACTATTTCAGACCTAACGATTTATCCGAGTGCTCAGAGCGAGCCGAGAACTATTTACAGAAATCTGTAATTTTGCAGAATGAAAATTCTCCACATCGAAACCTCTTCCCGAAACTGTTCTGTCGCCATTTCTGATGGTGAAAAACTCCTTTGTCTTTGCGAAGAATTGTCAGAAAATTATAAGCAAAGCGAAAGCCTTCACACGTTTGTAGAATGGGCTTTGGAAGGTGCTGAAATCAAACTTCAGGATTTGGATGGCGTAAGTTTAGGCAAAGGTCCCGGCTCTTATACAGGACTTCGGATTGGAGCATCTTCGGCTAAAGGTTTTTGCTTCGGGTTGAACATTCCGCTTGTCGCAGTTAATTCCATGGAAACCATGGTGGAGCCATTTTTGAATCAGGGGTTTGATCTGATTATTCCCTTAATTGATGCAAGAAGAATGGAGGTTTACACCGCAGTTTACGACGGAAATACGGGAGAAGAACTTTCAAAAACAGATAATCTTATTTTGGAAGAAAATTCTTTTGAGCAGTTTTATGACAAGAACATTCTATTTGTTGGTGACGGCTGCACGAAAGCGAAAGAAATTCTGTCCGTTCAAAATGCTGAGTATAAGGATGATGTTTATCCATCAGCCAATTATTTAATTAAGAAATCTGTCCAAAAATTCAATCATAAAGAATTTGAGGATGTTGCTTATTTCGAACCCTTTTATCTGAAAGATTTTCATGGCGTAAAAAAAGCAGACAGAAAATAAAAAATCCCGGAAATTTCCGGGATTTGCTTTTGCATGATTCTCGAATTATTTCGTTAAATCAAATGATGCTCCAACTACGAATGCAAACTGATTGTTTAGCAAACGGTAAGCCGATGCTTCAGTATTGTATCTTGAAATTGGGAACTGCGCTTCAGCAAACATTCCGAAACCTTTATCAAAGAAAACTCTCGTACCAACGTGTGCTCCGAAGTTTTTCAATCCAAGGTTCAATCCAGGATAAATATCGAAGTTTGAAGGCAATCCCATTACGTCACCAAGATGCGCGCTAAGTCTTGCTTTTACATCAAATCTGTGTGTTCCCGATGGTTTTTCGCCCTCGTATTCTTTCACTCCAAGAAGGTAACCTGCCTGAGCTCCGATTGAGAAGCTTTCTCCCAAACCGTAATCTAAAGAAGTCTGAATTCCCGTTCCTCCTTTCTGGAAGTTTGCTCCCAAATTCACTCTTACATCTCCCTGTCCCGTGAAGGCATCACTTTGCGCATTTACAAATCCGAATGCAGCAAATGATAATGCAATTAATAATTTTTTCATAATTGTTTAAATTTTAACGGGACAAAGATAAACAATTTTAAAAAGTTACTTTTTGGCGACTTTATATAGTTTTCCGCTGTCGGTTACGGCGTAGAGATTTCCGTCCTTGGCGCTCAGTACATCGCGGAAACGTTCGCCATAATTTCCGAGCAGCCATTCTTCACCGATTACTTTATTGTTTTCGATCACGAGACGAATAATCTTTTGTCCGCTTAAACAGCCAATCATTAAGTTGTTATTCCATTCGCTGATATTTCCTGTATAAAAATCTATTCCGCTCATCGAAATGGAAGGATCCCAAAAGTAAACCGGTTGTTCAAGTCCTGGTTTTTGCCCGATTCCGTCGCCAATAGTCATTCCGCTGTATTCTTCGCCGTAAGTGATGGTTGGCCAGCCGTAGTCTTTTCCTGGTTTAATGAGATTGATTTCGTCGCCACCGCGGGGTCCCATTTCCGCTTCCCAAAGTTCCCCTGTTGTTGGGTGAATCACCATTCCCTGAGGATTTCTGTGCCCTGTAGAATAGATTTCAGGTTTCCAACCGCTGATATTTGGATTTCCGGGAGCTGGTTTCCCATCTTTCGTGATTTTAAGAATTTTACCCAAATACGTCGAGTTATCCTGAGCTAAAGGCCTGGTTTGCTTGTCGGAACGTTCACCGGTACTCACAAAAAGATGTCCGTCTTTATCAAATGCAAGGCGGCTTCCGTAGTGCAGTCTTCCAGCGTAAGTAGGCAGTGCCCGGAAAATAACCTGAACGTTTTCGATGGTTTTTTCATCGGCAGAAAGTGTTCCTTTTGCAACAGCGGTATGATTTCCGCCTTCATACGGTTCGGAGTAACTCCAAAAAATCATTCTGCTGGTACTGAAAGTTGGATCAAGAGCGACATCTAAAAGTCCGCCCTGTGCCGTGTCGTCTACTTTCGGAAATCCTGTTACTTTATTTACGGTTTTTCCGTCGGCAGATATTATATACATGAAACCGGTTTTTTCGGTAACAAGGAATCTGCCGTCGGGAAGATTGATAATTCCCCAAGGTCTTCCAAGGTTTTGTGCGATTACAGACACGTCATAATCCGTTGAGGTTTTCACACCTTTTACTCTGGTTTGTCCTTCAAATGCCGGAGCAATTTCAGTATTTCTGTTTCCTGTTTCCGGATTTGCAATGCCTGATGTTGGGGTGCCAGGGTTTTCCTGTACTGGAGTTATTCCGTTTTTGCAGGAAAGAATGGCCAATGAAAAAATCATTGCCGTTATTGTGAGAAGTTTCATAAGTAATTGATTTAGTGATTTGATTTTAAAATTAAGAAAATTGTCTAAAACAAACTCTTAATTTTTTATTAAAATTTGAATAAAAAAAAGAAGGAAAATTTTCCTTCTTCTATTTGTTTTTCAACTTGAAATCTACCTCTTTGAAAACATCGGCGGTATCGGTTTTAAAGAAAATACCGTCGGGAGATTCAATAATCTGTGGTTTGAAGCCGAAGATTCTTGTGGACTGTGCAATCACATTGACATCATATTTCAAACCGGATTTGCTGTCTTCAGAAATATTTTGTTTAATCTTGTTAATGACAACTGCAGACGCCGGAATCGAATCGTGGCTCAGCTCAAATTTAACTTTATATCCTCTTTCACCATCAAACGAATATGACTGATATTCAGGGTTTGAAACTTTTGGTAAATTTTTTGATTTACAAGATAAAGTGAATAAAAAGATAATAAATACAAATAAAGTCGTCACAATTGTTTTGAATTTCATAATTTAGTCGCCTTTCAAAATATAACACAAATCTAATTAAAAAATGAACGTAAAAAAAATCATTCTTTCCCTTGTTGCCGGCATGTTTATAATGACGTCATGCTCAAGAGATGATGATCCGAAACCAGCACCAAAACCGCCAACAACACCTCCGGTTACTACTGTAACCCCAGATCCGATTAATGATTTCGTTTGGAGAGCTATGAATTCCTGGTATTACTGGCAGGATAAAAATCCTAATTTGGCTGATGCTCTGAGAAACGACAATAAAAAATATACAGATTTAATTAATAATAAAACGCCTGATAAACTTTTTTATAATTATCTGGTATATGAATACGGTAAGACCGATGAATTCTCATGGATAGAGAACAATAATGAAATCGTAAGAAGCAGTACCGGTAAGATGGCCGAAGTTGAGCAACTTTCAGGGTTGGAGATTGCTTTATTTCCAAAATATCAAGGAGCAACAAACTACGTTGCGTTAGTTACTTATGTGGTTAAAGGCTCTTCCGCGGAAACGGCAGGAATTAAGAGAGGAGATGTTATTACAAAGGTAAACGGAGCTCACCTTACACAAAGCAATTATGGAACGTTATGGACAGATTCTTTTTCTATATCCAGAGCAGCCAGTGCTAATGTAACTTATACTAATGCAACAGGATACACTGTGACTACAACCGATAAAGATGAGTCGATTGCAATATCTAAAACAGCTATTGAAGAAAATCCTATTGCTCATTATCAAGTATATGATATGGGTGGAAAGAAAATTGCCTATTTGGTTTTCAACAGTTTCAAGCTGGATTATAATGATGAACTGAATGAACAGTTTGCTAAAATGAAAGCAGATGGAGTGAACGAACTTATTCTTGATTTACGATATAATGGCGGAGGTTCACTAAGCACGGCAATTGGTCTTGCACAGATGATAGGAAATATTGCAGATCAAACGTCTCCGACCAGCCCTTATATTCAACTTGATTTTAATGCAAAACATCAGGATTATAATGAGGTTGTTCGTAAAACGATTAATTATTACACTATTTCTGATGGAAACCCAACAGTTTCAACGGCCAACGTTCCAATTAATACTTTAGCGTTGCCAAAAGTTCATATTTTAATCTCTTTTCAATCGGCTTCTGCAACTGAACTTACAGTGTACAGTTTGAAGAAGTTTATGGAAGTTGATATATATGGATACCTTACGGTTGGTAAATTTGTTGGATCTCACACCCTTTACGATGCGTACGAATCAAATCCGGAAGAATCGTGGACTAAGTACGAGAAGAGAAAAACAACTCACAACTGGAAACTGCAACCAATTACCTTTGCATATTATAACAGGGATCGAGACCCTCATCCTCAGGTGCAGTTAGCAAATGGAACTTATGTAACAGGTATTGTACCACCAACTGACAACCGCGTACATCCTTACGAATGGATTAATACCATTAAAGATTTCGGTGTTACCACAGACCCGGAATTGAAACTTGCTTTGGAGAGAATTTCAGGAACAACAATTACCAATAAGACGGTAAGACAAGGTTTCCGCGATACCAGACAGCAGGTTATCTTTAAAACGACAAGAGCAGAAGATGGGCTGTACATCCATGATTTAAGCGAAATGAAAAGAATGAATAAATAACTTATATTTAAAGCTTCAGAAATCTCTGAAGCTTTTTTTATGAAAAAAAATATTTTTCTTTTTGCAGTCCTTCTGATAACAACTTCCTGCGCATGAACTTTTAAAAAAGGTGGCGCATACAAATCCGAAGGTTTTAACAAAACCTACTACATCAATAAAAAATCAGGAATTAAAATTTCTTTTTCGGACAGATATGTTTACCGCAAAGAAAATTTCAATGCAACGAAGCTTACTCCCAAAACAGAAAAACTTTTAAAAGATTTTAATATTGTAAAGCCCAAAAACATTCTTTTCTCATACGATTCAGGAACACGGGCAGTGCTCGCCATTCTAATCAGTAAGTCGCAGATTGATTTCGATAAATATCAACACGGCGCACCAGATAAAAAGCAGACGTTCTACTATAATGAAAGGGAAGATCAGCAAAACCTTTACCTGGAAAACCTTTATCCTTATAAAAATAAATACGTTAGGGTAATCGAGCGCTCATCACTTCGAATTCATAAAAAACCGACAAATTATCAAACCTTCATTTTCCCTGAAATCACCATATTACAGAAGGAAATAAGCAATTAATAGCATTCCATTTTTTATAAATAATAAAGCGTAACTCCATTAAAAACTCTTTCAACTCCGTGCAACAAAAAACAGAACTGCCTTTTCTTTTTCGTATTTTTGAAGAATGAAATTCAATCTTCAGGCAGAATTTAAACCAACCGGAGATCAGCCGCAAGCCATAGAAAAACTCACCGCCGGAATTGAAACTGGAGAGAAGTATCAGACTTTGCTCGGTGTTACCGGTTCGGGGAAAACCTTTACCATTGCCAATGTCGTTCAGAATACGCAAAAACCAACTTTAGTTTTGGCGCACAATAAGACTTTGGCAGCACAGCTCTTTATGGAGTTTAAGGAGTTTTTTCCGGATAATGCAGTGGAGTATTTCGTTTCATACTACGATTATTATCAGCCCGAAGCTTATATTGCCTCCACAGGAACTTACATCGAAAAAGACCTTTCCATCAACGAAGAAGTTGAGAAACTAAGACTTTCGGCCACGGCAAGTTTGCTTTCAGGGCGGAGAGATGTCTTGATTGTAGCGTCAGTTTCCTGCATTTATGGTATTGGAAATCCAACGGAATTTCATAAATCGCTGATTTCTATTCAAATCGGCGATAAAATTACAAGAACCAAACTTCTTCATTCTTTGGTAAATGCTTTGTATGCCAGAACTTTAAATGAATTTCAGCGCGGAACTTTTCGCGTAAAAGGTGATGTGGTTGATATATATCCGGCTTATGCAGACAACGGAATACGCGTTCAGTTTTTTGGCGATGAGATTGAAAAAATACAAACCTTCAATCCTGTCACGGGAAATGTAGACAGTAATTTTGATCAGATTCAGATTTATCCGGCGAATTTATTTGTGACTTCGAAAGAGACATTGAACGGTGCAATCCGTGATATTCAGGATGATTTGGTAAAACAGGTTGATTTTTTCGACAGCATCGAAAAACCTTTGGAAGCAAAACGTTTAAAGGAAAGAACCGAACTCGATCTCGAAATGATAAAGGAACTCGGTTACTGCTCCGGAATTGAAAATTATTCCCGTTATCTCGATGGCAGACTGCCGGGAACAAGACCGTTCTGCCTTCTCGATTATTTCCCGAAAGATTATTTGATGGTGATTGATGAAAGCCACGCCACCATTCCGCAGGTTCACGCAATGTACGGCGGCGACCGAAGCAGAAAAGAATCTTTGGTAGAATACGGTTTCCGGCTTCCGGCAGCGATGGACAACCGTCCGCTGAAATTTGCAGAGTTTGAGGAAATGCAGAATCAGGTTATTTACGTTTCCGCCACTCCTGCAGATTACGAGCTTCAGCAAACCGGAGGAGAATATATTGAGCAAATTATCCGTCCGACAGGACTTTTGGATCCTGTGATTGAAGTCCGTCCAACAATGAATCAGATTGACGATTTGATGGAGGAAATACAGAAACGCGCCGATGAGGACGAGCGTGTACTGGTGACAACTTTAACCAAAAAAATGGCGGAAGAACTCACGAAGTATTTTACAAAATTTGGAATCCGTTGCCGTTATATTCATTCAGATGTTGAAACTTTGGAAAGAATTCAGATTATGAATGATCTGCGGACCGGTTTGTTCGATGTTCTGATTGGTGTAAACTTATTAAGAGAAGGACTCGATTTGCCGGAAGTGTCGCTCGTTGCGATTTTAGATGCCGATAAAGAAGGAATGCTGCGTTCCAGAAGATCGATGATTCAAACGGTTGGTAGAGCCGCTAGAAATATAAACGGAAAAGCCATACTTTACGCCGATAAAATGACAAAAAGTATGCAGGCGACCATCGACGAAACCAATTACCGCCGCGAAAAACAGTTGAAATATAACGAGGAAAACAATGTAACTCCAAAGCAAATCAGTAAGAAAATTTCTGAATCTTTGGTTGGTAGAGCAAAAGATTTTCCTGATGAACGATATACACAAAAAGAAATCCTTAAACAGGTTGCCGAAGAAAGAGCCGGCTATTCTTCAGAAGATTTAGAAAAAGTCATTGCTGAAAAACAGAAAGCAATGGAAGATGCCGCCAAAAAACTTGATTTTATTCTTGCAGCGAAATTAAGGGATGAAATAGCTGCTTTAAAAGGGTGAGATTAAACCATTAAGAGCATTAAAATATTAAGACTTTTTGTGGGGAATGCTTTTGCTTCTTGCTTAAATCAGATTTATCCGAAACTTAATTTATTTTCAAATCTAAAAAACCTTAATGGTTACAAAAGTCAAAATTTAAAAACCTTCTTTTTCGGTTTATCATAATTCACTTCACCGCGAATAGGTGTCAGCAAATCCATCAGTCCGTTCAGTTTTATCTCATAAATGGTGGAAAGCTGCATCCCGAGTTTTCCTTTGGGCATTCCATGACGGTGAAACCATTCCAAATACGAAATCGGAAGATCTGCCAAAACAGTGTCTTTATATTTTCCGAATGGCATTTTTACCTCGCAGATTTCCTTTAATATTTCAGGGTTTAATCCGTCCATTACACCGAAAGATCTATTTTTTCTTCAATTGGGTCGTCATCCGGAAGTTTCAGTGGCGGGGTATCGTCCTCAGAAAACTCGTCTCTGTAAACCTGAATCAGAAGTAAAGTCATCGAAACTAAAATCGGCCCAAAAATCAAGCCCATAAAACCAAAAACGTTTATCCCCATAATAATTCCAAAAACGGTATTTAATGGATGAATGTTTTCAAGCTTTTTTAATAGTGTGAATCTCAATATGTTATCGGTAAGGCCAACCACGATTAATCCGTAAAGCAGAACGCCGATTCCGGCACCGCTGTTTCCTTCAGCAATCATGAAAATTCCAATCGGAACATAAATTAAAGCTGCTCCAACAATCGGAATCATCGAAGCAACGGCGGTAAGTGCAAACAACAAAATTGGACTTGGTGCACCAAAAATCAAATATCCAATTAATGCAACAATTCCCTGTCCTAAAGCTACCACAGGAATTCCGATTGCATTGGCCATCACCAGTTTTCTGAATTTTTCGCCAATCATATTGATATTTGCCCGTTTCAAAGGCGCGGCAGAAGAAATCAGCCTTTCGAAAAGTCTCGGTCTTTCAAGCATAAAATACAGCATGAAAAACATGGAAGCGACAATCGTAATCGTATTGAAAGTGCTGCTAACCGCCGAAGTAGAAAACTTTGCGGCCATATCTTTCACCTTGTCAACATTCTCTTTTGTGATGATATCAATATTGAACTGTGTGTAAATGAAATCCTTTATTTTATCGATGAAAACTGCAAATCGTGCAAGGTATTCCTTAGAATCGCCGAGTCTTTCAAATAACATATCCACCAACAGATAAACCGGAATAATGAGAACCACCAAACAGACTAAAATAATGAATAAAGATGCCCAAACCGGTTTCCAGCCTTTAGTTTCCTGAAGATAAAAATTCAGTTGTCGGCAAACAACATACAGCGTAAGAGCGCCAAGCAGCGAAGGAATAAACAAAGTTAAGTTACTGACAATCAATGCTAATAATGCAGTAATAATCAGAATCAGAAAAACCTGCTTTATTTTCGTATTATTTATTTGTAGGTTTCGGTTTGGCATATCTTGGGAGTTAAACTTATCAAAAATAGTTTATTTGCAGATATAACTTGCTATTTTTCAGGATTTAATTCAACTTCATTAAACACTTTTTTGTAAAGTGCATAAATCATCGGGTTCCAAAACGGTAAAGTAAAAATTGCACCAATAATTGTAAGAACGCCAATGTATTTAAACATGATGGCAACAATACTGCAAACCAGTATTTCAAGCGGATAAAGTTTCAGAGCTTTCCAGGTCAGTGAGATGCTTTCGAAGATTTTTTTGTCCATGAAGAACATCAGAGGAGCAGCAAAAAGCGTTATGAATACCCAAACCACACCAAGAATTACCGTTGGCATAGCATAAAGATAAATGAGAAACCAGAACAGATAGAAACAGGTGTAAATAAAGAAATTAGTCCCAAGATATCCTGCGAAAAGGTCTTCCATTAAAGGTTTTTCTCCGGTATCTATTTTTCTGAACATCTTGTAAAACCCAAGATTTAAAGGATACAGAAAGACCAAAGCCCCAATCATAATCCAATAAAACGTCATGAATCCCGGAGATTTTGTCATTTCTGCGATAGCCGCTTGATAGACATCGAACCCCTCTTTCAGTTTATCGCCAAGAGCAAGATATTGTTCAAGAATTCCATATTTTGAAGAAGCATAATAGAAAACCAATATCAAAACAGAAATATAAAGTAAGCTGTAAAGAACCTGATAAAGCAGCGTTTTCGACCAATATGAAAAAGCATCTTTTAATATGAAATCAATTCCGGTTTTTTGCGGATAATTTTGTTGCATAAATTTTGTTTAACTGCAAAAATAAGGTTTAAATACTATATTTTTGTCCTGTGAAAAAAGAATTGCACCCGAATTTCGAAAGAATGGATGAACTTTCCCTACAGAAAGTTCCGTTTTTCTTTATGATAGATTTTTTAATGAAGAAAGTAGAAATTTATCTTGAAAATGAAATTCTGAATTTGGGATTGATGATTGATTTTCAGAATATTAAAAAAGAGAAAGGACTATTCGCTCTATCAGAAAATCTTGAACTGAAATCTTTTCCTGAAAGTAAAAAACATTATCAGAAAGGTTTCGAAAATGTGCAGAAACATCTTAAACTCGGCAATTCGTATCTTACCAATTACACCTGTAAAACTATAATTGAAACCAACTTCAGTTTAGAAGAAATTTTTTATCTTTCAGAGGCAAAATATAAAGTTCTTTACAAAGATCAGTTTGTTTTTTTCTCACCGGAAACTTTTGTTGAGATTAAAAACAATAAGATTTTTACGCATCCGATGAAAGGAACGATTGATGCTTCCATTGAAAATGCGGTTGAAAAACTGAAGAAGGATGAAAAGGAGAAAGCAGAACATTATACGGTGGTAGATTTGCTTAGAAATGATTTGAGCATGGTTGCAGATGAGGTGGAAGTAATTGAATTTCAAAGAATTGATTTTATTAAAACCAAGCAGAAAGATCTTTACGCCATGAGCTCTGAAATCTCAGGAATTTTAAAACCGGAGTTTGAAGGCAAGATTGGAAGTATTATGAAAACGTTGCTTCCGGCAGGCTCCATTTTAGGAGCGCCAAAACCTAAAACTCTGGAAATTATTCTTGAGTCTGAGAACTACGAAAGAGATTGGTATACAGGAGTTTGCGGCTGGTTTGACGGTGAGAATCTCGATTCGTGTGTGATGATCAGATTTATTGAAAACGACAACGGAACTTTATATTTTAAAAGTGGCGGCGGCATTACACACATGAGCAAACTCGAAGACGAATATCAGGAAATGAAAAATAAAATCTATGTTCCGGTTTATTGAAAGCATTAAAGTGGAAGACCAGAAAATCTTCCTTCTCGAATATCACCAGAAGCGTGTAAACGAAACTTTCAAACAGTTTGGTAAAGAGAATTCTATTGATTTGGGCAAAATTTTTAAAGACCTGAACCACGATGAAGACGGACTTTACAAACTGAGAATTGTTTACGACCTCGACAGAAATTTTACCACGCAATTAATTCCGTATGCGATTTCGGAAATAGACGATTTTAAATTGGTTGAAAACAATACGATGGATTATTCTTTCAAATACGAAAACAGAAAAGAGTTCGCGATTATGAAAGAAAAAGCGAAATCCGGAGAGATAATCATTGCAAAAAACAACAGAATTACCGATACTTCGTTTTCCAATTTATTGTTTCTAAAAGGCAAAGACTGGTTTACGCCTACAACATATCTTTTGAACGGCGTTCAGAGGCAGTTTTTGCTAAAAAATAAAAAGATAAAAGAAACCGAAATAACTTTGCAGAACATTAAGGAATTCTCTCATTTTCAGATTATCAATGCGCTGAATGATTTCGACGATATGTTTATTTATCCAATCGAAAAAATCGTCAATCTTCCTCTGAGCGATGAATATATGAAACTTTAAAAGTTTTATTTCAGGAACTCGAAGTATTTTTTCAGGACTTCTGCATTCTGTATTTCCTGAGTGCAAACTTCCATAATTTTTGGCTGAACGTCCGGTTTAAAGAAATTGTCAAGCACTCTTTCCAAAGAGTTGTCATCTTCAACTTTCACGTATCCGAAACCAAAATGTTTTGCGAGATGCTCGGCAGATTTTGTGTGTTTTGTGGCAATAAATTCATCCAGAATATTGCTGTTTGCTTTATCCGGTCCCGGAATAATTTTGAAGATATTTCCCTCTCCATTATTGAAAATAATTATTCTCGTATAAGGCGGAATATACTGATTCCAAAGTCCGTTAACATCATAAAAGAAACTCAAATCTCCGGTTACTAAAAGCGTAGGATTTTCATTTTTTATTGCAAATCCCATCGCTGTTGAAGTTGATCCGTCAATACCACTTGTTCCACGATTGCAGTAAATTTTATTACCTTTAAAATCAAACAGTTGTGCGTAACGGATAGCCGAACTGTTGGAAAAATGAATATTAAAGTTTTCCGGAATTTTCTGAGAAATCAGCCAAAAAAGATTAAAGTCCGAAAACCCAACTCTGTTGACATATTCAGCATGTTTTGCATCTCTTTTATCGCGAAGCACATCCCAAAGATTAAAGTAAGGTTGAGGTTCGAGTTTTACAACATTCAGTAATTTGTTGAAGAAAACTTCCGGCTTTGTTTCAATTTTATCGGTTAATGCAAAGTATGTATCGGGCTGCCAAACTTCATCAATATGCCAATGATTTTTTGGTTTTGCTTTTCTTAGGAACTGTTTTACCTTTTTCGAAACCACATTTTGCCCAACTGTAATCAGTAAATCAGGTGCATACAATTGATAATCTTCATCAGTAAAAGTGAAAATATAACGGTCGATATGCGTAAAAAACTTGTCATGATTCAAGTTTGAATTTACCTCTGATAGGACCACAACCGAATGGTTTTTAACCAATTGCGAAAGTTGACTTTCCAGCTCATTGCTGTAATCTCTTGTGCCTACTAAGATTAGAATTCTCTTCGAAAGATTCCACTTTGCAACAAGATTGGTTGGCAGTTCGTAAGGTTTTTTCTGAGCAGTTGTATCAACTTTTGGGAATACCGGAAGTTCAGTCACCAACTCATAAAGCGGCTCCGAAAGGGGAACGTTGATATGAACAGGACCCTGTTTTTCGATACAAAGTTCGATGGCTTTTTTAATGATATCAAAATTATAATCCTCCGAACCGTCTTTATCATCTTCCATCAACTGAAAATCTCCGAAAGAATGCAGTTGATAAAATTCTTTTTGACGGATTGTCTGCCCATCGAAAATATCTACAAAATCAGTTGGTCGGTCTGCAGTTAAAATTAAAAGCGGAACGTTCTGATAAAATGCTTCAGTAACCGCAGGATAATAATTTGCAGCAGCCGAACCCGAAGTGCATGTAATTGCAACCGGTTTTTTCTCGCTTTTTGCCATTCCAAGCCCAACAAAAGCAGCACTTCTTTCATCAACAATACTGTACGTATTGAACTCGTCCATCTCTCCAAAATGTATTGCCAAAGGCGCATTACGCGATCCCGGAGAAATCACCACATTATTTATTCCGTATTCTTTCAGAAGATATGCCAGAAGTTGAATACTGCGCTTTGAAGAGAATTTTTTCATAGGTGCAAAGGTATGAGTTTTTAGCAGTTAACTAAAATTATTTGTCGACGTAAAAGACTATATTTGTGCGTTAAATTTTTACAAAACATGAACAGAATTCCAAGTGTGGACCTGCGTGATTTCCTGTCGGACGATCCGGCACGCAAACAAAAATTTGTAAATGAAATCGGAAAAGCCTACGAAGAAATAGGTTTTGTTGCACTTAAAGGACATTTCCTTGATGACAATCTTGTAGATGAACTTTACACTGAAGTGAAGAACTTCTTTAACCTTCCGGAAGATACCAAAGCAAAGTATGAAATTCCGGGAATTGGTGGGCAGAGAGGTTATGTTGGATTCGGAAAAGAAACCGCAAAAGGTTTCAAAAAAGCCGACCTAAAAGAGTTTTGGCATTTCGGACAATATCTTTCTGACGACTCAACGTACAAGGAAGTTTATCCGGATAATGTGATTGTGGATGAAGTTCCGGGCTTTAACAAAGCAGGAAAAGAAACCTATAAGATGCTTGAAAAAACAGGTAAATATGTGCTGAGAGCATTGGCACTTTATCTTGGTTTGGATGAGTTTTATTTCGACAAATATATTGCTGAAGGAAACTCTATTCTAAGATCGATACATTATCCACCGATTACTCAAGAGCCCGAAGATGCGGTAAGAGCAGCGGCACACGGAGACATCAACCTGATTACACTTTTGATGGGTGCACAAGGAAAAGGTCTACAGGTTCAGAATCATGATGGCGAATGGATTGATGCCATTGCTGAACCGGATGAACTGATGATTAATGTTGGTGATATGCTTTCGAGGCACACCAATAATAAACTGAAATCTACCATTCACAGAGTGGTGAATCCGCCGAGAGAACTTTGGGGAACTTCGAGATATTCGATTCCGTTTTTCATGCATCCTGTAAGCGAAATGAGACTTGATGCTCTTGAAAACTGTGTAGATGAAAACAACCCGAAACTTTATGCAGATACTTCTGCAGGAGAGTTTCTCCACGAAAGACTTGTGGAGCTTGGGCTGATAAAATAATATTTTCAGTGAAATCGAAACGGGCAATTTTGCCCGTTTTTTTATTTAAAATAATTTCAGTTGCTGAGATTTTGTCCCTGTGAAGTTTTCGGAAGAAAGTTTTCTGCGTTCTTTTCCGTGAAAATATTTTCTTTTTCCGAGCGCAAAAGTCTGATGAATCATTTCAGCAATATTTCCTTCGCCTTTATATCGTTCAAAATATCGCTTTTCTCCAAGATTTCCGCCCCGCATTGAACGGATTAAATTGAGAACTTTCTGCGCTTTATCTGGAAAATTTGCATTCAGCCAATGAACAAAAACCGGCTCAACAGTATCATTTAATCTTACCAAACCGTAACCGCAGGAATTGGCTCCGGCTTCTGAAACCGACTTTAAAATACCCAAAGTCTCATCACTCGTTAAACCCGGAATGATGGGAGCAATCATCACATTAACCGGAATATTATTTTGTGAAAGAATTTCAATGGCTTTAAGTTTATTTTTGGATGAAGAAGTTCGCGGCTCCATTTTTCTTCTTAATTCTTCGTTGAGTGTCGGGATGCTGAATGAAACAGAAACAAGGTTTTGTTCTGCCATCGGTTTTAGAATATCTAAATCTCTTAAAATCAATGCGTTTTTAGTAATAATACTTACGGGATGACGATAATCCAAACAAACTTTTAGAACATTTCTTGTAATTTTCAGTTGTCTTTCTATGGGTTGATAGCAATCGGTATTACCGGATAGCATGATGGTTTTCGGAATGTATCCTCTTTTCTGAAAGAACTTTTCTAATAATTCCGGAGCATTTTTTTTCACCATAATTTTTCTTTCGAAATCAACACCGGCAGAATATCCCCAATATTCATGCGTTGGTCTTGCAAAGCAATATGAGCAGCCATGCTCACAACCCTGATATGGATTTAAAGAATATTCAAAGGGCAGATCCGGGCTTTTTACAGGATTTACAATCGTCTTTGGGAAAACCTCTGTGAACTCTGTTTTTGTGGTTTCAAAATCTTCATCTTCAGGCTCATAAGTATATCGGTCGAAACGGTTGATTACGTTTCGCTGTGCTCCCTGACCTTTAAATGATTTTGGATTTTCCATATAATTATTAAACGCAAATGTAGTTCCAGATATGCCAACAAAAACAAGTTTTGAGCATACAGTTTTCCACAAAAAAACCTGTTCGGCATGAACAGGTTTAGTATTAATTTATTTTTAAAGCTATAATGAATTGTAGATTTGCTCTATTTTGCTAACAATGTTCATGCTTTCTGAAATTCCGTTTAAACTGTAATTTTTACAATTTTCATTAACGTAGTTCAGATTGTCTCTTAGGTTTGAGAGATTATCGGTTTTACCAATCAGGTAATCATTAATATCAAAATTCTTGATATTACAATATTCAACCTCATCAAAATATTGTCCTGAAATTTTTAAAGTTCCATTTTCAGCAATGATGGTGAGTGAGCTTTCAAAATTACGGTCGTAAACTGCTGTGGAAAAATTTAGAACGCCAATGGTTTCTTTATTTTTTAATTCAAAAGTTACCGTTCCGGTATCTTCAATTTCAATTAATGATTTGTGTTTTAGGGTTTTAGCAACTACATTTCTGATTTCGATGTCACCAAACGCCCACATTATCAAATCAACGAAATGAAAAAACTGTGTGTAAAGAGTTCCTCCATCTTTATCTTTAGTCCCTTTCCATGAATCCTTTTGATAATATTTTTCATTCCTCGACCAAAAGAGATTAGACTGTATGAAATAGATTTCCCCTAAAATATTTTTATCGATAATGTCTTTGAGAAAGGTTGCAATTGGTGATTTTCTGTTTTGATTGGAAAAGAAAATCTGCTTCTTATTTTCGTAAGAAATCTTTTGCAGCTCTTCAGTTTGTTTTTTTGTAAAGCAATAGGGTTTTTCAAGAAAAATGGTATAACCATTTTCCAACAGTTTTTTTGCAGAATGAAAATGATCCGAGTTTGGTGTAGAAATTATAACAACATCTACGTTTCTTGGTTTCTCAAGGAAAAAATCCAGACACTGAAAATATTCAATGTCCGGACTGTTGATTTCATTTTTATCAATAATTGCAGTTACAGTTGCATTGGGATTGCTGAGGATTACCTCATGATGCTTCTTTCCCATAAAACCGTATCCTAAGATCGCATAATTTATCATCAGGATTATGCTTTTTCTTTCTTGCCTTTAGGTGATTCTTCCTTTTCTAAAGCATCTTTTGCTTCATTGAGTTTAAGGGTAATCGTTTCGCCTTCAGAAATCTGCTTGTTCACAAGAAGTTCGGCTACAAGGTCTTCAATATACTTCTGAACAGCACGTTTCAGCGGTCTTGCACCAAAGTCTTTGTCCCAACCTTTTTCAGCAATGAAATCTTTGGCTTCATCAGTAAGTTCAATTTTATAGCCAAGTTTTTCGATTCTTGCGTAAAGTTTATTAAGTTCAAGATCGATAATTTTTCTGATGTCAGCCTGTTCAAGAGAGTTGAAGATAATGATATCATCAATTCTGTTGAGGAATTCCGGAGCAAACGCTTTCTTAAGTGCTGCTTCGATCGTTGATCTTGCTCTTGCATCGCTTGAAGATTTCTTCGCAGAAGTACCGAATCCAACGCCATCGCCGAAATCTTTAAGATCTCTTGTTCCAATATTAGAAGTCAGGATGATAATCGTATTTCTGAAATCGATTTTTCTCCCTAAACTGTCGGTAACGTGACCCTCATCCAAAATCTGAAGTAAGATATTGAACACATCAGGGTGAGCTTTTTCAATCTCATCAAGTAGTACAACGGCGTAAGGTTTTCTTCTTACGGCTTCGGTCAACTGTCCGCCTTCTTCGTAACCAACGTATCCCGGAGGCGCTCCAACCAATCTCGAAACTGCAAATTTTTCCATGTATTCACTCATGTCAATTCTGATTAATGCTTCATCAGAATCAAAAAGTTCACGAGCCATTACCTTTGCCAGTTCAGTTTTACCAACACCAGTGGTTCCAAGGAAAATAAAGGTTCCGATTGGACGGTTTGGATCTTTCAGTCCGGCACGGTTTCTTTGGATGGCTTTTACTACTTTTTTCACAGCGTCTTCCTGTCCGATAACTTTTCCGTTCAGTTTATCATCCATTTGAGCAAGCTTATCAAGTTCGTTTTTACCAACTTTCGTTACAGGCACGCCACTCATCATAGAAACCACTTCCGCAACATTTTCTTCGGTTACGGTTTCTTTTTTCTCTTTCACATCTTTATCCCATTGCTCCTGAGCAGCAGAAAGTTCCATCACCAGTCTTTCCTCTTCGTCTTTCAGTTTTCTCGCTTCAAGATAATCTTGTGCTTTTACGGCTTTTTGTTTAAGCTCCTTGATATCTTCGATTTTCTTTTCGTTTTCGATGATTTCGGTAGGAACTTTCATATTCTTAATATACACTCGCGATCCGGCCTCGTCCATCGCATCAATTGCTTTATCCGGTAGAAAGCGGTCGGTAATATATCTTGATGTAAGATTCACGCACGCTGTAATCGCCTCGTCGGTATAAATTACGTTGTGGTGATCTTCGTATTTATCCTTAATCTGATTTAAGATTTGAATGGTTTCCTCAATAGAAGTAGGTTCTACCATTACTTTTTGGAAACGGCGTTCCAAAGCACCGTCTTTTTCGATATACTGCCTGTATTCATCAAGAGTTGTTGCGCCGATGCACTGAATTTCACCTCTTGCCAAAGCTGGTTTAAACATATTGGAAGCATCCAGACTTCCTGTTGAACTTCCTGCACCAACGATGGTATGC
The DNA here is from genome assembly GCA_964588705.1 of uncultured Chryseobacterium sp. GTDB lineage: Bacteria > Bacteroidota > Bacteroidia > Flavobacteriales > Weeksellaceae > CAZPQV01. Next base: position 26,042 of record CAZPQV010000024.1, read on the forward strand.
AATTCGTCGATGAAAAGGATGACGTCTCGGTTTTTCTCCAGTTCAGTCATGATCGCTTTCATTCTTTCTTCGAACTGACCACGGTATTTTGTTCCGGCAACTAAACTTGCCAAATCAAGCGTGATTACTCGTTTTCCGTAAAGAACTCTCGAAACTTTTTTCTGATGAATTCTCAAAGCCAAACCTTCTGCAATTGCTGATTTACCAACTCCCGGCTCACCAATTAAAAGCGGATTGTTTTTCTTTCTTCTTGAGAGAATTTGAGAAACTCTTTCGATTTCTTTTTCACGGCCAATAACCGGATCCAGTTTTCCGTCTTTTGCTAAAGAAGTAAGGTCACGCCCAAAATTATCAAGCGTTGGCGTTTTGCTTTTTCCGGTACCGATATTTCCGGTTGGTTTACGCATTTGTCCGTACTCCTCACGCTCTTCGTCATCATCGTATGCGCTCATCTTCGGACCTTCACCCGAATTTTTCAGCATGGTTTGATATTCTCTTGAAACTCTTTCATAATCAATATCATAAGCTCCCAAAATATTGGAAGTCGGATCTTCAAATTTGTAAAGAATTCCTAAAAGAAGGTGAACCGTATTGATTTCGGAACTTTTATATTGTCGGCATTCCAGTTCAGCACGTTTTACAGCCTGATCTGCCATTTTTGTAAAAGAAATATTCTGAACTTCTTCGGCTAAAGGATTGATGCCGGAGATGCTCATTGTTTCTATTTTTCTTCGGATTTGCGTTAAATCAGCATTCAGGTTCTGTAGAATTTCTCTTGCAGAATTATCTGTTTTAATAATACCTAAAAGCACATGTTCTGTGTTGAGGAATTCGCTTTTCAGCCTGCGTGCTTCACTTTTGCTTTGTTTGAATACTTTGTCCAAACCGTCTGAAAATTTATAATCCATAATAATGTCTCGTAATTTCTAAAGGTAGTTATTTCTCCCTTTAATTATAAATAAAGTTACAAATAGTTTACCAAAATTCAAATAATGACTTTCTGTCAGAATACTTTTCTATATCTTATTGAAAATGACTACATTTGATTCCCAAAAATTAAATTTATGACTCCCGAAATTGCCGAATATATCGGATATGCCGCCTCTTTTTTCGTGGTTTTAAGTTTCATTCTGAAAGAATTACGTAAAATCAGACTTATAAATTTGCTTGGATGTATGTGCTTTGTAATCTATGGTATTTTCAATGGGATGCTTTGGCCTGTGATCGTTCCGAATGCGATTTTGTGCTTTATTCAGGTGTATCATTTGTGGCGAAACGATTAATTAGTTGTTGTGAGAGTCTTAGTTTCAGCTTTTAGTAATCTTTATACCGATCAGAGCATTGAAAAGGTCTGCAGAACGCTATACGAACCTGGCTATGAAATTGAATTAATAGGGAATGACTATGGCGGAACCGGTGAAATGGAGCGCCCTTATCCTTTCAGTTTTATTAATATTAAAAGTAAAAACCTGAAAGGTGCATATCCTGAATTTAATTGGAAACTCTACCAGAAACTTAAAAGAAAAGCAGATAAAAATACCATTCTATTGGCTAATGATTTGGATGCTTTACTGCCCAATTATTTGATTTCCAAAAAACTAAATATTCCGTTGGTTTTTGACAGTCACGAAATTTTTACAGAAATGCCTGCAATCAATGGGAGACCGACGCAGAAAATTTGGAGAATTATAGAAAGAAAGTTAGTGCCCAACCTGAAATACATGATGACAGAAAGTTTTAGTTATGCAAAATGGTTTCAGGACAAATATGGTGTTAATCCTGTGGTAGTAAGAAATATTCCAAAGAAAATAAATGAAAAGATTACAATTACTGACAATAGTCCGAAAATAATACTTTATCAGGGAGCGATCAATCAATCTAGAGGAATTCCGCAAGCAATTTTAGCAATGAAAAACATTGATAATGCTGTTTTTAAAATTGCCGGTGATGGACCAAAAAAATTGGAATATGAAGATTTGGTTAGAAAAGAAAAATTGGAGAACAAAGTTCAGTTTTTAGGAAAACTTTATCCCAATGATTTAAGGAAAGTTACCAAAACTGTAGATGTTGGCTTGAGTTTGGAGGAGAACGGCGGTGTTAGTTATTTATATTCTTTGCCAAATAAGGTTGCGGACTATATACAGGCGAGAGTGCCTTTGGTGATGATAAATTTTCCTGAAATGAACAGAGTTTACAATGAGTTTAAAGTTGGAGAAATTGTCGAAGATCATAAGCCTGAAAATATAGCACGGAAAATAAATTTAGTCCTCGACAACGGAAGACAATTTTATCAAACCGAATTGGAAAGAGCAGCACATGCACTTTGCTGGGAAAATGAAGAACCGAAAATTCTTGACCTCTTTAAAAGAGTTGAAACCGAAAACTTTAAGTAATTTTGTAAAATGACAATTAAAGAAAAACAAAACGAAATAGTAAAAGATTTCGAGTTTCTTGATGACTGGGAACAGAAATATGAATATATCATTGACCTTGGCAAAGAGCTGAAAGGACTTCCGGAAGATAAAAAAACCGATGAAAACCTCATCAAAGGATGCCAAAGTAAAGTGTGGATTGATGCTGAGTTTAAAGACGGAAAGCTTTTCTTTAATGCGGATAGCGACGGTATTTTGCCAAAAGGCATTGTTTCTCTGTTGGTTTCTATTTACAGTGGTCATCCTACGGATGAAATATTGGCCTCAGATTTTAATTTTATTTCAGAAATTGGGCTTCAGGAATTTTTATCTCCATCACGTGCCAATGGATTAATGGCGATGACAAAACAGATTAAATTTTACGCAGTAGCATATCAGATAAAATCTTGAAACGAATTTTAGCATACCGGTTTTCAGCTTTTGGCGATGTTGCGATGACAGCCGTTGTTATTCGGGAATTCTTAGAACAAAATCCCGATACTGAGGTGGTAATGGTTTCGCGTGCTAACTTTAAGCCTCTGTTCAATGATATTCCACGAGTGACATTCAAAGGTGTAAATCTCGATGATTATAAAGGTTTTTTTGGTCTTAGAAAACTTGCAACCGAACTCCGCGGAGAATTTAAACCCGATTTTATTGCAGATCTGCATGATGTAATCCGTACAAAAATTTTGAGAAGAATCTTTAAATGGAAGGGTTATAAAGTTGCCGTGATTGATAAAGGTAAGGAGGAAAAAGAAAAGCTTACCAATCGCTGGAATTTGGATAAGCAACCCATTAAATCAACCGTCGAACGGTATGCAGATGTTTTCAGAAGTTTGGGTTATCCATTAGTCTTATCAAATAAGTTGTATCCAAAATCTAACGATAAATCAGGAATTGGTCTTGCTCCATTTGCGCAGCATAAAGGCAAAATGTTACCTCTTGAAAAATCGTTTGAATTAGCGAAAATCCTTTCAAAGAATCATAAAGTTTACTTTTTTGGTGGGGGAAAGACTGAAATAGAAACTCTGGAAAGTTGGGAACATCAAATTCCCAATACCGAAAATCTTGCTGGAAAACTTTCTCTTCATGAAGAGCTTCAGAAAATTTCCGAACTTGAAGTAATGATTTCTATGGACAGTGCCAATATGCATTTGGCAAGTTTGGTTGGGACAAGATGTATTTCTGTTTGGGGAAGCACGCATCATTACGCCGGATTTTTGGGCTACGGACAAAGCGAAGATGATATTCTTGCAGTAAAAGATTTGACCTGCAGACCATGTTCGGTTTTTGGAGACAAGGAATGTTATCGTGGAGACTATGCCTGTTTGGAGGAGATTGATATTAGCAAAGTTATTGAACTAATATGAAACTGTCGGTTTGTATACCAGTATATAATTTTGATGTTCGCGAGCTGGTTTATGAACTGAAAAATCAGATTGAGGACGACCATCTTGATGCAGAAATAATATTAATTGATGACGCTTCGAATTCAGAATTTAAAGAGATTAATATAGAAGTTGCAAAGCATGTCGAAAATTTTATTTTTCTTGAAAATAATATAGGGCGCTCTGCAATCAGAAACCAATTTCTCAATTATGCATCAGGTGATTTTTTGCTTTTTTTAGACTGTGATGTCACGATTAAGAATCATGATTTTCTAAAAAAATATATGAATGTTATTGAAGACAATCCTTCTACAAATGTATTCTATGGAGGTTTTGTTCCAGATTCGAGAAAGAATTTGAGGAATCTCTACACTTTAAAAAGAGAGTCTTCTATAAACTATAATCCAGATGATATCAAGCAATTAAAAACCGTGAATTTTGTTGTTGATAAGGAGATATTAATCAAATTTCCTTTTGATGAGTTATTGGTTGATTATGGTTACGAAGACTTCATTTTTGCTAAACAATTAGAAAATAACAACATTGTATTTCAAGCAATTGATAATCCTGTCATACATTCTGATAATGACACCAATGAAGATTTTCTTAAAAAAACAGATACCGCAATCGACACGCTCGTCAAACTTTCGAAACTTCAAGATAAGCATGCCTTAATAAAGGATATAAAATTATTTCATACCGCTAATAAAATTAAGACACTTAAGTTAGAAGGTATATTTTTAATTTTATTCAATTTCTCAAAAAATATAATATCTTTAAATTTGAAATCCAGATGGCCTAGTTTATTTCTATTTGATATTTATAGATTAGGAATTCTTATGGGAAAAATGAAATAAAAAAATCTCACATCACTGTGAGATTTTCTTTTAATAAGTGGGTCCTAAGGGAT
>CAZPQV010000025.1:0-30138 GCA_964588705.1 uncultured Chryseobacterium sp.
CCTTACAGCAGATTCGGTTGGGGTGGATACTACGGAATGAGCTACGGTTGGGGCGGACCTTGGGGTTACGGATACGATCCTTTTTACTCTTTCGGCCCTTACGGATACAGTTCTTTCTACGGATACTACCCTTGGGGATACAGCCCGTACTACTTCGGATATAGCCCATACTACTTTGGATATTACAGACCTTACTACGGATATTATTCTCCTTACTATTATGGCGGATATTACGGTAATTACTATAACCCATATTACAGAAACTACTATTACAACTCTGTTCCAATGAGAAGAAGCGGTGCTGATGGAAATACTTATTACAACAGATCTGGCACAACAGGTAAAACTATAAATGCACAGGGTCCTCAAAAGTCAGGATTCAGAACCGGTAATGTTTACCAACAAAACCAAAGAGTAAATAGTGGAACAACTACTTCTCAGCCAAGAACAAGAGCGGTACAGTCCAACAGAACTGCGCCTACACAGCAAAGACAGTACGAACCAAGATCTGAAAGCAGAACTTATGAGTACAGATCAAGATCGAACGACAGCGGTGGATTCAGAAATGATGGCGGATTCAGATCAGGAGGTGGCTTTGGTTCAGGTTCTTCTTCAGGCACATCCAGCGGCGGAACAAGATCCGGAGGTATGAGAACCGGAGGCAGATAGTTCTTAACTTTAATTAAAACTAAATTTTAATAATAAATGATTAAAAAATCTTTAGCAGTATTGTCTATTGCGGCTGCTTTTTATGCTCAGGCACAGGATGCTTCGATAATAAAGAATTCAGTTGAAATTTATTCAAACAGCTCAACAACCGGCTCATCAAAATTCAATGCGATGGCTGGATCGATGGGAGCACTTGGGGGCGACGTATCTGTAATGAATACTAACCCTGCAGGAATTGGTGTTGCGATTGCAGCAGATCTTTCCGGAACACTGAATGTGAACAGCAGTACCAATACTACTTCTTTAGGAGGCAACTCACTGGATTATAAAATAAACAGTACAGACCTTGGGCAGATTGGAGGAATCGCAGTTTTCAAAATCAGCAAAAACTCTCCTTGGAAATTTGTAAATCTTGGTTTCAATTATTCAAGCAAATCTATCGAAGACTATTCAGAAACTCCCAGAAATTCAAATATTACGTTTGATTTGCCAAACGAACAGCTGTCATTTGCAGGACATGCCTATAACAGACTTGGAGATTTAACGAAACTGAATATTGGTGTAGGTGGTAACTATGACAATAGAATATATGTCGGTGCAGGAATCAATGTTCATGGCGTAACGATCAACCAGGATGACTCTGCAGCTATGACTTTCAGCAGCGACAATGCAATTGAAGTTTTTAACAAACAATATACGCCGTATTACGAAGAAGCTTCAGGATTTTCAGCATCTGTCGGTGTGATCGGAAAAGTAAACAACCAGTTCAGACTTGGTGCAGCGCTTGAAACGCCAACGTGGTGGGGAATTGACAGACTTTACGAGTTCTACGGTTACGACGGAAATGATGATGCTCAGTACAGAGAAACACGAAATTTTGCTTCTCCAATGAAAGCAACTGTAAGTGCGGCATTCGTTCCAAATAAAAGTCTTGCATTAAACGTAGATTACAGTTTAGGTCTTTCTAAACCTAAATACACTGATATGGATGGTGCGGCAAAAGAAGAGTTCAACGACTTTATGTCAACCAATTACAAGAATCTTTCTGAAGTAAAAGTTGGTGCAGAGTACAGAATTGAGCAATTCAGATTAAGAGCAGGGTATGCTTTTGCAACCTCGCCTTTCGATAATATTACGATGAACGCTTATAATGCAAACGGAGTTTCCGGAAGTACAGGTTTCGACAATCTTTTTGTAGGACAGAGAAATACAGTTGGGGTTGGTATTGGATACGACTTTAAAACATTCTATCTGGATGCAGCTTACCAAAACATCTCTTCTACATACAACAGTCCGTTCCTTAGAGGTTCTGAGACTGCCGGTACAGAATACTATTCTCCTTCTGCATACTTTGCAAACAATTCTGCAGTAGTATCGCAAGTGGATAATAAACAAAATAATTTCACAGTTACTCTAGGCTGGAAATTCTAATTACAGAAAAAGTTTAAAAAGAAACTCTGGAAAAAATTTCCGGAGTTTTTTATTTTTAATGGATGTGAAAGGCGTGACCAAACATCGCCAATAAAACACCGAGAATAACAAATCCGATTTTATGCCAATCGATATTGTGGTTTTTGCTGCTTTCAAAAATGATAACTGAAGAAATATGCAGAAATATACCTCCAACAACCGCAAGAAAATAAGGTTTGTAAGAAGGATCAAAATACTGCCCCAACCAAACTCCCAAAGGTGAAGCCAAAGCAAAGATTAAAATAATCAGCCAGGAATAGGCAGAGAATTTTTTATGCTGAAACAGAAATGCTCCCATAATAAACGAAATCGGCAGGTTGTGAATCAGAATTCCCTGTAAATACGGTGACATCACGTCTGTTTCGTCTGCCAACGGAATCCCTTCGATAAAGGCATGAATAAATAATCCAACAATCAACGCCACAGGCAGAATTCCTTTCTCTGAATGATGATGAAAATGCCCATGCTCAAAACCTTTGGTAAGATTTTCCAAAATCATCTGAAGCACAACACCTGCAATCACCCAAATTCCGATATTGTGATCTTCGGAATGATAAACCTGAGGAAAAACCTCATTAAGGCAGATGGTAATCAGAAATCCGGCACTAACAATCAGTAAACTTTTTGCTAATTTCTGTCGGTTTCCGAAAAATTTTCCAAGTAAAACACCTATAATTACACTCAGAATAAGCAGTAAAATTATCATTGGATTCATTTTATTTTACGAAATACATTTATACAGCGCGGTGACTGTTCCAGATCAAAAGGAGCGAGATTGTAATTTCCGTAAAGTTTGATTCTTTCGAAACCGCAATTCACAGAAATTTCTTCAATTTCTTCTAAAGTGTGGAGCTTTACTCTTTCAAAGAAGTGAAGTTCTTCCCCATCATCCAAAAATCTGATATCCTTTATCACATGCTGGTTTTCAATGCGTTTTTCAATCTGAAATTTATATTCAGCCCTGTTAACGACACTTTCAGCAACCAACGTGTTTCTAACATATCTTTCATTCAGAAAATCAAGAACGAAATAGCCGTTATCTTTCAGAATTTTATGAACGGAGCAAAATACTTTTTTATCGTCTTCCGGATCATCAAAATATCCAAAACTGGTAAACAGATTGAAAACAGCATCCATCTTTTCAACTTCAAGCGGATCGCGCATATCGTGAACTTCAAACTTCAGGGTTTCATTTTCAAACTGTTTGTTATGCGCGATACTTTCCTCAGAAAGATCAAGCCCCAAAACATCGTAACCCAATTGATTCAGATAAACAGAGTGCCGTCCTTTCCCACAGGCCAAATCAATAATTTTTGAACCTTTAGGCAACTCTAAATCAGCCGTTAAAAGAGAAATAAAATTTTCTGCCTCTGCAAAATCGCGGTTATTGTAAAGAATATGATAGTAAGGTGTATTGAACCAAGTTTTAAACCAAGCCATTCTGCAAATTTAATTAAATTTGTCAGAAATTTACATCCGGTTGCCCGCAGAAATTAATTTGTGTAAACCGAAATCATCAAAATGAACACAGACAACCTACAAATACAAATCAAAACATTTTTCGGACTCGAAAACGTTCTGGCTGAGGAAATAAAAAAACTCGGCGGTAAAAATGTCGAAATAAAAACACGTGCAGTAAACTGCGAAGGCGACCTTGGTTTTCTATATAAAATCAATTATTCCGCTAGAACTGCGGTGAAAATTCTAGTTCCGATTTACGAGTTTAAAGTGTATAACGAACATAAATTCTACGATAAACTAACGAAGTTTAATTGGGATGAATATATGGATATTGACCAGTCATTCGCGATTGATGCAACTGTTCATTCCGAAAGATTTACACACTCCCAGTTTATGACTTTGAAAATGAAGGATGCTATTGTAGATTTTTTCAGAAATAAATATCAGAAACGCCCAAATGTTAATCCAAAAAATCCTGATATCAAATTTAATCTGCATATTGACAGAGATTTTGTTACCATTTCACTCGACAGTTCCGGAGACCCACTTTTTAAGCGCGGTTACAGAAAAGAACAGGGAGAAGCGCCCATAAATGAAGTTTTGGCTTCGGGAATGCTTCAGCTTGCAGGTTGGGACGGAAAAGGAAACTTTTTAGATCCAATGTGCGGAAGCGGAACGCTTCTTATTGAAGCCGCAATGATTGCAATGGAACTTCCTGCACAGATATTCAGAAAGAATTTTGCATTCCAAAACTGGAAAAATCATGACGCAGACTTATTTAAAAAAATAAAGGAATTCCGCATTAACAGAATTAAAGAATTTGAAGGTAAAATCATCGGTTACGACATCGATGCGAGAATGCTGAACGCATCAAAAATAAATATTGAAGCTGCTGAAATGGAAGACGTGATTGAAGTAAAAAAACAAAACTTCTTCGAGAGCAAAAAAGAACATTTTCCTTTGCTGATGGTGTTCAATCCGCCGTATGATGAAAGGATTACGATAAGCGATGACGATTTCTATAAAAAAATCGGAGATACTTTCAAAAATAATTATCCCAATACTTTGGCTTGGCTTATTTCTTCCGATTTGGAAGCTGTGAAAAAAATCGGCTTGCGACCTTCAAGAAAAATTAAACTTTATAACGGAAAATTGGAGACAAGATTCTTGCAGTATGAGATGTATGAAGGAAGCAAAAAAGATAAATTTAACAACGAATCGAAACAGTAATCAATTGTGAAATTATCATTACATTGCCACACTGTTTAACAGACCAATTATTTTGAATCCAAAAATTTCCATAATCATCGCAATTTTCAACCGGAAAGATGAACTTTTCGAGTTGCTGAATTCTCTTACTTTTCAAACCGATAAAGATTTTGAGATTATTGTGGTAGACGACGGTTCTTTAATTGCATTACTGCCAACCGTTGAACTTTTCGAGGACCGACTGAATATTCAGTTTTTCAGAAAAGATAATTCAGGACCAGGATTGACGAGAAATTATGGTGCAAGACGAGTGCAGCCGGAAAGCGGCCGTGAAAGCTGGTTGGTGTTTGTGGACAGCGATGTAATTGTTGAAAAGGATTATATTGAAAATATCAAAAAGAATATCGAGGAAATTCCTTGCGATGCTTTTGGCGGCGCCGATAAGGCACACAAAGGTTTCAACCTGATGCAGAAAGCCATTTCCTACTCTATGACGTCGGTTTTCACCACCGGAGGAATCCGTGGCAATAAAAATGCGGTAACGAAATTTCAACCCAGAAGTTTTAATATGGGTGTTAAAAAATCAGCGTTCGACGATGTTGGTGGTTTCTCAGAAATGAGAATCGGTGAAGATCCGGATTTATCAATGACGCTTTGGGAAAAAGGTTATAAAACAGCATTTTTCGATGGAATCGGGGTTTATCATAAACGAAGAACCGATTTCGGAAAGTTTTCGAAACAGGTTTATCAGTTCGGCGTTGCACGACCAATTCTCAACCAAAGGCATCCGAATTATGTGAAAATGACCTTTGCCTTCCCGTCCTTGTTTATGATTGGCTATATTCTCGGATTTATCGAATATTTCGTTTTAGGAAAAGGAATTATCCTTACTTTTTATGGGCTTTACACAGTTCTATTATTTTTCCACGCCTTATGGAAAACAAAAAATATCAGCATCGCCGCAATGTCAGTCATTTCTACTTACATCCAAATGTTTTCTTACGGATGGGGCTTTTTAGAATCGTGGATTAAACTCAATGTTTTGCGAATTAAACCTGAAGAAGCATTTCCAAAGCATTTCCATAAATAAAAAAACTGCCGGATTTGGCAGTTTTTCGTTTAAATATCTTTTGATTAATGTGGTTGCACTTTTGCAGGATCATCATAATTCACCATCCAATGAATTCCGAATTTATCAGTCCACATTCCGAAATATGCGTCCCAAAAAGTATCTGCAAGCGGCATGGTTATGGTTCCGCCTTCTGAAAGTTTATTGAACAGGTCCTCCGCTTCTTATCGCGAATGAGCATTTACCGAAAGAGAGAAATTGTTTCCTTTAGTGATATTCATTCCCGGCATCGAATCGCTGCCCATAAGAACCGTTTCCTTCGAAATAGGTAAAGAAACGTGCATAATACGGTTCTTAGCATCCTCCGATAGCGGTGGCATTCCCTCTGCCGGTGGCATTTCGCCAAATCTTCCCATATAACGAATTTCACCTCCGAAAACAGAGTGATAAAAATTGAAAGCTTCTTCACATTCGCCGTCAAATGTGAGATAAACATTTAGTTCAGCCATATAATTAATTTATTAATGTTGTTTAATCGGAATTAATGTGATTTGCCCATAACAGCAAGTTTCCAACCTACAAAAATCAGAAGCCAAGAAAGAATTCCCAATATCCAGAACCATATTGGTGTTGGTAAACTCGACATCATAAAAATTGAAAGTATCAGAAAAACAATCCCACAGATGATGGCATAAATCTGCTTTCCGTCATTGGCAATTTTAGTTGAAACAAAACCACTGCTCAGCGCTCCGAAAGCATAGGAAAGAACAACGAAAAATAACGCCATAAACGGTGCAGTTTTCACATATTCTGCCAGCTGATTCAAATCATTGGTATCTAATCCTTCAGGTTCAGGATACAGATAATGTCCGAGCATTTGCACCAGCGAAATGGCAATCATTCCGGTTAAAATACCGGCTAAGACGGCTAAAACTTTTCTCATATTACTGATTTTTCCAGTCCGTTCTGTGAATCATCGTTCCATCATAACTCTTCCAGTCGCCTATAAACTGAATATACTGATTTTCGATGACCTGTTTTTTCTTGTTCCACTGAAAAGTATAAATGAATTTACCTGTGAAAATTCCCGAATGTTTACCCTTCTTTTCCTCTGCGAATTCGTATTCGCCATAGACATTGCTTTTCTTTTTACCGTCTTTGTATTGGGTAATTTTTATCTTCCCTTCGAAGTTTACTAAAGTTTTATCTACAATGGAAAGTCCGGAAATGAAATACTCCTCGTTATTTCTTTTATCCTGTTCAGAAATAACGATTTTTACCTTCATCGGAATATTTTCCTTGCTGATGGCACCGGTGTAATAATAGTTGTTATTGAGCCAGACTTTGGCAATATTGGGCATCTTTTGTCCGAATGCGAAACCCGAGACAAAAAGCAGCAGTAAAAATAGTTTTCTCATTTGTGTATTTATTTAAACACCGAATTGCTCAAGGTGATGATTGAGGTGTTTTGCCAGCATATTGTTCCATTCCTGCGAGGTCATTTTACCAAAACTCAGGTTTACCTTTCCATCAAATGCTTCACTTCCCAATTGCTGAACGCGTTGTATGTTTCCTATAAGTTTCTTTTTCTCCGCTTCAAAATCTCTTTCATCAGCGATAATAAAAACCGGACTGGTCGGTAAATTTTGGTTGTAAGGTCTGTCGTTCACGATCTTAGACTTTACAAAGTTTTTTAGAAAAAACTTAGCAATAAAACTTGGTTTCGGAAGCTTTTCAGGTTCAAAAATAAAACTGTAAGCCACATTAAGATGCGCCAAAACCTGGTCTACTGACATCTTTCCCCATTTTCTTTGCGATTCGGGCGTTAACTTATTGATTCTGTCGATGAATGCTTGAGCATCTTTCGCATCGAATACGTTTTCCATAGCTTTTGTTTGTTTAAACAAAAATAATCTTTTTCAATACATCTTTTAAAGTAAAACTAAAAAAATCTACTCCTTCCAACCCCAAGGTTTTTCTTTGAACTCAATAGGTTTTGTTAAGTCGAAAGTAGCCGTAAAGAGTCTGTCACTGCCAATTCGGCGAAGGTTGTAAGTATAGGTTTTATCGTCTAATGTAATCCACCAAAGATTGGTTGACGCATAAGAAATACGCTTGGCGGTTTCCTGATCTGCCGGAAACATTTGAAGGTTTTCAAAACCATGATTAGAGTTTATACCACCATATTGCGTCACCTCATCTTCACTTCCGTCCTCGTGACGGTGATCGTGTTTCAGGGCAAGAATTTGGTTTTCATCTTTTGTTAGAATCCAGGTTCTCGATTTGTTATCACCCACATAAAATGGAATTCTAATCCGGTCTGATTCACAGGAAAGTACTTGCATTACCAATTTTTGTCCGGTAAAACCATCTCCTTCTTTACCACCGGCAGTTACAATTCCTTCATAAGATTTACCACAGTGTTTTTCAAGATTTTGCCAGAATTTCTGACTCTCAGTAAGGTTTTGTGAAAAAGCATAGGCCGAGAAAACGATTGCCAATGCCATAAACAGTTTCTTCATATCATTATTTTGACTAAAGATATTCATTTTTATAATACTCACTGGACTTCTGCACGGATTCTGCTGAGTGTTTCCTGCGAAATCCCAAGGTAAGTCGCAATCATTCCCAACGGAGCACGCAGGATGATATCAGGATTTTCTTCTAAAAGTTGGGCATATTTTTCTTTGGCAGTCATGTACTGCAATGACGCTATTCGTGAAGCCATCTGCGTCATCAGAACGCCTAAAATGTAGCGTGCAAAATTTGCTGCAGTGAGCGACACCGAACAAAGCCGATCGAGTTTTTCGTAACTGCAATAGGTTATGATGCTTTCTTCGAGGGTTTCGATGTTGTAACGTGTAGGGGCATCGTTAAAAATCGTATCAATATTGGCGAAAATTTTTCCTTCTGTGTAAAAATTGGTTGTAATGTCTTTACCGTTTTCATAATAAAAAATTCTTGCAAGACCTTTTTCCATAAAATACACATTGCGGCCATACTGATTGTGATAACTTAAAGTATCTCCTTTTTTAAAAGTTCGAGTAACCGCTTCATTTTCGAAAAAATGGCGAATTTCATCATCAACTTTAATTCTTTGCGAAAGCGTATCAATTAATTTCACTTCAATCTTTTCACAAAAATAAGAAAAAGGGCGCTCAAAATCTGAACGCCCCAAACAAACAAACGAAATGAAAATTCCGTTATACTTTCAATTTCACGTCTTGCTCTTCTTCGTTTTCATTGACATTGTATTTTTTGAAGAGCGAATTGATTTTAATTTTCAAAGCAATCCATCCCAAAATGAAATATGCCCATGCCATTATAAATAAATGAAGGAAATATTTACGCGTTAAATAATCAGAGCCCTTTTCTACCAACATTATTTTTAATGCTTCCAAATAAGGGGTGAGCGGAATAATTGCATTAAAATACTGAATGAATTTCGGCATTGCATAACTTGGCCAAGTGAAACCACTGATGATAAATGCCGGAGACGCAATGACCATTAAAATTTGGGTAGCTTTAAGTGCATCAGGAATGAGAATACTGAACAGTACACCAAGATTAGTTGCAGCGACTACAAAAATGGCAGTCAATAAAAAGAAATTACCCACATTTATTGGCGCCGGAATTTTGAAATATAAACTACACAGATAGAAAAACAGAATGTTGAAATTGGCAAATATCCAAACCGGAAGACATTTTATGGCCATCACCAATACGGCATACTTCTGTTTCCCGGCAAAATCGTTCATGAAACTGTCACGTTTAAATTCTTCCGCGAACGTTACCGCCATCGCCATAAGAATTACCTGCTGCAGCACAACGGCCATCATTGCAGGCCACATGAAAATAAGATAATTGCTTGTGGTATTAAACAGCGTTATATAATTGGCTTTGAATGGTTCGTACTGTGTTTTTGCGATTTCTACATTCAGCCCTCGTTTTTGCAAAGCTTTAATTTCTGCACCGGCTGAAAAAGTTCCCAAAACCTGTTGAATGGCTTTCGAAGAAAAATTAGCCGTAAGCACATTCGAAGTGTTGATATATACGTTGATTTCAGGATATTTTTTCTGCTGCATCATCGCTTCAAATCTTTCGGGAATTACCACGACTGCCGCAGCTTCAGTTTTTATTACTTCATCTTTCAGATTAGCAGGTTCATGCAAATAATTCAGTACTTCAATCGTGTGGTTATCTTCCAGCATTTCCACCACCTGTAGCGAAAGCGGAGTATTATCGTGGTTTACAACAATTACCGGAATTTGGTCTACTTTCCCTTTCTGGTAGGTGAAACCTATAAGAAGCGCGTAAAAAAAGGGAGCCAGAAAAAACACCGAAAGCATTGTTCTGTTTGTAAAAAACAGCGTGAATTCCCTTTTCAGCAGATATTTTAACTGTTTCATGATTTTATTTCAGGGTAACGTTAGAGTTTACCAGAATATCGTTGGCCAAAGTTCTGTTTTCAGGAATCACTTTGATTTCGTAAACTGCGTCTTCAGGATTATAATCCGGGAAAGCGGTCGTAATATCCGCATATTTTGCAAGCTGTTTTATGGAAACAATTTTGCCGGAAAACTCTTTATTATTATAGTTTACGGACATCTTAACCGTCATTCCTTTCTTATATTTTGCCACGTTGCTTTCGGGAATGGTAAATCTGAAATACGCCGTATTCGGAATATAACCTGTAAACAGCGCGTAACCAGCGGTTGCCAATTCACCTTTGTTCAAGGTAATGGTTTCAACTTCCATATCGTTAGTGGCAATAATATAGCGTTCAGAATAAGCTACTCTCGCTTCCTGAAGCGCACCCATTGCCTGATTTGCCTGTCCGTCTGCCATTTCAATTTTTTCGTAACGGGTTCCGATCTGAACATCATGAAGCTCAGCATTGGCAGCATCCAGCTGTGCTTTTGCTCCCTGATATTTGGCAAACGCCTCATCATAATTCTGTGGCGAAAGCAAACTGTCGCGATACATATTCTGCGCTCTGTTATACGCTTTCTGTGCATATTGGTATTGTTCCTGTAAACCTTTCTGTTTGGCTTTCAACTGGCGCATCTGATCATTGGTTGCCCCGTTTCTTGCCATTTGCGACTGTGCTCTTGCAACAGCGGTCGCTCCTTTTGCCTGTGCAATTTTTGCAGAAACTTCCGGAACATCCAGTTTTGCGAGGGTATCTCCTGCTTTTACGGTCTCCCCTTCTTCAACATAAATTTCTAAAATTCTGCCGGTAACTTTGGGTGAGAAGGAAACCACATCTTTCTTGGTTTTTCCAACAACAGAGCGTTCCGGATGAGATTCTTTACAGCTTCCCATTGTGAAAAGCATAACAAGAACCGCTAAAGATTTTAATCGTATATTTTTCATTTGTTGTTTGTTTAAAGCTGTGATTTATAGTTTTTCTAAGTCTAAATTTTGGGTAGATTTCATCAGTTCTATTGCAGCACGCCTTTGATTGAAAATGGCAGTTTGAAGTTCCAGTTCTGCATTTTCGAGATCATTTTCGGCATCAATCAGTGCGGAAGAAGTTTTGGTACCGTAACGGAATTCTTTTTCCACCTGCTCCAAACCTTTTTGCGCGATGTCTTTTGCTTTTTCTTTCAGTTGAATCTGTGCATTTGCAATCGTATAATTGGTTTGATTGTTAGCTAAATTCAGGTTGAGTTTTTTTAAGGCATCTTTTCTTTGGCTTTCCAGAATTTCTCTTTCGATCTTGGCTTTTTCTACAGTGTGTTTACCTTCATTACCGTCCAGAATATCCCATTTGAAGCCAATTCCTACCTGAAAAAGCGGTAATACATTGAGGTTTGAAGGAGCGAAATCTAATTTTTTACCACTTCCCGGGAAAATTTCTTTTGATGTTTTAATATGATTGTCATAAAGTCCGATATACGCAAGAGAAGTTTGGGCCTGAACTTTAGGAATCCACCATTGTTCTTCTGCTTTTATCTTCAATTCTGCAGCTTTTATTCCATGGTTAAGCGCTCTAATTTCGCTGCGGTTTTCCACTTTCTGATCGTTAAGTTCATAATATAAGGGCTGAAGTTGTGGATCTATTTTTTCTATTCTATTTCTTTCAATTCCTGTCAGTAATTGTATTTGTGTAAGCAACAATTCTTTTTTGCCTTCATATTCCACAGTTTTGGAATTAAGCGTTGCTTGAGCCAATTCAATTTTCTTGTGATCGTAAGGTGTAATCAAACCGTAAGACAATGCTTTTTCGGCAGTTTTTTTATTGATTTCGAGGCGTTTCTTTGATTCATCCAATACTTTCTTAGAAGCATGAACGAGTGCCAACTGATCATAAGCTTTTGAAATTTCTGTTACAATTTTATCACGGGTTTTCTGCATCAAAACTTCTTCGGAAAGACTTTTTTCTTTGTTCGCCTGTTGCAGATATTTTACTTTTCCACCCGAATAAATCAGCATACTGGCCTCCGCTTTTGCCATCGCTGAAATTCCGGAAATATTAAGATTATTGTTGAGCTGACCTTCAGGAATTACCGTTCCGGGAAACAAAGGCGGAACTGCAGGCACCGAAATTTCGGGAGAATGAACGGATGTCCTTGCATAGAGGTAACCTGTTTTTCCGGTAAGTGTAAAAAAAAAAAAAAAAACGTCTTTCAGCTTTTCGTCGTCGAGCCGGGTGTACCTGTTTTGTAGAATCTGTTGGTTCAATGCGCCATCGTTTACTACTGCACTGTCAATCAGTTCTTTCAGTGTTGGTGCTTCCTGCGCATATATCGCGGCGGAAAACAGCAGCATCATTTTGATTAATATTGTTTTAAAGGATTTCATTTTGTTGTTTGTTTTACGGTGGCAAAGTTCCGATGACCGTCAATGAATTCCTTTGACATTTGTCAAAAAAGAAAAATCTGCCTCATTGCTGAGACAGATTTTCGCTTTCAATTTTTAAGATTTTAAATTATCATTAATCCGAGATCGAAACTTTCGTTCCTTTTGTATGTGCATTCATCTGCGGTGCGTAGTAATTCTGAAGCGTCGAAATACCGTTACTGAAAGTTCCGGACACGTTACTGATTAAATCATATTCAAAAACGTACTTTCCTTTCGGCATGTACTGAATATAGAAATTCGTTGAGGCATCTTTCGTGCTCTGATAATAGCCCAAATTATTTTTCCACTGATAACCGGAAATGGTATTCAACGGTTCAAAACCTGCGGCACGCATATCTTTCAAATGAATGAATTCCATATTTCTGTCGGTGTTCAGAATCATTCTTACGGTTACTTTATCGCCTACTTTCAATGGAGTTTGGGCCGTAATTCTCTGCAGTTCTTCCCCATTTACCGTTTTCACTTTTTTATAAAGTTCTTTAGTAATGGAGACGTATGTTTCGGAAGATTTTATTTTATCCAAATCCTCGTAATATTGCCAGAACAAACCTCCCTGAACGATACCTGCTCCCGGTTTTGTAATGGTTACCGTACCTAAATTTCTATCAATATTTTCAGGTTTCACAGAAGTTTTCACATAACCTGTTGCTTGGGTATCTGGATTTTCCAGCGTCTTTCCTCCCCAAACGATGGTGGCTTTATCGCTCTCGGTTGATGTCCACGATTTCCCGGAATTCAGAATAGTGTAAATCACTTCTGCCGTACTTCGTGAAGTATCCCAACGGGAGACTTCTTTCTGTGTAATCAGCCAGATTTTCATCTCTTCAATCATACTCACATCTGTTGGTGTCAGCTTATTAAATGCTTCCAATGCTCCGGCATGATTCACCGTTTTAGATGAATACCAACCCCAATCATTCAGATTAGGTTTCCAGTAAACGCCCTGTGTTTCGGTATTGGTTGAGGTTTCTTTCAGGTAAGTCATCAATTTTTTGGAAAGATTGGTCAATTTATAAGCATCAAACAGCATTGCTGCACGGTGCAATCCAAAGAATGTGAAATCCGTAATTTTTGCGGTTGGCGCTTTCTTCATCACCATATTTTTCAATGTGGCACCATTTCCTTTCAACGGATACTCTTTTTCCCAATAATGACGCGTATTGAGATAATCCAATGTCCAGTTGTTCCACACATTTTCTTTGCGAACGTCCCAATATTTGTTCACTTCATTATCCACAAAACTTACCAGTTTTCTTACCATTTCTTTCTGTTCACCGCCTTGATATTCTTTCAAATCACCTTTCAGCCATTCATTAATTCTGCCTAAGTTTTTAAGAATATACAGCGAAGTATAATACGAACTCGGATAACCCGGATGCCAGGAGAAACCACCGTCCGGATTCTGCAGTTTCTTAAGGTCATTCCAATCGGTATTGATGGACATTCGCATCGTATTGGCATCGAAAATACGAGCCAGTTTCTGCATCTGTTCGGTTTCGTTTTTACTTTCAAAAACCCACGGTGTTTCCTCGAGCAATAACTGCTTCAATTCCTGATTTTTTTCAAGATTTGAAACCAATAATCCTTTGTCCTGATATTCATCGAATACCGTTTTCATTCTCGGATTGGCTTTAAAAATTTCCGACGCCAAAACATCAGCAAACCACTTGTTGAACTGAACATCTGCCGAAAGATTTTGGTCGTCTTTCAGACTTGGCAGCGCGAACATAATTTCCCAAATCGGATTGGTGGTGAGTTCCAAAGTATTGGCAACATTGGTGGCAGTTTTGGAAGTATTATTGGCTAAATTATCCAATACGAAAGTTTTCGTTTGTCCTTCTTTTACAAAAATCGGAACAGCATCGGTCACCAACATTCGGTTTGGCAAAACTGCAATCGCTTTTTGTTCACCATCCGAGAATTCTCCGGCTTTTGCCACGATTTTTAAGATGATGGAAGAAACGTCATTCGGCACTTTTACGTTCCAGGTCGAAACCAAATTTCCATTTTCTGCCAAACTGAAATTCTTAACTGCATTGTTCAATCCAAATTTCGCAGAAATATCTTCATTGGTAAAGGCATCTAAAATCTGTAAAGTTGCAGAGCCATTTAATTGCTTTGCTACCAAACTTGAAAGTTTTGCCTGAAGATTCAATTCGTCACCTTCTCTCAAAAATCTTGGGTAATTCGGATTTACGGAGAATTCTTTCTGGGTAACCACTTCTTTTTCCAGGACCGCAGCTCTTGCATCTTTAGTGTGCGCGAGGAACATTAGTTTCCATTGCGTTAGTGCTTCCGGAGAAGTGAATTCAAAATTCACATTGCCGTCTTTGTCGGTCATTAAATTAGGGTAGAAAAAGGCCGTTTCGTTCAGATTTTGACGAACGGGAACTTTCTCCAATTCGGCTTGTTCTTCAATTTGGGCTCCAGCTGCGACAGCATCATCTGCAGCATATCCAACGTTAGCTGAAGATGGAGACTCTACTTTAGGAGCAGCTTTTGCTTCCGGCACTACAGAGTCCATCATTACTTCTTCCTTAACAGAAGAAACCCTCATTGATTGTCGCATAATCAATGGTGAACCATAAATACCACCTCCAAACCAACTGAACTGTGGAACACTCACTGATTTTCCTTCTAAATATTTAAATCGTTTACTGAAATGTTCTGATGCCAGACCTTCATTAATCGCGTAATTGCTTTGGAAATAAGGTCTGCTGTACAATGTTTGCCACCTGTAAATATTCTTCGCAAACTGATCGAGCGACATATCGTACATATTCGCGAGTACTTCTGACTGAACGGTTTCCTTATCATCACCCAGAATTTTCACGGTCCATTTTTCTTTGGAATTGGGTTGAAGTTTATCGCGGAAAGTTACCGTTTCAATTCTTAATGGTTTTTTATCGGAGACAATACTGAAATTCACACTTTCAGTCTGTACATCGTTGAATGCCACCACCTGAATCTGAAGATTCAGCGTAGAAATACTTTCATCTGTTGGTGCAGTAACTTCATATTCCAACACACCATTTTTGAATGGTTCTTGAATGGTTTGAGTTTGTCCGTTTCCATTCTGCAGGAAAATCGTTGCCATTGCATTTGGAACTGCGGAATACGCATGGATTTTGCCTTTTTCACCTCGTTTCAGTTCGGTTTTATCGCGTAGAACTTTTAAAAATGGTTTCTGAGAATCCACCAAAAATCTTCGGTCAAAGACTTCAAAACGCTGCTCGGTTTTTATGGTGTCCTTACCTTCGATATTGTAAAGTTCGAGGTGATAAGTTCCGGCAGGAAGTTTACCAAGATCTAAGGTTTGATTTTGTTTGCTATCTTTTGAAGTTGTTTGATTTTCAATCCGATTTATTAAAACTTTTTCGACTTTCCAGTTTTCGATTAAATCATTTTTATCAAAACGGTCGTGAGGAAACTTCTGAATAAATTCATTTTCACTAAATTTCGGTAAATCCTGAATTGCCGACACAAAATTGTTTCTGAAAACCCGTTTCGGTGCCTGAAGTTTTGAAAGTTTTACCTGATACGTCTTCTGCAAATTCTGATTATTGTAATTTTTAGTTTCAACTTTTACGGTAATTTTTTCATCGGCAAACTTATCTTTCACTTCATCGGCGCTGATAAAATGTGACACTGACGCCACTTTTATATTTTCCGTTGCCGACTGAGTTTCGCCATTAATGTCCGTAACCGAAGCATTAAACTCATAATTATCCACCTGAATTCCTTCCAAAATTTCATCTTTTTCGAGGTCAACTTTGATGCTGAATTCCCCTTTTTCATCGGTTTTTACTGAACCTAAAATCGAGTTTTCATTAGCATTTCCACGCGGATACCACCAGAAATACATCCAACGGATATTGCGTTTTTTGATCTCGTAATTTACAGTTGCATCGCTCAACGGAATTCCGGAGAACGTCATTGCTTTACCTTTTAGTTCCAGTGTTTGTCCGTATTTATATTCGCCTTTTACAGGTTCAAAAGTGACCTCAAATTTCGGACGTTTGTATTCTTCCACCGAAAATCCTTTGTAAGCATTCACCAATCCCGAATTGATGCGAATTGAAAACTGACCGTTCAACTTCCCTTTTGGCAATGTAAAACTTCCGTTGTAAGAACCGAATTCATTGGTCGTAAACTGCTGCGTTGACAGTTCTTCGCCGTTGGCATCATAAAGTTTTATGGTTTGAATAAATTTCTCGTTTACCGTTTCTTTATCCTTGTCAAGCTTTGTATTAATTACTTTGAAATAAACCGTTTGCCCGGGTCTGTAAATCGCTCTGTCGAGGAAAATCTGCGCCTGATATCTTGTGACATTTTCTCTTTCTCCGTTGTAATAATAATCGCGACCGTAACTGTTCACCAAATTGTAGTGATTGCCTGCAGACTGCTTTACAAGGTAATATCTGTAATAATCTTCGTTTTGAGAATTTGGAAATTTAAAGAGACCTCTGCCATCCGTTTCACCCTTAATCTGCTGAAATTTTTGTCCGCGAACGTATTCACTGAAGACCAGCTTGGCATACGAAATTTCTTTTCCGTTCTCGCGACTCACGAGTTTCATCGTGCTGTTGGCAGGAGTTTTCCCATCCTTATTTTCAAAAACAATTCGTGAATCGGTGACAATAAACCAAAAATTCTCCTGCACCGCTTTTTCCACTATGTATTCTCCAACATAAATCCCGGCTGGAAGTGCGGAAATTTCCAAAGAAGTTTTGTAGGTTTTAAAATCTTTTAGATTCTGAAGCTCAAAGCTTTCCTTTTTCACCAAAGATTTTTTCAGGTTGGTAAAATGTTCCTTCTGCCATTTGTCTCTCATATATTTGAGGAAACCGCTTTCGTCATTTTTTACTTCGTAAATATTAAGCGTAAAACCTTCCACATTCTTATGGTCTGCAACTAAATGAATCGGTTTATTTGGTTGCGTATGTGGTTCAAATCTTATCGTAAGAGAAGGGTTTATGATGCTGTTTTCCTTATTTTTTAAATTATTGAGGAAAGGCGAATTTGGATACTGTTTTTTCGCAGAATCAATCCAAATCAAGGCTTCTTTGAATTTGGATTCTGAACTTAATTCATCCACAATATCTGCAATAACCATGACTTTATAATCGCCTTCCGTAGAGGATTTCACAAGGTTTTGAAGTTGTGAAAACCGGTCTTTACAGCTAGCTGCTTCACAATTAAAATTCAGTTTCTGATGCTGAAAATAAAGTTTTGCATTCCCGGAGTTTTTCTGAATCAATGCATCATAAATCTGATTAACTTTCTGGTGATTTACTTTTAATTCGTTTGGTGTAAAAAGATCGTCATTTCTCAAAAAGTCGATATATTGTGCAGAATGCCAATCGTACAGCGTCGGAAAATAAATCAAATCTTGAGTGTTTTCGAAAATTGATTTATACTTCTGCATCTGAATTTTTTCCAATGCCGGTTTTTCTTTTTCAAGTTTAGCAAAATGGGAGGTCAGGAAATTTTTGAAATCCATTTTGGACCAGGTTTCAATCTGTGCAAAATCCTGATTATCGATATTGGTTCTTTGGTTAATTTTCCATCGGTTATTATCGTAATATTCCGCGAAAAATTCACCTAATAAAACCTGATAAACCAATCTGTCTTCGCCCTGCAAATTCTCATCTAAAGTTTCCAGTTTCTTAAAAAACTGCGATGCAGCGTCGTTCTTGGTATCATCCCGAGTTTGATTAACAATACTAAATTCCGCTTTTAGTGAGCGGATGAGTTGCACTGCATTTTTGTCTTTCATGGCTTGGTTTTGAATTTCTAGAATAATGGGAAGATTCGATTTATAAAGTCCCTGTTTATAATTGGTTTCAATTTTTTTCCACTGTTCATCGTAGTACTTTTGTGCCGAAATACTTTCGAAAGCAAAAACGAAAAGCAGCAGCATGAAAAAATGTTTTGACTTATTCATATTGATTATTTGTCAGTTATGTTGATGACGACTTTATTGTTTGATACGACACAGCAAAAAGGTTAAATCCGTAATTTTGCCTTTGATGGGTTCATTAAAATTACTAAAAAAATACGTTGTCGACAGCCAATTTTTTGTTTCGATGATGGGAACCTTGTTTGCCATCTTCTTTATGATAGAGCAAAATGCATTCCGTTGGCCGACCGTTTTCCTCGTATTTATTACGTATTTCAGCGGTTATCTTTACACAAAATACCAGCAGAACCGAAAATTATTTTCTAAGATTCTGATATTAAATATAATCAGTTTCATAGTCTGTGCCGTATTAATTTTTCTTAATCATAATGAAATACGTTTGCTGAAATGGCTGGCAATTGTCACTCTTGGACTGCTTTATAACTCAGCATTTCTTGATCAATTTATTCGAAAAATCCCTTTACTGAAAGTGTTTTATGTAGGATTGGTTTGGGGATTAATCAATTCCTGGCTGATTTTACCTTCATTTCACTTAGAAATATTTTTAATCAGTTTTCTGCTTACCACCGCGCTCGTGCTACCGTTTGATATCCGCGATATGAATGCTGATGATATCGTCACTTTTCCAAGAATAATCGGAGTTACAAAAACAAAATTGTTGGCTATGATTTTAATTCTGATTAGTGTAGCGGTTGCTTTTATTGCAATAAACTCTGATTTTTTCATTGCTTTCGGATTATCTGCCTGTTTTTCAATTTTATTTACTGTCTTTTCTAAACCCACTTTCAGTGATTCTTACTTTTCATTCTGGGTTGAACTTTGTTCGGGATGTCCGTTTTTGTTTTATATTTTGATGCATTATTTTTAAATTTTATCTTTACTAAAAATTATTGGGCAATGGAAAATCTAGAAAGTTTGAAAAACAAACTGATTCGTGCGGTTAACGAAAGTACTGACAGAGCATTGCTTATGAGTATCTGGAAGTATTATCAGGAACAAAAGAATATTTTTGAAGTCTCTGAACCCAAAACCATTTACGAGGAAAATAAACCGATGACTGATGAGGAAGTAGAGAAATATTTTGAAGAAGAAAAAATCATCCTGCCGGATACCATTCTTGAAATACTAAAATTGAGTGAAGAAGATATCAAGAATGGAAGAACGTATACCAATGAAGAAGTAAATACATATTTTGAGGAATGGCTGAACGATTAATATGGACGGAAACCCCAAAAATCACCCGCAAAGAGATCCTGGAATATTGGATAAACCGAAATAAATCTAAAACATACTCTAAAAAACTCAATAGACTTTTCACGGACAGTGCAGAGCAAATTTTGATGTTTCCTTATTCAGGAATTAAAATTTCTGAAAGTTATTACCAGGGAAAATTAATCAAAGACTATTATTTAATTTATAAAATTTCAGAATCCTCTATAGATATTTTGCTTATTTGGGATACAATGCAGAATCCTGAGAAATTACTGAATTTTTTCAAAAATCTTAACCGATGATTATCCACCAACTCTCCATCATCAATTTTAAAAATCATCCTCATAAATCCTTTGATTTTTCACCACAAATCAATTGTTTTGTAGGCAATAATGGTGTTGGAAAAACCAATGTTCTAGATGCGTTGCACTATCTTTCGGTGGGAAAAAGTTTCCTTGGAAATTCAGATTTGAACAATATTCTCTTCAACTCAGAGTTTTTCTCCATAGAGTCAAAAATCAATGATGGAGAAAAGGATAATATCATTAAAATTCAGCAGCCGAAAGACAGCAAAAAAATCATTAAAAAGAATGATAAAATCTACGAAAGATTGGCCGATCATATTGGGTTTTTGCCAAGTGTGATGATTTCGCCTTACGACTCCAATCTGATTTCAGATTCCGGTGAAAGTCGCAGAAAATTCCTGGATGCGATGATTTCGCAGACCGATTCAGAATATCTTTTCAATATCATTCAATATCAGAAAACACTGAAACAAAGGAATGCGCTGCTGAAATATTTCCAGAAAAACAGAACTTACGATCTTGCATCGCTTGAGATTTATGATGAACCACTGAGTAGATTTGGCAACTTAATTTACCACAAAAGAAGGGAGTTTGTAGAGCAGTTGGATCCTGTAGTTCAGCATTTTTATGAGATTATTTCGGGTGGAAAAGAAACGGTTTCGGTGAAATACTCATCCGATTTATCCGAAATTTCAATGGAACATCTACTGAAAGAAAATCTGGAAAAAGACCGAATGCTCACCTACACCTCTTCAGGCGTGCACAAAGATGATCTACTGTTTGAAATGAACGACAATCTCATCAAAAGAACCGGATCGCAAGGACAGCAGAAATCGTTCTTAATCTCATTGAAATTAGCTCAAATTAAAAGAATAAAAGAACTCACCGGGAAAAATCCAATCTTACTTTTGGACGACATTTTCGATAAACTGGATGACAATCGGGTGTCACAACTGATTTCATTAATCAATCAGGAAAAATTCGGGCAAATGTTCATTACCGATACTCATAAAGAAAGGACGGAAGCTGTGGTGAAAAGGATTAATGAGGAATCGAAAATTTTTGAAATTAAATAGCCACTTATTCACGAATTTTTTAAGTAGTGAATTCGTGATAACATAACAATGAAAAGAAAAAAAAGAGAATTTCAGTCTTCAGAACTTGTGAAATCATTCGCAAGAATTCACGGTTTTGAGCATAAATTACTGGCTTTTGAAGTAAAAGATTTTCTTAAAGAATATCTGTCTCATGATCTTTATGAAGAGATTGAAAGCGTCAATCTAAACAACGGAATTATTGAAATACGTGTGAAATCTCCTTTGCTTAAAAACGATTTCAGAATGAGAAAAACGTTTTATCTCAAAAAATTTCAAGACGAGTTTGGTGAAGAAAAATTTAGCGATCTGAAGATTTTGTAGAAGCTGTATCCACCATTTCTTTTGCCCTTACATCGAGCTCCGTAGAACGGATTGGAAAGAAGAAACGAAGTGGATTTTTATAAAAGTATCTGAAAATCTCACGGATAATCTCTTTTACTTCTCCAAAATTTATTTTTCTGGAGCGGAGAGCCAACGCCATTGAAAGACCGAAACTCACTAAAAAATTGAAAAATCCAATTAAGAAAACAGTTACAAAACAAATCAGGAATGTGGAAAGTCCAACCGCGAATCCTTTGCCGTAAAGTCCGATTGCAAAGTTACCAGCGGCAAAAGTAATGTGTCGGATATCCAAATCCAAACCAAGAAAATTACCAATCGGTCCTGTAACACCCAGGAAAATACCAAACCAGAAATTAGAAATAATTCCGGCCCAGTTTCTTGCATAATATCTCGAAAGCGATCTCGCGGCATTTTCACCTACCAAACGCTTCAGTATTGGATTTTTGGCAATTCTTGCCGGCATCTGATAATATACCGAATTGTTCCCAACATTACCCGAAATCAGCCCCGAAACGAACAGATAAAAACCAGCAATACTAGCATGGAACAACGCTTTTGATTCAACCGGATTGAGGTCACGTAGCAGTGTATTGGCTTTATCTGATGCGAAATTTTGGTTAAATAAAACATCCAAACCGTAGATCAATGCCAGCGACACCGGAAACGCCAAAAGAACGTTTCCCATAAACGCCACAAACTGGCTACGGAAAAGTTTGGAAATCAGATGGGCAAAATCCACATAATTTTTCTGAGTATTATCGCCTTCCGAAAGCACTTTTGCCATCGTAGAAGCTGTCATTGCCGGCTGTTTTGTCGCAAGCGTATAACCCATCAGATAAATCATGATAAAGCCCATCGCGTAATTGAACGCATACATAAACGCATGCGAAAAATCGCTTCCTGGAGCTGAACCATAGAGCAATTTCAGAATACAGAGTGCTCCAACAATAATCCCACCACCCGATGCTTTCAAAAACATTTTCCAGTACTCGCCTCGTGTTGAAGTAATGTAATGTGTTCCGGTTTCGGCAGTGTGACTGGTGATGAGATGAGACATCAACCGTGTACTGTCATCAAAAAGCTCTGAAATATTATTTTTATGGGATTTGTACTCTAAAATTTTGAAAATCAAATTTTTAGAGTTTATCACTTTATCCTCTTCGGAATCCAGTTTCAGCAGGTTGATAATCTCAGAAATCCTGTTGATTTGCTGTTTAATTTTAAGCAGCGACTGATTAATCTTTCCTGTAATTCCGTATTTGGAGGTATTTTTAAAAGCGGTATCTACAAACTTCAGACATTGAGTAGTATAGATTCTAATTTGCTTATAAACCTCATCCTTTGTTGTTAAAACAAAATCGGGATCCTTCCAGAATTTTTCAGTGAGAATTTTTATTTCTTCCTGCAGTGCAAGGAACGGATTATTATAATTCTTATACTCCGGAACCATATTCATTACATTGGTTTCCAAAGCATTACCTGCTGCTCGTCCAATCAGGATATTGGCAGAAAAAAGAATCTCGTTTTTTACTTTCTTTTGCGTAATAAATTCATCAATCCTTAAAAGCCGGAATAATTCACTTAGTTCATCCTCAGGAATATTTTCGAGAAACTTCAAATCATTTCCTGGTAAAACCGATATATAATCAACCAGAAACCAAATCGAATTTTCGTTTTCAACCGGTGGTAAAACCGTATCCAAAGCACGTTTTCTGAATTCAGAAAGGAAACCGTTTTCCGAAAGGATATTCGCTTCAGTTAAAGAAAGATTGAAAGGTTTCTCGTCAAAAAGATTTCGGATATAATATCCAAGATTCTCCGCAATATCTTCATTTTCTCTCAAAAATTCGAGGACTTCAGAAAAATTCGCCCGCTTTATTCCCCGAAAAACTTCGCCCAAAGTATCCAATGATTTTGTCTCATTCCGGAAACTGAAATATTTTCGCAGAATGCTGTCAAAACCGATTTTATTTTGATTGAAGAATTTCATAGATGTTGGTTATGGTAGAGCAATATTATTCATTTGACGAAGAATCCAGTTGTGGCGTCTTTTCAGATAAGATGAAGGATTTTTAGGATCGTATTTCTGTGGACTTGGCAAAACTGCGGCAATCCACGCGGCTTCACTTTTCGTAAGATTTTTAGCACTCTTGCCAAAATAATATTCAGATGCAGCTTCCACCCCGAAAACGCCCTGCCCCATTTCAATGGAATTCAGGTAACGTTCAAGGATGACGTCTTTTCCCCAAACCGTTTCGATAATAAACGTATAGACCGCTTCCAAACCTTTTCTTATCCAACTTCTTCCCTGCCAAAGGAAAATATTTTTTGCAGTTTGTTGCGAAATAGTGCTGCCACCACGCAATCTTTTACCGCTTTCACTCTGTTTTATGGCTTTCTCAATTTGGTCATAATCGAAGCCTTTATGCACAAAAAACTTTTGATCTTCCGCAGCAATCACAGCTCTTTTCACATGATTTCCCATTTCTTCGGATGAAATATAATCACGCTGAAGTTTTCCATATTTGAAAATCCCTCCAATCTGCGTAATGGTAATTGGCGGATTGAAAAAACGTCCTGCAACAATACCAAGAATGTTCAGGATGATGATAAAGTATATCAGTTTTTTGATGAATTTCCACATAAAATGCCGATGAAATCAGTGCAAAAATAAGGATTAAAGATTAAACCGACTATTTCAGTTCCTTTAAATACGTAAGTGAATCGTTTGGTAAAAGTTCAGGATGAAAAATCTTGATATAATCTTTCAAAACAAGATCTGAGCGCACTACGCCACTTTCGAAAAAATCATTGGCTTTGTCTCTTTCGCGACCGGTGATTGAATATATTTTTCCTTCCTTAAAAACCTTCATTTTCGAATAATTTGGGTTGATGGCCAACATTCCGTTTTTGGTTTTATGATTTCCTGCGTTCACCCAAAATTCTGCTTTTTCTGATTTTACCAAAACCTCTTCAAAACTCAATGGAACCGCTTTTTCTTCAGAATTGTCCTGTAAAATATAATCAGCGCCGGCATCTTTTATGAAGTTTGCAAACTGTGTTTTTCCACCGGGCATAAACCATTGTCCGCCATACATTTCATTCGTTAAAACTATGGGTTTTGCCTCAACATTCTGAACAGATTTTTTTAATGAATCATAGGAAGATTGGATTTCATTAAAACGTACTACAGAAGCTTTGTCCTTACCAAAGAGCTTCCCAAAAACCTTAAGATATGCAGATTTTTCCAACGGATTCTGTTCAAGATATTCATCCAAAAAAACAACTTCTATCCCGTTTTTCTTTAATAAATCATAAGTGTTCTCAAAACTTGCGATATGATTGGTAAGCACGGCATCCGGCTTCAAAGCAATTATTTTTTCAACCATATATTTCTGTTCGTTGCCCACGTTTTCAATTTTTCCGTCTGCAATCATTTTCAGAATTTTTTCAGAATAAATGTATTCCGGACTTGAAATTCCTGCAATTTGGTTTTCAATTCCAAGCTCCAGATAGTATCCTAGCAAACTTGCATTCAATAAAACCACTTTTTTATAGGGTAATTTCGAATGAGGAATTTCATAATTAAACTTCCCGGATTTGAGAAGCAAAACATCTCCATCTTCCTTAAACTGAACTCTTTCCGAAATTTTTTGCCAATCTGTAGTAATTTGATCAACTTCTTTTTTGCAGGAAATTAGAAATAAAAATACAAGAACTGCGAATAATTTGGTTTTCATATTTCAAAGAAAACAAAAAAGTGCTATATTTGCAAACCGTAAAACGACTGGACGCGTAGCTCAATTGGATAGAGCGTCAGATTACGGCTCTGAAGGTTGAGGGTTCGACTCCTTCCGCGTTCACAAAGGAAATTTCATCAGAAGTTTCCTTTTTTTATTTTATTTTTACCAAATAATATATTTCGGACAATGTCTCTTCAAATCATAAATCTTACTAAAAAATTCCGTGAGCAAACTGCCCTCAACAACATTAACATCCGTATTGATAAAAATGAAATCATTGGTTTGCTTGGTCCCAACGGTGCCGGAAAATCTACCCTGATGAAATCCATCACAGGAGTTTTGAAAATTGAAGAAGGACAGATTCTTTTTAATGAAAAAGATATCACCCAAAACCAAATTGAAGTAAAGAAAAACATCGGTTTTCTGCCGGAAAACAATCCGCTTTATAATGAGATGTATGTAAAGGAATACCTTCAGTATGTGGCAGATATTCATAAAATTTCCAGCGACAGAGTTTTTGAAGTCATCGATTTAGTAGGCATTACACCAGAACGTTCAAAAAAAATCGGACAACTTTCAAAAGGTTACAAACAACGTGTAGGATTGGCGCAAGCGATTCTCCATCAACCTGATTTACTGATTCTTGACGAACCGACCAACGGTTTGGATCCGAATCAGATTATTGAAATCAGAAATGTCATTCGAGAAATTGGCAAAGAGAAAACTGTTATTTTATCCACTCATATAATGCAGGAAGTGGAAGCGCTGTGTTCACGCGTTATTCTTATTCACGAGGGAAATATTGTGATGGATTCGCCGATTGATGAGTTCAAAGGAAAGTTTGAGAGTTTGGAGGAAGCTTTTCAGGCGTATACCAATTGAAAATGGAGAATGGAGAATTGAAAATTTGATTTATACTGAATATTAAAAATTTCCAACTCCTATTGTAATAAAAAGAAAGCCCTTTCAGAATTCTGAAAGGGCTTTCAAGGTTATATAATTGATGATTATCTAAAACTGAATTTCATTTTCAGGATGAATGTGCTCGTAATCGGCGGTCATTTCTTTTTCGTAATCAACTTTTTCGTGACCGAAATAACGGTCTTCAATTCGAACTACGATTAAATACACTACCGGAACGATAATCAGTGTCAGGAACAGTGAGGAAAGCAATCCACCGATAATGACGATGGCCAGTCCGTTGTTCATTTCTGAAGCACCTCCGGTTGCCAAAGCAATCGGAAGCATCCCGAATACCATCGCAATAGTCGTCATCAAAATCGGACGAAGACGCGCGTGGTTCGCCTGAATCAGTGCATTCTTGATGGTTTCTCCGGCACTGTGTCTGTGGTTTGCAAAATCTACCAATAGAATTGCGTTTTTCGCCACGAGACCAATCAACATGATGATTCCGAGAATGGTGAATATATTCAGCGACTGATTGGTTAAAGCCAAAGCCCAAAGTGCACCGATAAACGACAGCGGAATGGAGAACAGTACGATAAACGGTTTCACGAAATCGTCGTAAAGCACCACCATAATCATGTACACCAACATAACGGCAGCAAGCAACGCGATTCCCAAAGTTCCGAAACCTTCACTTTGGTTTTCCATATTTCCGCCCCAAACCCAGGATACTCCTGCAGGTTTCTTAACATCGGCCAATTTTTCTTCCCATTCTCCGGCAATTGTACCGGTAGTTTTACCAACCACCTGTGCCTGAACGGTTACAGATGGAGAACGGTCGTACCTTTCCAGTAAAGCCGGACCGGAAGAATAATTGATGTCAGCAAACTGTGCCAGCTGTACTCTCTGTCCCTGCGGATTGATGAATTCAATATTTCTAACATCGTCGATGCTGGTTCTGAATGCTTCATCCAAAATAATATTGATATCGTATTCGTTGCTTCCGGTTCTGAACTTATTATCAGTATCACCACTGAAAGCAGTTCTCAGCGTTTGTCCTACGGTTGCAACATTCAGCCCAAGCATTGCCATTTTATCACGGTCTACAGAAACTGCGATTTCCGGATTTCCTTCTTCAACACTCAGTTTGATTTCGGAAGCACCGTCGATGGTTCTCAAAGTTTCCATCGCATCATTGGCATAAGACATTACATCTTCCAGCGTTGGACCAACAACGGTTAACTGCAGCGGCGCCATCTCCGCACCCATAAATCCTACAGGAACCGTGGTTACTTTTACGCCAACCAATTCTTTTTCAAGATCTCTTTTCAAACGGGCTGCGTACACTTTTGTCGGCTCACCCAATATCGATTTATCTTCAATTTTTACATTGATTTCGGACTTATATCCGGTACTCTGCATTGCTCCCATTCCTCCGGAAACCTGCCCTACAGACGTAATCATTCTGGAAATTTCAGGTCTTTTGGCTAAGAATTTTTCTGCTCGCTGTGTCACAAAGTTGGTTTGTTCAATCGCTTGATCCTTAGGTAATTCCAGCTGAACCAAAAATTCACCTTTGTCATTGCCCGGGAAGAAATCGGAACCGATGTAACCCATCGCCACCAACGCAATTGCACTTACAAACAGTAAAAAGGTGATAAAGAAAGTAATGATAATATTTTTGGCGCTCGCAAGACTCCATTTCAGTAAACCTTCAACCCGGCGCGTAAACCACGATAGTCCGTCCTCAAATTTATGAATGATTTTTCCGAAAAAGGTTTTGTTGCTCATCACCTCCAGTTTTCCGTATCTGGAGAACAGCCAAGGAACGACGGAGAATGATACCAATAAGGAAAGTAAAGTCGCAATCACCACCACCATCGCAAACTGTTTGATGATGTTAGAAACCATACCTGTACTTAGTGCAATCGGCAGGAATACCACCACAATTACCATGGTAATCGCCACTACGGTAAACCCGATTTCCTTGGCACCGTCGTACGCAGCACGCACTTTTCCTTTGCCCATTTCCATGTGGCGGTGAATGTTTTCAATAACCACAATCGCATCGTCCACCAGAATACCAACCACGAGGGATAAACCAAGTAGTGACATCAGGTTCAAACTGTAACCCAACAGATAAATTCCGATGAATGTTGCAATCAAGGACGTTGGAATGGCTACCATTACGATCAAAGCATTTCGGAATGAATGCAGGAAGAACAGCATCACAAATGCAACGAGTGCAATTGCAATCAGTAAGTCTTTAATTACTGCATTCGCTGCTTCCACGGTGAAAATGGAGGTATCGTTCGCAATTTCCAGATTTACGTTCTGCGCTTTATACTGCTCCTGAACACTTACAATTTTCTCCTGAACCAACTCCGAAACTTCCACGGCATTGGCTTCGGTTTGTTTTACCACCTGAAGCATAATTGTGTTGTCCTGATCGATCCGGGCAATTTTATCTACTTTTTTCTGGGTATCCTGAACTTCAGCGATATCAGAAAGTCGAATATTCTGTCCGTTGTTGGATGAAATGGTCAGGTTTCTCAATTGATCTACTGAAGTAATTTTTCCGGAAAGACGGATCAGCGTGGAATTTTCTCTTGTTTTAAGGTTACCGGTCGGGAAATCAAGGTTCGACATGGCAATCACCTGCTGAACCTGCGGAATCGTTAAACCGTAACCCTGAAGTTTGTTCTGATCCAGGTTGATACGGATTTCTCTTTCCTGTCCACCAATAATATTTACCTGTGCCACACCAGGAATTCTGGAAAGCTCCGGCTGAATTCTCTGGTCAATCAGATCGTAGAGTTCGCCTTCCGTAAGATTCGCGGTTACACCCATCGAAATAATCGGCATATCGTCCAAAGAGAACTGCTGCAGCGACGGCTCGTCGATATCATCAGGAAGTTCGGAGCGGATGGTGTTGATTTTCCGCTGAGCGTCGTTCAAAGCATAATCTACATCGGTTTGATCATTAAATTCAATAATCACCACCGATAAACTTTCATACGATTTACTCATGATTTTCTTCACGCCTTCCAGCTGAGAAACCGCATCTTCTATTTTTCGGGAAACGGTATTTTCCACTTCCGCCGGCGATGCTCCCGGATAAACGGTTGCTACCGACACTACTTTTACCTCGAATTTCGGGATGAGCTCATAACTCAGCTGCGAGTAGCTGAAAAGCCCGCCAATAATCATCAGTGCAAGCACTACGATGACCAAACTTGGTCGTTTTATCGATACTTCTGCTAATTTCATTTGGTACTGTTAGTGATGATTATTTTAGGATTCTGATCTTGGTTTTGTCCAGAAGGTTGATCTGTCCGCTGGTTACTACAACATCTCCGGCTTTCAGTCCGCTCACGATTTCCACTTTGTTGCCGTAGTTCATTCCACTCTGAACTTTGGTTAAATAAGCTGTGTTGTCACGAACCACAAAAACGGTATTATCGCTCACACTTCCTACAAACGCTTCACGCGGAACAGTAAGCACATTGGCAGTTCCGGCTCTGTTGAAGGTTGCAGTTCCGTACATTCCTGCTTTCAGTTTGTTGAAAGAATTCGGAACGGTAATTTCCACCGGGAATTTCAAAGCTCCTGAAGCGGAAGGTGCGATGAAAGTGATTCTTCCATCCAAATCGCCTTCAATAACATCGGGCTGAACTTTTACCGTATTTCCAAGGGAAAGCTGTGTTACCAAAGACTGGTCCACATCCACTTTCAGTTTTACTGCTGAAATATCCACTACTTCAACAATCGGCGTTCCTGCACCAACAACAGAACCTACCTCCACAAATTTCTGGTTTACAATACCGCTGATTTTGGAAATGATATTGGTATCTCCGGAAACCAG
>CAZPQV010000026.1:0-8323 GCA_964588705.1 uncultured Chryseobacterium sp.
AATCCCATCCGTGCAACTTTGTAGTTGTCCGCAAGTCTCCAGTTGGTTTCAGACTGAGGCTCAACACCGT
This sequence comes from uncultured Chryseobacterium sp., assembly GCA_964588705.1. Classification (GTDB taxonomy): domain Bacteria; phylum Bacteroidota; class Bacteroidia; order Flavobacteriales; family Weeksellaceae; genus CAZPQV01. The sequence continues at coordinate 71 of CAZPQV010000026.1, forward strand.
CAACCGCAGAGAAAAGGAATACAAGACCGTCAAGTACTCTTAATGATCTGTTTACCTCTACCGTAAAGTCAACGTGCCCCGGTGTATCGATAATGTTGAAGTGATACTCTTTAGCATCTGCAGTCGGCTTCCCGTCAACTCTTGGGAAAACCCATTTACAGGTCGTTGCTGCAGACTGGATTGTAATCCCTCTTTCAGCTTCCTGCTCCATCCAGTCCATTTGTGAAGAACCTTCGTGAGTTTCACCCAATTTATGAGTTTTTCCGGTGTAAAATAAAATTCTTTCTGTCGTGGTTGTCTTACCAGCGTCGATGTGAGCGGCAATACCAATATTTCTTGTGTATTTAAGATCTCTTGCCATTTCAGATTAGAATTTAAAGTGTGAGAATGCTTTGTTAGCTTCTGCCATTTTGTGAGTATCAGATTTCTTTTTGTAAGCAGCACCTTCTTCTTTAGATGCAGCGATAATTTCTGCAGCAAGTTTCAACGCCATAGATTTGTCGTTTCTTGCTTTTGCATATTTAATTAACCATTTCATTGCCATAGAAATTTTTCTGTCGGCACGAATTGGCATTGGAATCTGGAAGTTGGCACCACCTACTCTTCTTGAACGCACCTCTACGTGAGGCATTACGTTGGTAAGGGCATCTTTCCAGATTTCAAGAGACGACTTCTCGTTGTCTCCTTTTCTATTTTCTACCACATCAAGTGCATCGTAAAAAATTTTGAATGCGATTGACTTTTTACCGTCAAGCATAAGGTTGTTTACGAATCTCGTTACCAGCTGATCATTAAATTTCGGATCCGGTAACAACGGTCTTTTTTTCGCTTTTGTCTTTCTCATTGTTTCGTTTCTTAATAATTAATGATTACTTTTTCTTTCCTGTTGCAGCAGCTTGTCCTGGTTTTGGTCTCTTAGCTCCATACTTGGATCTTCTCTGAGTTCTTCCGTTTACACCAGCAGTATCCAGTGCTCCTCTTACGATGTGATAACGTACTCCCGGTAGGTCTTTCACCCTTCCGCCACGTACCAATACTATCGAGTGCTCCTGAAGATTGTGTCCTTCGCCCGGGATATAAGCGTTGACTTCTTTACCATTAGAAAGTCTTACCCTTGCAACTTTTCTAAGTGCAGAGTTAGGTTTCTTAGGTGTAGTAGTATATACTCTCGTACATACACCTCGTCTTTGTGGACAGCTTTCAAGGGCAGCCGATTTGCTCTTCTTGGCAAGTGTGGCTCTTCCTTTTCTAACTAATTGTTGAATAGTAGGCATTTAATTGCTTTTTATTTTAGGGTGCAAAAGTACGTAATTATTTTTTACTGGCAAATATGTGCTGTTAAATATTTTTTAAATCTAATTTGTTATAAATCATATTGTTCGGCAAGTATGGAAAATTTATATTTGAACAAACTATTCAATATATGTCTAAACTTTATCTTTTGCTTGCAATTTTATTTAATGTATTGGTATTCGCTCAATTAGAAAGGAAAGATATTCTACCGGGCGAAATTACTTTGGTAAACGGTTACAAAATAAAATTCAAAGACCTTACATGGGAAGAAAACAAGGCTTATTTTCATAATGTTACCAACGAAGAAGATGGTGAACTCTACGAAGGAATGATTAAATCTATTGAAGAAATGGAAATAGTTCCCGACGAAGAAAGAACTGCATCTGCAAAAGCCAAAATCTAAAGAGTTGACTATCCAAAAGGGATTTACGCAACGATGGAGGAATTTTTAAATAAAACTCCTTCGAGCAATCCGGAACTGAAACCACAGAATCCCACAGACGGCTATTACAGAACTCAAGCATCAGAACTGGAAACATCTGCCTTTTTCGTAAATGCTGAAACGAAAACCAGAATAAGAAATGTCTTCGCAGTTGTACAAAACGGAATTCTCTATTTTAATATAGGTCAGATTATTAAAAACCGAGAAAAAGAAGATCGCGGACAGCATCCCGATTATCCAAATCTATTTGTACGAGTAACTAACGGCGGCAGCAACTATCTTTATGCAGAAGCTCTCTTGGGAAACAACTGGGGCAAAGCGTTCGCCGGAATTGGCTCCGGAATTCTAATGGGCGGCTACGCTGGATCTGCCAAAGGCAGTTCAGTAAATACAAACCGTGGCATTATCTGGGATATACAGAAAAAGCAGTTTAATATATTTAAAAACTGCGAAGACTTCAATAATTTCATTAAACCAATTTCTTCCGAGGATGTGCAGGAATGTAAAGGGAAACATCCGGATATTCTAAAAGTAAGAACAGCGATTGACAAAATAAAATAAATGGTGACTGTTTAATTTGCTAAATAGATTATTTCAATTAATAATAATTTTTATAATAGATAAAATCTTTGTAAATTTGCACTATATAAATTGATTATGAAAAACACCAATATTATCGGCCTGAAAGCTGCCGACTGCACAAAAATTTCAGAGAAACTGAACGTATTATTAGCCAATTATTCCATCTTTTATCAGAACACGAGAGGTGCACACTGGAATATCAAAGGAGATCAGTTCTTTACGCTTCACCCAAAATTTGAGGAACTTTATAACAATCTGTTTCTTAAAATCGATGAAATTGCTGAAAGAATTCTTACTTTAGGAGCAACGCCAAACCACAATTACACCGATTACCTCGAGTTGGCAACCATCAAAGAAAGCAAGGAAGTGAGCGACGGAACAAAAGCCGTGGAAAATATTCTTTCTTCTTTCAAGGTAGTGATTGAACTTCAGCGCGAACTTCTCGACATCACGGATGAAGCCGGTGACGAAGGTACCAACTCCCAAATGAGCGACTACATTACCGAGCAGGAAAAAGAAGTTTGGATGTACAGCGCCTACTTAGGAAAATAAACTTTCCATATATACTATCAGAAAATCGTCCGTCTTTTGGACGATTTTTTGTTTCCGTTTGTTTAAATTTGTTTTTTACACCTTATATATAATAGTGAAAATGTCAACAGTTCGCCTCAACTCCATTCTCGATAACGACTTCTATAAAATCACCATGCAAAATGCCGTGGTGAAACTGTTCCCAACACAAAGGGTGAAATACGAATTCATCAACCGTGGGAAACACCATTTCCCAGAGGGCTTTGATGTTGAGCTCAGAAAAGCAGTTAATGCGATGGCCGAACTGAAACTTACCAAAGAAGAAAAGGAATACCTGCGCGTAACCTGCCCTTATATCGATTTACCTTACCTGGATTTTCTTGAAGGTTTTCATTACGACCCAAGCGAAGTTCATATTCAACAAAACGGAAATGATTTGAAAGTTTATGCCGAAGGTTTGTGGTACAGAACAATTTTGTGGGAAGTTCCACTTTTGGCGCTCATTTCCGAACTGCATTACGAAATGAATCATATGGAGCGCGACAGCAACGAAACCGTCATCGAAACCACACTTCAGAAATCGCAAAAACTGAACGAACTCGGCGTTACTTTTGCTGAATTTGGCACCCGTAGAAGACATTCGTACAAAGTGCACGATTTGGTAGTTTCTGCATTGTTAAAAAATGGAAATTCAAATTTTATCGGAAGTTCAAATGTTCATTTTACGATGAAACACGGTGTAAAACCCATCGGAACGCACGCCCATGAATGGTTTATGTTTCACGCAGCCGAATACGGTTTCAAAATGGCCAACGGTCTTGCACTGGAGCATTGGGTAGATGTCTATCGCGGTGATTTGGGAGTGGCACTTTCCGATACTTATACCACCATAGTTTTCTTTCAGCAGTTTGATAAAAAGTTTGCGAAACTATTTGACGGCGTTCGTCACGACAGCGGCGATCCTCTGGAATTTGCAGATATGACCATTGAGCACTACGAAAAACACGGCATCAATCCATTATTCAAATACATTATTTTTTCGGACGGACTTAATCTGGAAAAGGTAGAAGCCATCACCAATCATTGCAAAGGAAGAATCGGAATTTCTTTCGGAATTGGCACCAACCTAACCAATGATGTCGGTTTAAAACCTATGAATATTGTGATGAAAATGATTGGCGTTCAAGCCGATAACGGCGAATGGATTCCAACTGTAAAACTATCTGACGAAAGAGGAAAATACACCGGCGATCCAAAAATGATCGAACTGGCGAAGGAGTTTTTGAGAATCAAGGATTAATCTAAAACAAAGTTCACTGAGTTTACGCAGAGTCTTAAAAATATCAATATGAAATATTTATTTGCATTTATACTGTTATCATTCACACTTTCCTCCTGCGTTATCAGCACAAAAGGACAGGACGGAAAACCTGGAGATAGTGGAAAAGAATTTTCCCAAGCGCAAACCTTTGATCAAAAATTAGCAGATTCATTAGGCGCTGATAAAATGGGAATGAAATCCTACATGTTGGTCATTCTGAAAACTGGTCCGAACGATTCTAAAATCACTGATAAAGCCGAAAGAGCAGAGCTTTTCAAAGGACACTTCTCTAATATGGCTGAAATGGAAAAATCCGGCAAACTGAAAATGGCAGGTCCTTTCTCCACCAAAAACGATCTCGGCTATCGCGGAATTTTTCTGTTGGATGTAAAAACTGAAGACGAAGCGAAAACTTTACTTCAAGGCGATCCTACCATTAAGAATGGAATTTTTGATGTTGAAATTCTGCCATGGTACGGTTCGGCTGCAATTCCAATGCATTTGAAATATCACGAAAAAATCCAAAAAGAAAAATTATGATTACCCCCCCCTTATTTAATATATTATTTTATAGTAATTTAATAAATTATAAAAATAACCCCTATATAATTAGGGGTTATTGTATTTTTTTTTATTAATATTGCTTAAATTTTTTAATTAAATGAAGGAAAAATTGACTTTAACTATCATACTTGCAACTGTAGCGTTGTTTTGCCTTTTTGCAGAGATATTCACTTTTAGCCCCAACACTGTGATTAAAAGCTCTTCAAATTTTAGCAGTGCTGATATTTCTTGGATGCTGCTTTCTTCGGCAATGGTTCTAATAATGACTCCGGGTCTTGGCTTTTTCTATGGTGGAATGGTGAGAAAGAAAAATGTTATCAGCACCATTCTTCAGAGCTTTATTGCAATGGCAATAATTTCTGTAATTTGGGTAATTGTAGGCTTCGGACTGTCATTTGGTCCAAGCTTGGGAGGAATCATAGGAAATCCTTTGCCCTATTTATTCTTTAATAATGTTGACACTAAAACAGCATGGCCTTTAGCTCCTACAATTCCTTTTTTACTGTTTGCGGTTTTCCAAATGAAGTTTGCAGTAATCACACCAGCTCTCATTTCGGGTGCATTTGCAGAGAGAATTCGGTTTTGGGGCTACATCCTATTCATTACCTTGTTTTCAATTTTTATTTACTCACCATTGGCTCATATGGTATGGCATCCTGACGGAATTTTGTTCAGATACGGAATTTTAGATTTCGCAGGCGGTGCGGTTGTACATATGAGTGCAGGTTGGGCAGCTTTGGCAGGAGCTATATTTTTAAAGGAAAGAAAGGAAAAAATACACGAACCCAGCAGAATAACATATGTAATTTTAGGAACCTCATTGCTTTGGTTCGGTTGGTTTGGCTTCAACGCAGGTTCAGCAATGAACTCCGGAACTATTGCAGTGCAAGCTTTTGTAAATACCACAGTCGCATCTGCTGCAGCTGCAATTTCATGGGGTTTTTTAGAAAAAATAAATGGCAAAAAAATTTCCGCAATGGGCGTTTGCATTGGTTCTGTTGTGGGATTGGTTGCCATAACTCCTGCTGCGGGGTACGTTACCGTTCCACATTCTATTTTAATTGGTATTGTGGCGGCAACAGTTAGCAGTTTTATGGTTCATCTTCGTTCCAAGACCAATATTGATGACACTTTGGATGTTTTCCCGTGTCACGGCGTTGGCGGTTTAACCGGTATGGTTCTTACAGCTGTATTCGCAAGTTCATCGATCAATTCGGCCGTAGTAGAACAAGGACTGTTTTATGGTCAATTTCATTTATTTATAAAGCATATTATTGCACTGGTTGGCATTTCCGCATTTGCATTTTTCGGCTCTTACCTATTGCTTTACATCACCAATCTAATCACGCCTTTACGCGTTAATGAGGAATATGAGATGGAAGGCCTAGACCGCTCACAACACGGGGAAAGTTTATAGAAAAATAAGTTTTCAACAAATCATAATCCATTATTCAGATTTCGTTATTTTTGAAAAATGGAAACCACTTCTCTGTTAATCGGTTTAGTTTTCGGTGCAATTCTAGGCGCCGTTATTTTATATTTTGCACTGAAATCCGCCAATGTTCCGCGCAAAGATTTTGATGAGCTGAACAGTAATTTCATCAGAACAAATTCGGATTTAGAAAATTCAAAACTTAAAATTTCTGAACTCGATTCTCATTATCAGAATGAAAAACAAACCAATCAGCTACAAAATGATATTCTGAATGATCTAAAAAATGAATTTGCCAAAATCACTGCCGAAAACGATTTGCAGAATCGCAAAATCGAAGAACAAATTCAGATTAATCAGAATCAAACTTCCGAAATTAAAGAACTTCAAACCGAAAAACAGAATTTAATCGCAGTAAAATCTGAACTATCCGCTCAGAACGAAAACCTGCAAAAACTCCTCGATTCCCAAAAAGAAGAAATCGAAAAAATGCAGGAAGTGGCAAAAGTTGAATTTCAGAATCTTGCCAATAAAATTTTAGAAGAAAAAACCACCAAATTCACCGAACAGAATCAGCAAAACCTGAAAACCATTCTCGAACCGTTTCAGGAAAAAATTGTTGAATTAAAAAATAAAGTCAACGAAACCTACGACAAAGAAGCCAAAGAACGTTTCTCTCTCGGCGAAAAAGTAAAGGAACTCGCACAACTCAATCAGCAGATTTCAGAAGACGCAAAAAAACTTACGCGTGCGCTGAAAGGCGAAAGCAAAACGCAGGGAAACTGGGGCGAAATGATTCTCGAAAGCATTTTAGAAAAATCAGGTTTGGTAAAAGGCAGAGAATATTTCCTTGAACATCAGTTAACGGATGAAGACAACAAGGTCTTATTTTCTGAATTTTCAGGTAAAAAAATGCGTCCCGATGCTGTGGTGAAATATCCGGACGAAAGAAACGTCATCATAGACTCCAAAGTTTCTTTGACGGCCTTCACCGAATTGGTTGATGAAACCGATGCGGAAGTTTATCAGATGAAACTGACCCAACATTTGAATTCCGTAAAAAACCACATCATCCAACTTTCACAAAAAGCGTATGATGATTACGGAAAATCTTTGGATTTTGTAATGATGTTCATTCCAAGTGAACCGGCTTATATTGCGGCGATGCAGACCGACCAAAATTTGTGGAATTTCGCATATGAAAGACGAATTTTATTGTTGAATCCAAGCAATTTAATCACTTCCTTGAAATTAATCGCCGATTTGTGGAAGCGCGAATACCAGAACCGCAACTCTATGGAAATTGCAGAACGTGGCGCGAAACTCTACGACAAATTTGTAAGTTTTGTTGAAAATTTAGAGAAAGTCGGCAAGAATATCGATCAGGCGAAATCCTCGTACACCGATGCCTACAAACAGCTTTCAGAAGGTCGCGACAATCTGATTACGCAAACCCAAAAAATGAAACAGTTGGGCATTAAAAACAAAAAAGAATTACCCTCAAGTCTGATTGAAAATTCCAAACCTGAAATTGATTTTTCTGAAGAATAGCAACGCTCTCCACATTCATCGTTTATCATCCATCATTTATGAATATCGAAAGTTTCCAAAACGAAAAAATAAAAAACCTCACACGACTTTTAACCAAAAATTCGGACCGCAAGAAAGCCGGCGTTTTCATTGTAGAAGGAAAACAGGAAAACGAACGTGCGCAGAAATTTGGTTTCGAGGCCATAGAATTTTTTATTTGTGAAAATATTTTCAATGAGGAATTTCCAAAAGGCAAAATCAATTTTGTTTCTGAAAAGGTTTATGAAAAGATTGCTTATCGGGGAACTTCCGAAGGTATTATCGGAATTTATAAAACAAAAGAGTCTGATCTAAAAGAATTCAAACCTAAAGAAAACGCCTCGGTAATTGTTGTTGAAAGCGTTGAAAAACCGGGAAATCTTGGTGCTATTTTAAGAAGTTGCGAAGCTTTTGGAATTGATGCACTCGTTGTTACTGATGCAAAAGTAGATTTTTACAATCCCAATGTAATACGGTCAAGCGTTGGCTGCTTGTTTGGAATGAATGTGTTTCAGACTT